>DATJMR010000093.1:0-31680 GCA_035508595.1 Dyella sp.
GTCGAGATTGGACTGAAGACCGGCGCGCTAAAGGCGGTCGTCTGCACTTCGAGCCTCGATCTCGGCGTCGATTTCCTGCCCGTCGAACGGGTGTTGCAGATCGGCTCGCCGAAGGGGGTGGCGCGGCTGCTGCAGCGCGCCGGCCGCTCCGGCCACGCGGTGAACGGCACGCCCAAAGCGCGCTTGTTCCCAACCAGCCGCGACGATCTGGTCGAATGCGCAGCCATGCTCGATTGCGTGCGGCGCGGCGAACTCGACACGCTGGTGCAACCGCCGCAGCCGCTCGACGTGCTGGCTCAGCAACTGGTTGCGGAAGTCGCTTGCGCGGAATGGGACGAAGACGCGCTGTTCGATCTGGCGCGCCGCGCTTATCCGTATCGCTCGCTGCCGCGCGAAACATTCACCACCGTGGTACGCATGCTGGCCGACGGATTCACCACGCGCCGCGGCGCACGCGCGGCGTACATTCATCGCGACGCCGTGCATCACGCGCTGCGCGCGCGCCGCGGCGCGCGACTCACCGCCGTCACCTCCGGCGGCACGATTCCCGACACGGCCGATTACCTGGTCGTCATGGAGCCGCAAGCCACCATCGTCGGCACCGTAAACGAAGATTTCGCGATCGAAAGCATGGCCGGCGACATCTTCCAGCTCGGCAACACCAGCTATCGCATTTTGCGCGTGGAACGCGATCGCCTGCGTGTGGAAGATGCGCAAGGCGCGCCGCCCAGCATCCCTTTCTGGCTCGGCGAAGCGCCAGGTCGCAGCAACGAATTGTCGCTCGGCGTATCGCGTTTTCGCGAAGAAGTGACCGCACGCATCGATGCAGAGGGCGTGCAATCGGCGTTCGATTGGTTGCGCCAAACGCTGGGCCTGAACGAGTCCGCGGCGCAGCAGATCGTGGAGTATCTCGCCAAGGCCAAGGCCGCGCTGGGCGTCATGCCCACGCAGTCCACGCTGGTGTTCGAGCGCTTCTTCGACGAATCCGGCGGTACGCAACTGGTGATTCACACGCCGTGGGGCAGCCGTATCAACAAGGCCTGGGGCCTGGCGCTACGCAAGCGCTTCTGCCGCCAGTTCAATTTCGAACTGCAAGCGGCCGCGACCGAGAACGCGATCGTGCTGTCGCTATCCACCAGCCACAGTTTTCCGCTGATCGAAGTCGCGCAGTACCTGCATAGCAACACCGCGGAACATGTGCTGGTGCAGGCGCTGCTCGATGCGCCGCTGTTTCCGGTGCGTTGGCGTTGGAATGCGGTCACCGCGCTGGCGCTGCCGCGCTACGCCGGCGGCAAGAAAGTGCCGGCGCCCTTGCAGCGCATGAAGAGCGAAGACTTGCTCGCCACCGTGTTTCCCGATCAAGTGGCTTGCCTGGAAAACATCGTCGGCGAGCGCGAGGTTCCCGATCACCCCTTGGTTAATCAGACCATGCACGATTGCTTGCGCGAAGCGATGGATGTGGATGGCCTGCTCAACATTCTGAAAAGCCTGGAATCGGGCGCCATCACCGTCGTGGCGCGCGATCTCACCGCACCCAGCCCGCTCGCCAGCGAAGTGCTCAACGCCGCGCCATACGCGTTTTTGGACGACGCGCCGCTGGAAGAACGCCGCACGCGTGCCGTGCAGACGCGACATTGGAACGGCATCGAGGACACCGACGATCTCGCGCGCCTCGATCCGGAGGCAATTGCCGCCGTGCGCAGCGAGGCGTGGCCACAAGTGCGTAGCGCGGATGAAATGCACGAGGCGCTCAACGTGCTTGGTTTCGTTACCGACGAAGATGCACGTGCAAACGAAGGGTGGCTTGAGTGGCTATCCAAGCTTGCGAATGTTCATCGGGCCACGCTGCTGACCCCTGCTCCCCTCCGGGAAGACGGCGCAAAAGTGGACAACTCGCGCGGTATCTGGATTTGCGCGGAAAAACTGCCGCCATGGCAAACCGTGCATACCCATGCATCGACGCATCCGCCCATCGAAGCCCCCGCCGAGTACGCCGCGCAGACGTGGACGCGCGAAGATGCCTTGCTCGAATTGGTTCGCGGTCGCCTCACGGGGTTAGGCCCCAGCACTGTCGCAGCGCTGGCTTCGTCGATGCAGGTGGAAAGTGGCGATATCGATCTCGCCCTGATTCGCTTGCAATCCGAAGGCTACGTCATGCAGGGCCGTTTCACCCCCGAAGCAAGCCAGACCCAATGGTGCGAACGCCATCTGCTCGCACGTATCCATCGCTACACCATCGGTCGCCTGCGCCGCGAAATCGAACCCGTCAGCCGGCGCGATCTGATGCGTTTTCTGCTCGAATGGCAGCACACCACGCCGAGCACGAAGCTCAGCAGCCCCGATGCGTTGAACGCGGTGCTGCATCAGTTCGAAGGCTTCGAAGCGGCCGCCGGCGCGTGGGAGAGCGAGCTGCTCGCCTCGCGCATGCAGGATTATTCCAGCCGCTGGCTGGACGAACTGTGCCGCGCCGGTCGCATCGGCTGGAATCGCCTGCGCAGCGGCGGCGGCAGCAGCGGACCGGTCCGCGCCACGCCGATCGTGCTGCTGCCGCGACGTCAACTTGGTATTTGGACGTCCATCGCCGATCGCAATCAGGAGCAGGAACTTTTGCTCTCCTCGCGCGCTCAGGCCGTCGCCGATACATTGACCGAGCATGGCGCATTGTTCTTCGACGAACTGATCGACGCGGCGCACCTGCTTCGTACCGAATTGGAAGATGCGCTGGGCGAGCTTGTGTCCGCCGGCCGCGTCACCGCCGACAGCTTCGCCGGCCTGCGAGCCTTGCTTACGCCCGCGGCCAAGCGCGAATCGCCAAGGCATCGCCGCGTGCGCCGGCATGCGTTGAGCGAGATCGAAGACGCAGGCCGCTGGTCGCTGGTGCGAAAAGCCGCACCCTCTGCGTCAAAGGAGACCGCCGCCACCGACGAAAACATCGAACACATTGCCCGCGTGTTGCTGCGTCGCTATGGCGTCGTGTTTTGGAAATTGCTGGAACGCGAAGCACCCTGGCTGCCTTCGTGGCGCGAACTGTTGCGCGTTTACCATCGCCTGGAAGCGCGCGGCGAAATCCGCGGCGGCCGGTTCGTGGAAGGCTTGGTTGGCGAACAATTCGCGCTCCCCGAAGCTATCGGCCCATTGCGCAGTGTGCGGCAGCGCCCGCCGGAACAACTGCGGGTATGCCTCAGCGGCAGCGATCCGCTGAACCTCGTGGGTACCGTGCTCGCCGGCGACCGATTGCCCGCACTGGCCGGCACACGTGTGTTGTACGAAGACGGCGTACCGGTTGCGGCGTGGGTCGCCAACAAGCCGCAATGGCTGATCGAGGGCGATCCCGCACAACAACGCCGCTGGTACAACGCGCTGCTGCGCCGTCCTGAGCCGGATGGCTCCAGCGACGTCACCTATATGCGCAGCTGATTTCGCCGGTCACTCGCTGAAGTCGGCAATGTAGATCAACAGACCGTCGCGCTCGCGGTATTCGCTGCGCCCGTCCAATGCAATGCTTTGTCCGGCGCGCACGCCGTTCGGCAAATCGATGGCAAAGGTACCCTGAAAGTGGATTTGCGCATGCGCCACGCCATCCACCTCGGCATAACGGGTGATGGTTTGGCGGCGGGCGGAGAACAAATACTTGGAGCTTTCCGCCAGATGGCGAAGTTCGTCGGCGCCCACCGTGCGCACGCTCAACACGCCGGCGGTGTAGTTCTCGAAGATCACCTCGCTATGCATGGTGACGAGCATGGCATCGACGTCGATGCGATTGTAGGCGTCGATGTAGCGGTCGATGAGTGCACGCATGAGGTTTCTCCAGAGAGACGGGGCGAGCATACTCGCACGAGTCCCTCCCTTGGGAGACACTGCGATGAAAGCATCCGTCTTTGTGGGTATCAGCGTCGACGGTTTCATGGCCAGGGCTGACGGCGCGCTCGATTTTCTGCCGGAGGGCGGCGGCGAGCCGCACGGCTACGACGAGTTCATGAGCACGGTGGACGCGCTGGTCATTGGGCGCAAAACCTACGAAACGGTGCTGGGATTCGGTGCATGGGTCTATGGCGAAAAGCCCGTTTTCGTGCTGAGTTCCCACGCGCTTGCGCCGCCGCCCGACGGCGCGATCGTGCAGCGCATGTTCGGCGATCCCCACGCCATCGTTTCCAAGCTCGGCGCACAAGGCATTCGTCACGCGTATGTGGACGGCGGCCTGACCATCCAGGGCTTTTTGCGCGCCGGACTCATTCAACGACTGGTGGTTACGCGCGTACCCATTCTGATCGGCACGGGCATCCCGTTGTTTGGTCCGCTTGCGGGCGACATCAAACTCAAGCACATCGCGACGCGTTCCTACGCCAGCGGACTGGTGCAGAGCGAATATGAGGTCGTTGCCTGATCGATCGAAACCGCGTGCTCTCTCCTAAGGAGAAAGCACACGGCGTCATGTTCCCGTGTCAGTGATTCTTCACGTTGTCGGTCTGTTCGATAAACCGCGCGGCGTTGTCGTGGAGCAGCTTCAGCGATGCTTCGTGCGCATACACCATATGCCCGGACGGATACCACTCATAACTGATGTTGTTCATCAGCTGCGGTTGCACGGGCAAATGGTGCATCTCGTAATCCGCCGCGAAGAATGGCGTGGCGAGATCGTAGTAGCCGCCGTTGAGCAGGATTTTCAGATTCGGGTTGGTCTTCATCGCCTTCGCCAAATCCGGCATCACATTCACGGCGCCGTCGTGGTCGGCGTGTTTGAAATTCCAATCATTCACGTCGGCAAATTCGCGGTAGACCTGGTCCTGGCCGAACTTGAGGTCTTTGCGTACGTAATTGTTGAAGGCGGCAATGTAAGCCGAACTGATGGCGGAGGATTGCGGATCGTATTCGGCTTCCTTGCTCAGCGGATCGAGCGAAGGACCGGCGAAGCGCGAATCCAGGCGACCGGTGGTGTCGCCGCTGTCGCCAAGCAATTCGTGCTCGAACATGCCGCCCGTGACGCGCAGGTTGGCCTTCAACAGATACGCCACGGGAAGACCGGTGTACTGATGCAGCTTTTCTGCGACCGCCTGTTTGCGCGCATCGTCCAGGTTCGAGCCGGCCATCATCGCCTGCGCGTAATCGCCGAGCGCAAACTGCTCCACCTCCTTCAGGAACGGCTCCAGCGCTGCCGGTTGCTGAGGCAGGCGATGGTGATAGAACGCCGTCGCGGCGAACGTGGGCAGCGCCAGTTCGTACGGCAGGTCCACGCCTGGATTCTGATCGGGACCATCGATGCTGGTGTCGAAGTTGAGAATCTGCGACAGCAGAATCACGCCGTTCAGATCCACGCTGTCTTCGTTCTCCAGATCGTTGGCAAGCACCGCCGAGCGCGTGGTGCCATAGCTTTCGCCGAACAGGTACTTCGGAGAATTCCAGCGTCCGTAGCGTGAGAGAAACTGCGTAATGAATTGCGCGAAGGCATGGCCGTCGCCGTCGACACTGTAAACGTCCTTGCGCCGCTCCTTCATCTGCTCGTCGCGCTTGGATGCATCCGGATCGTTCGCGATCAAACGGCTGAACCCTGCCCCGGGCGCATCGATAAACACCAGATCCGACGCATCGAGCAGGCTGTAGTCGTTGTTGACCAACTGATACGGCGCGGCAGGCGTGTGGCTATCGTCGGCAGTAACCACGCGACGCGGGCCGAATGCGCCCATATGCAACCACACCGTGGCCGAGCCCGGGCCGCCGTTGTAAATGAAGGTGATGGGGCGCTTGGCCGAATCGTCGCCTTTCTTGAAATAGGCGACGTAGAACATGCTGACGGTGGGATCGTTCTCCTTATCGCCTTTGCCGTGCAGCACGATCGTGCCGGCCACCGCCTTGTAGGCGATGCGTTTGCCTTCGACCGACACCGATCCTTCGGAGCTGGATGCCTGGGGATGCAGCAAAGCCGCTTCCGGCTTGGGCTCGTCCTCGTGTGCTTTGTCTTTCTTGTCGGCGGCGTGTACGGCGCTGCCGAGCAGCAAGGTGGCAAGAGCGAGAGCGAGCGGAAGCTTGCGCATGGACATGTGGGTTTCCCGGGATGGTTGGCGCAACGCGCCGACCGCCCAGCTTAGGCAAGCAGGCAGGACAGTTTCACCGCCCAGAAGTCACAGGCTTGCGCGCGCCGGCGGGCTATTGCTTCGCTTTCAGCGACGCCGCTTCGCGGGCCAGTTGCTCGATGCTCGCCCAGTCGCCGGCCTTCAGCTTGTCGCTCGGGGTGAGCCACGACCCGCCTACGCACAACACGTTCGGTAGCGAGAGGAAATCGTTGGCCGTGGCGAGCGCAATGCCACCGGTCGGGCAGAAACGCAGTTGCGGCAACGGGCTGGCCCACGCGCCGAGCAGTTTCGCGCCGCCAGCCGGCACGGCGGGGAAGAATTTCAGATGACGATAGCCGCGCTCGAGCATCGCCATCGCTTCGCTCGCGGTGGCCACGCCGGGCAACAAGGGCAGGGCGCTGTCATCGGCGGCCGCCAGCAACTTCGGCGATACGCCGGGCGACACCGCGAACCGCGCACCCGCTTTTTCGGCCGCCTGCAGATCGTTGGCGTTGAGCACGGTGCCCACACCCACCACCGCGCCTTCCACTTCGGCGGCGATCGCGCGAATCGCATCGAGCGCCGCAGGTGTGCGCAGCGTCACTTCGATGGCCGGCGTGCCGCCCGCCACCAGCGCGCGGGCCATCGGCACCGCGTGACGCGCGTCTTCGATGATCACGACCGGAATGACCGGCGCCAGACGCATGGTGGCTTCGACGTGTTGCTGCTTGGTTTCGATGTTCATGATCGTTTTAAGTGGAAATCCAGCGGTGTACGTGATGTTGGGTCACCCCAACTTGCATAAGGTCAAAGCACGCCCGCGCCAAGGTCGGCCGCGACGGCGTTGCGACGGAACAAACCGAACAATTCGCGGCCCATGCCGTGCTGGTGCCTGGATAGATCTTCGACGGCCACGTCGCGCGCTGCCAATTGCGCGGCATCGACCAACACATCGAGCTTTCCGTGCACCGCATCCAGGCGAATGATGTCGCCGTCGCGCACTTTGGCGATGGGGCCGCCGTCGTCCGCTTCCGGTGTAATGTGGATCGCGGCAGGCACACGCCCGCTCGCTCCGGACATGCGCCCATCCGTGACGAGCGCGATGCGATGCCCGCGATCCTGCAGCACGGCCAGCGTCGGCGTGAGCTTGTGCAGTTCGGGCATGCCGATCGCACGCGGACCCTGAAAGCGCACCACGGCGATAAAATCGCGGTTGAGTTCGCCGCGATCGAACGCGCGCTTGATCTCGTCCTGATCGTGAAACACGACTGCGGGCGCTTCGATCACCAGACGATCTTCCGGCACCGACGACACCTTGATCACCGAGCGACCGAGATTGCCGTGCAGCATGCGCAAACCGCCGTCCGTGCGGAACGGTTCGGCAACGCCGCGCAACACGCCGCGATTGCCGCTTTCTTTGGACACCGGCGTCCAGGTCAGCGCACCCGATGCATCGAGTGCCGGCACCTTGGCGTAGCCGGACAGATCCGTGCCCGCGACGGTGCGCGCATCACCATGCAGCAAACCCGCGCTCAGCAACTGATCGATCAGAAAAGCCATGCCGCCGGCTTCGTGGAATTGATTCACGTCGGCGTAACCGTTCGGATACACGCGCGCCAGCAACGGCACCACCGACGACAACGCGTCGAAATCTTCCCAGCGCAGCGCAATGCCCGCTGCCTGCGCCATCGCCACCAGATGCAGCAGATGGTTGGTGGAACCGCCGGTCGCATGCAAACCCACCACGCCGTTGACGATCGCACGTTCGTCGACGATCTGGCCGATGGGCAAATGCTCGCCCGCCTTGCCCAACGCCGCGCAACGACGCACGGCTTCGGCGGTGAGCGCATCGCGCAGCGGCGTATCCGGCGCGACGAAGCTCGCACCCGGCAGATGCAGGCCCATGATCTCCATCAGCATCTGATTGGAGTTGGCCGTACCGTAGAACGTGCACGTGCCGGCGGAGTGATACGACGCGGCTTCCGCCTCCAGCAATTCGTCGCGATCGGCTTTGCCTTCCGCGTACGCCTGGCGCACCTTCGATTTCTGTTCGTTGCTGATACCGCTGGGCATCGGGCCGCTGGGCACGAACACGCCGGACAGATGACCGAAGCTCAACGCACCGATCAGCAGGCCGGGCACGATCTTGTCGCAAATGCCTAGATAAAGCGCACCGTCGAACATATCGTGCGAAAGCGCGACCGCCGTGGTCATCGCGATCAGGTCGCGCGAAAAGAGCGACAATTCCATGCCTGCGCGCCCTTGCGTCACGCCGTCGCACATGGCCGGAACGCCGCCTGCAACTTGCGCCGTAAAGCCCGCTTTGCGCGCCACATCGCGAATAAAGGTGGGGTAGCGCTCGTACGGCTGATGCGCCGAGAGCATGTCGTTGTACGAGGTGACGATGGCGATATTCGGCGTATGGCCTTCGCGCAGTGCGGTTTTGTCTTGCGCATTGCAGGCCGCGAAACCATGCGCAAGATTGCCGCAGGAAAGCCGCGCGCGATGCGGCCCGTCGATGGTGGCGGCATGGATGCGGTCCAGATAGGCGGCGCGCGTGTCGCGGCTGCGTTCGCGCAGCCGCTCGGTCACTTCGGCGATGACGGGGTGCAAACTCATTTCAAACTCCAGCCGAGATGATTCGGCGTTGATGCTTGGCGGTCGGCTGGAAAAGAGGTCTCTTTCCAGCCGACCATGTTCAATAGTTCCTCACCGTCACGCCGGCGAAGGCCGGAATGACGAGCGCTTTGGATCCAGTGCGCCACGACCCATTACGGACACCAATAGATATCCAATGGCCGCGAGGCACGCAGCACACTGGCGATCGGCAGATCGCTCCGCGGCTGCTCGGCACGCTGCAGCACCTCGCGTTTGTCTTCGCCCTGGATATGCAGATACAGCGTGCGCGCCTTCAGCAACACCGGCAGCGTGAACGTGATGCGCGGCTCGCCGGCACCTGGCGCACGCATCGGTAATACCGATGCCGTATTCGATGTATCCAGCGCCTCGCTCAATCGATCGCCGCCGGGGAAGAACGAGGCGGTGTGACCGTCCGGCCCCATGCCGAGCACGATCACGTCGAACGGCTGCTTCAACGCCGCCACGCGTGTGCGAACCTCGCCAATGCCCGCTTCCGGCGTTGCCGCTTCCACATACAGCGGCATGAATTCGGCATCGGCGGCTTTGTGTTGCAACAACACCGATTCCACCAGGCGCGCGTTGGAACGCTCGTCGGAATCGGGCACCCAGCGTTCGTCCACCAGCGTGACGGTGACGCGCGACCAGTCCAATACTTCGTTGGATAGAAGTTCAAACAGGCGCTTGGGCGTGCTGCCGCCCGATACCGCGATCACCGCTTCGCCGCGTGCCTGGATGGCCTCGCGCAATTTATCCGCGATGCTGGCCGACAAAGCCTTGGCCAGCGCTTGACCATCGTCGAAAGCATGCAGGGCCGGTTGCGTGCTCACGCTTCGTGATCCTCATCCCACGTGCGCCCATCGCGTTCGATCAAGGCGACGGCCGCGCTCGGGCCCCAGGTACCGGAGGTATACGGACGCGGGCCTTCGCCGCTTGCAGACCATGCCGCCAAAATCGGATCGGCCCAGCGCCATGCCGCTTCCACTTCGTCGCGGCGCATGAACAAGGTGGGATTGCCGCGCACGACGTCGAGCAACAGGCGTTCGTACGCATCCGGCTGCTGTACGCCGAAGGCTTCGGCGAAGCTCATATCCAGCGGCACGTGACGCAGACGCAAACCGCCCGGCCCAGGGTGTTTGATGGTGAGCCACAGCTTCACGCCCTCGTCCGGCTGCAGGCGCAGCACCAGGCGGTTTTGCCCCAAGGGACCTGCCGATGCGGCGAAGATCGAATGCGGCACCGGCTTGAACGCCACCACGATTTCCGACACGCGCTCGGCCAGGCGCTTGCCGGTGCGCAGGTAAAACGGCACGCCCGCCCAGCGCCAGTTGCCAATTTCAGCTTTCAGCGCCACGAAGGTTTCCGTGTTGGATTTCTCCACCTTCGTCTTGGCGGTGCTGTTCAAATCTTCGATATAGCCCGGCACGCTTTGCCCTTCGGCCGCACCCGCGCGATATTGGCCGCGCACGGTGAGCTGGGAGGCGTTGCCTTCATCGATGCGCTTGAGCGAATGCAGCACTTTGAGTTTTTCGTCGCGCACCGCATCGGGCGACATCGACGCGGGCGGTTCCATCGCCACCATGCACAACAGCTGCAACATGTGGTTTTGCACCATGTCGCGCAGCGCGCCCGCGTGGTCGTAATACGGGCCGCGTTTTTCAACGCCCAGCGTTTCGGCCACGGTGATTTGCACGTGATCGATATGCCCAGCGTTCCACAACGGCTCGAACAAAGCGTTGCCGAAACGCAGCGCCAACAGGTTCTGCACGGTCTCCTTGCCGAGGTAATGATCGATGCGGAACGTCTGCGACTCGGCGAAAACGCGGCCCACGTCGTCGTTGATGCGGTTGGCGCTGACCAGATCGTGGCCGATCGGTTTTTCCAGCACCACGCGCGATTCGCCCTTGTTGAGGCCGTAGTTGCCCAGGCGCTGACAGATATCCACGAACAACTCCGGCGACGTGGACAGATAGAACACGCGCACGTTGTCCGGCCGTTCGGCCATCAGCTTGGCGAAATCGTCCCAGCCGTTGTCCTTGCGGGCATCCAGCGGCCGGTAGCCGACCAGCTCAAGAAATGCGGCAAGCGTATCGGGCTGGGATTTGCCTGCGCCGTTGAGTGCCGAGCGGATCTGGGCGCGATAGCCGTCATCGTCCAGTCCTTCGCGGGCCACGCCGATGATGCGGCTGCCGGGCTTGATCTGGCCATCGACAAAGCGGTGGAACAGGGCAGGGAGCAATTTGCGCACGGCCAGGTCGCCAGTGCCGCCGAAAATCACCAGGTCGAACGGGTCGACCGGTAGAGCAGGTGCAGTCACAACTCACCTCTTGCTGATGCTGGCTGGCCACGGGGATGCAGCCGCCGGGGAATGGGGATCGTACCAATGACATACCAGGTGATACCAGTCCCCCTGGCGGTGCATTCGTATGCAAATTTGTCCTAAGCGGACGGACGCTGCCGGATGGCACTGGTTGTACGAGTGGTTCGGCATTGGTATGGTTACTGAGCCTGCCCAAGACCTTCGCGTGGTTCGCGTTGCGCCTGAGCGGTGGCCAGTGGGCTGCGCGTGGCGCCGCGCCTGACTGACCGTCAGGTCAAGCCGCGCGTGGCCCACTGGCCATCGCTCAGGCACAACCCGTAGGGCCGAATGCTGTTTGCTCATATGCCTGCGTTATCACTCAACCGGTTACCGACCATACTCATGCGCAATGTCGTCGATTTCGTGCAAACAGCTTTAGGCGCGGGCCGCGCGAAGGTCTTGGGCAGGCTCTGACTATGCAAAATGCCCTGGCTGACGAATACCGGCGCCTGAGCCGCGATACGAGCACCCACCAGCCGCTGGCGTACCTGCGGCTGCGCCGGGCTATTCGCAACGTGATCCAGCATCGCGACATCGAACCAGGCCAGACGTTGCCGAGCGAACGCGATTTATCGCAGGCCTTGGGTTTGTCCCGCGTGACGGTGCGCAAGGCGATTTCGGGCCTGGTCGAGGAAGGTCTGCTCACGCAGCGCCACGGCGCCGGTACCTTCGTTGCCGAGCGCATCATCAAACCGATGTCGCGCCTGACCAGTTTTACCGAAGACTTGCGCGCGCGCGGCCTGCATCCGCGCTCCGAATTCTTCGAACGCAGCGTAGGCGAAGTCACGCCGGAAGAATCGATGGCGCTCAATCTTTCACCCGGCGTGCTGGTGGTGCGTCTACATCGCGTGCGTTATGCGGAAGACGAGCCGCTGGCGATCGAGCGCAGCGTGGTGCCGGCCGCCGTGCTGCCCGATCCGCACGAAGTGCACGATTCGCTCTACGAAGCGCTGGAGAAACACGACTGCCGACCCGTGCGCGCGCTGCAACGATTGCGTGCCGTGTTGCTCGCGGCGCGCCAAGCCCGTCTGTTGCACGTGAGTGCCGGCAGCGCGGGATTGCATATCGAACGCCGCAGTTTTCTCGACGACGGCCGCGTGGTGGAGTTCACCACGTCGTGGTATCGCGGCGACATTTACGATTTCGTGGCTGAATTGCAGACCGATTGAAGACCGGATAAATCATCGATCGGTCTTTACCATTACCGCATGGGTGATGGAATGAAAGGCGGCATGATCGGGACAGCGTTCTTAGCTTTGGAAATCACGCTGTTTCAGCCCGCGCGTGCCGACTCATTTCCAAGGCCGTCGTTTTTGTTGCCTGCCAAAACGACCGCTGCATGGCTAATGGAGTCCGTGTTATCCAGCGCGTACTCCGCACGCAATGGAGCCAATGGATGGGTGGAGCATGTTTTCGGCTTTCTGTAGAAAGCGCCGTTTTCATCTCTTTTTACGTACCACTTATCGCGCAAGTCGCATCCTAAATGAATATGTTCGTGTATTAACGTATTTATCAGGCGATCAGGATGGTTTCTTATGACATATCTCGACATCACTATCTGACCCGTGTGTCGGGATTTCACCCGCGGGGCATATGCCGTATATGCAGTAGGGCTCGTCGAGTCATCAAGGTATATATTGCCGCCTTTGTTGTTCCACGTTTTTAACATGGCATTGAGGGCATGGGTCAGCCGCTCCTTCATCTTGGCCCTTACGTCATCGCGCGTAACGTCACCTCCGAACAACTCCCTCATATGCGCCAATGTCTTAGCATTCCAAGGGCGATCGACCTGGTGCAACGCGGCTCTGACGGTCCTAATAGCTTTACGCAAAGCCATCTTGACGGCCTTGCGTTCCTCTGGCTCAGAGGACAGTTCCGTAAGCGTGGTTTTCTTTGTGCGATTCGCACAGCGTTCGCTCACAGCTCGCTGGTCATTGATGCCTTCCGATGCGCCATCTGGGACGTTCCTGCTTGCGGGAGCTGCCTCTTGTCTGACGTCCAGATTTGCGCTGGCCCATTGCGGGGTACGCAGCGACCACGGATCTTCATGACTCGAATCGGCGCCGTTGCTCGATGACACGGCTGGTCGTCCTGATTTGCATGGAGCCGGCGCATACGCACCGGGGTCGTCTCGGAAGAGAGAACTGTAGGCATGCGATGGTCTGTTTATAGCAGCATCCATCTTCGCACTTCCTTGTTTTGACTTTATCGGGTTATGCCTCACCTATACACGCTGGCATTGTTTATATGAGGCAGCATAGCGATCGGATAAATTATTAGGGCTGTCGATATTTATATATTGTGCTCATTGGGCATTGTGCTTAATCGGGATTTTTCCAGCCTACAGATACGCCAACCACGAAAAGTGTTAGGCATGTATCGACAAGTGCCGCACCTGGGTCGAATGAAATCGATCACGCTGAAGGGCCGCTTCGGCTTCATGGGGAGCGCGATATTCGCGGATAATTTGCCTTGAACGCCCGCAACCGATAAAGTTTCCGCGTTCCAGGTGTCCCCACGGTTGATCCCGAGGGGATGAAACGGGAAGCCGGTGCGCTGTTCATGCAGCAAGGCCGGCACTGCCCCCGCAACGGTAAGCGAGATTTCCGAACGATCACACGCCACTGTGCGCAGCATGGGAAGGCATCGTTCGACGGCATGCTCCGAAGCATGCCGCTCGCAAGTCCGGAGACCGGCCCGGAACAGGTTCTGGCGTTCGCGGTGGGCGAGGCACGGGATTCGCGCAGCGGTGCTCAGCGCCCGCCCGCTTTTCCGTTTCTCCGGTTCTCTGTGCACGTCGGCTTGCTCACGCTTGCGCCGCGCGGGGACGTGCGGCAGGGGAAACATCCATGTTGTTGAAGAAAACCACGCTCGCGGCCGCCTTGTTGTTCGGATTGGCCACGCAGACCGCTTATGCCGATTCGGCGCCCGATCAGAACGGCACCTTGACGCCGGTGATTGTCACGGCCACGCGCACCGCCATCACGGCCAACGATGCGTTGTCGTCCGTCACGGTGATCACGCGTGAAGATATCGATCGTTTGCAGCCGGTTTCCGTCGCCGATCTGCTGACCGGACTCCCCGGTGTATCGATCGGACAACCCGGCGGCATCGGCGCGCAAACCTCGCTTTATCTTCGCGGTACCAATGCCACGCATGTGTTGGTGTTGATCGACGGCGTGCGTATCGGTTCGGTGAGCATCGGATTGCCGGCGCTGGAACAGATCCCGGTCGATGCGATCGACCGCATCGAGATCGTGCGCGGCCCGCGCGCCAGCCTCTACGGCTCGGATGCGATCGGCGGCGTGATTCAGATTTTTACGCGTCACGGCCAACCCAACGGCGGCATCTCGCCCTCGGTGAGCACCACGGTCGGCAGCCACGGCTATGCGAACGGCCAAGCCGGTGTTTCCGGTGGCGATGCGCATCTTTGGTACAACGCCAGCTTGGGCGGCACCTATACCGGCGGCATTCCCAATTGCCGCATGGGTGCGGCGGAAGTGGGCGTGGCGTGTTTCGTGGACGACCCGCGCAACGATGCGTATCGCAACTGGAACGGCTTTGCCAATTTCGGCTACCGCTGGGACAACGGCACCGAGCTCGCTTTCGATTGGCTGCGCAGCAAGAGCAATGCGCAATACGCCGGCAGCCCGTTTGGCGGCAACGATGCCCTTGAAGAACAATACGTCGCCGGCGCGCGCCTGAGCTTTGCGCCGTTGTCGCTCTGGAAGGTCACGCTCAACGCGGGACAAAGCCGCGACGACGACAACACGTTCTATCAGGGCACCTACTTCGGCCAGTATTACCCGCGCGTGGCGACGGGCTATTTCGATTCGCGCCGCAATCAGGCGTCGTGGCAGAACGACATCACGCTCAGTACGGACCAACTGCTGACGGTAGGTGTGGATTACCAGCAGGAGCACATCGCCAGCGACACGGCCTTCCAAGAAACCACGCGCGGCGACACCGGCACGTTCGCGCAATACCAGGGCACGTTCGGCCAGAACGAAGTGCAGCTTTCGGGCCGTCACGATCACAACGATCAGTTCGGTAATCACAACACCGGTTCTGCCGCGTGGGGTTACCACTTCCAGAACGGCCCGGTGCTTTCGGTGAGTTACGGCACCGCCTTCCACGCGCCGACGTTCGACGACCTTTATTTCCCCGCCTTTGGCGGCGTGCCCACGGCGAATCCGGATCTGAAACCGGAAACCTCGCGCAGCATCGAAGTTGGCCTCACGCAACAGCTTCAATCGTGGAACTGGGGGGTGAACGCGTATCAGACGACTATCAACAATCTGATCGTGCTGGATAGCAATTTCGTGCCGCAGAACCTCAGCCGCGCGCGGATTCGCGGCCTGGAAGGACAGTTCGGTTTCAACTTGGACGATTGGCGCGTACAGAGCTACCTCACGCTGCTGCAGCCGAAAAACGACGACGGCGGCCCGCAAAACGGCAACCTGCTCCAGCGCCGTGCGCAGCGCACCGCGCGCATCGATGTCGATCGCAAGTTCGGAGCATTCAACATGGGCGCCACGTTCTTCGCCTCCAGCAAGCGCTACGACGACATCGCCAACACGGAGCGCATGGGCGGCTACGCCACCACCGATCTACGGGCCAGCTACGCCTTCGCACCGGGCTGGGAAGTGGAAGCCAAGCTGGCGAACGTGTTCGATCACAACTACGAGACGGTGTACTACTTCAACCAGCTGGGCCGCACTTGGTATCTCACTTTGCGTTACAGCCCATCCGCGCTTCAGTAATGGGGAAGGCTGCGCCGAATTAGCAGCCTGAACAGCTAAGTCCGGCCATGCCTTTCGGCACGGCCGGACTTCAGGCACATTTACGGGGCTCGCCGCCAAGGCATAAAGGTGCCCATGAATGTGCCCTTCTTTTTGTTTGCGCCACGACCCGCGCGGGATGCGTGCGGGCGTGTCTTGCGTTCGCCTGACGCGCTGGCGCGGGTGATGCGATGAATATCTTCGCGCCCATCATTCGCCGCCCCATCGGCATGTCGCTGCTTGCCTTGGGCCTGACGATTGCCGGTTTCATCGCCTATCTCACCCTGGGCGTGGCAGCATTGCCGTCGCTGGATTTCCCCGGCCTGGTCGTGATCGCCCAATATCCGGGCGCCGATGCGCAGACCATGGCCGCGACAGTCGCAGCACCGCTTGAGCGTCAGCTTGGACGCATTCCGGGCATTCAGCAGATGACGTCGGACAGCAACGCCGGCGGCACGCAGATCCAGATTCTGTTCGATTTCGGTCGCAGCGCCGACAAGGCGGCACGCGACGTGCAGGCGGCCATCAATGCGGCGCAGCCGGATTTGCCGGCGAGCTTGCAGCCGCCGCAATATTTCAAATTCGATACGGCATCGATTCCGGTATTGCTGATTTCGCTCACCTCCACCAGCATGCCGCCGGACAAGCTGTACGACCTTACCGATACCTTGCTGAAGCCTGCCGTGTCGCAAATACCCGGCGTGGCGCAGGTGCAGGTGTTCGGCGGTGCGCCGCATGCGGTGCGCGTCACCTTAAATAGCGCAGCCCTTACGGCCAAGGGGATTACCGCGAACGATATCGCCAATGCATTGCGCGCGGCGAACGTCACCTCGCCACAAGGCATGTTGAGCGACGGCATCCGCCAGATGACGGTCACGGCCAACGACGCGCTGCAAACGCCGCAGGATTTCGGCTCGCTGGTCATCGCCAACCGCAAAGGCGTGCCGGTGTATCTCTCCGACGTCGCCACCATCACCAGCGGCGAGCAGGACAAATATCAAGCGGCGTGGTTCAACGGCCAGCGCGCCGTATCGATGCAAATCAGCAAGCGACCCGAAGCCAATTCGGTGCAGCTGGTGCAGGACATCCGCAACCGCTTGCCCGGTTTGCGCAACCTGGTGCCGGCGGATGTGCAGATCACGCCGATTTTCGACCTGACGCAAGGCACCAAGTCGGCACTGCACGAAGTGGAAGTCGCGCTGCTGCTCAGTATTTTGATGGTAGCGCTGGTGATGCTGGTGTTTTTGCGCCGCGCCCGGCCCACGATCATCGCCATGTTCAGCGTGCCGCTCTCGCTGGCGGGCGCGTTTGTGGTGATGTACGCACTCGGCTTCACGCTCAATACCCTGTCGCTGATCGCGCTGGTGCTGTGCGTGGGCTTTGTGGTGGACGACGCGATCGTGGTGATCGAAAACATCGTGCGCCATATGGAGCACGGCATGAAACCGCTGGATGCCGCCTTGCTGGGTGTGCGCGAAATCGGTTTTACGGTGATCTCCATCACGGTGTCGCTGGTCGCGGTGTTCGCGCCGATGGTGTTCGGCAACAACACGCTCGTGATGCTGATGCGCGAATTCTCCGTCACGCTGATTGCGACGATCGTGATTTCCGCGGTGGTGTCCCTCACGCTCACGCCCGCGCTGTGCGGCCGCTACCTGCTTGAAGAAAACGTCGGACATCGCAAGCCCGGCCGCATCGAGGCGGTGGTGGAGCGGCTCGATCGGTGGATGTTGCGCGTGTACGAGCGCGGCCTGGACTGGGCGATGCATCATCGCCGCGTCATGCGCTGGCAGCCGCTGATCCTGCTGATTCTGACCATCGGTCTTGCCGTCACGGTCACCAAGACGGCCGGCGGCGGCATCATGCCGAAAGAAGACACCGGCATGCTGATACTGCAAATGAGCGCCGATGCGAACATTTCACCTGCCTTGATGGCCACGCGAACCCAGGCCGTCGCGGCAATCATGCAGGCCGATCCGGCGGTGGTGGATGTCACCACGATTCTCGGCGGCAACAACAACGCCGGCCAGGTCGGCAATACCTCCACGTTGTTCGTCGACCTCAAGCCGTTGGGCAAAGGCCCGGGCCAGCGGCCCGACCCGCTCGACAAAGTGATCGAACGGTTGGATAAGCAATACAAGAAGCTGCCGGACATGACCGTGACGATGCGCGGCCTGCAGTTTCTTGGCGGCCCCAGCAACAAGGGCGGCGGCGAATACGCCTTCGATCTTGGCAGCACGATGAATGCGCCATTGCAGCCGGCGACGCTGCGCCTGGCACAGGTGATGCGCAAGATGAAACAGTTCAAGGACGTCACCACCAGTTACGACAGCATCGGCAAGCAGCAGCTGTTGCAGGTGGATCGCAATGCGGCATCGCGTCTGCAAGTGGGCATGGGTCAGATCGACCAGGCGCTTACCGACGCGTTCGGCCAGAACCCCGTGTCGGTGATCTATTCGGATATCAATCAATATCGCGTCGTGCTGACGGCCGGCAATGCCGATTCGCTGAGCCCCGACACCTTGCTCAACACCTACGTGCGCAATTCCCAGGGCAAAATGATTCCGCTGTCGGCGATGGCGCATATCGTGTCGCAGATCGCGCCGGTCGCCATTTCGCATTTCAACCAGATCGAATCGTCCACCATCAGTTACAACTTGGCCGACAAAGTCACGCAAGCCGACGGCTTGAAGTTGGTCGATCAAGCGATCGTCACCGCACAATTGCCTCCCGGTGTGGAGCGGCGCTTCACCGGCGACAACCAGAAATTGATGGAGGCGTTGCAGAACGCGCTGATCGTGTTCGCCGCCGTGATCCTGGTGATGTATATCGTGCTTGGCATTCTTTACGAAAGCCTGATTCATCCGCTGACGATCCTGTCTACCTTGCCCGCGGCAGGCATGGGTGCGTTCCTGGCGATGTTGCTTACGCATACGCAGCTCACGGTCATGTCGGTGATCGCCGTGTTGATGTTGATCGGCATCGTGAAAAAGAATGCGATCCTGATGGTGGACTTCGCCCTGGTCGCCGAGCGCGACCGCGGCCTGTCGCCGCCGGATGCGATCCGCGAGGCGGCCATCGTGCGCTTTCGTCCCATCACCATGACCACGCTGGTGGCGATGGGCGCGGCGCTGCCCTTGGCCATCGGTTTCGGTATCGGTTCGGAAATGCGCCAGCCGCTGGGCATTGCCATTCTCGGCGGCTTGTTCGTATCGCAATTGCTGACGCTGCTCAGTACCCCTGCCATCTATCTGTGGCAACACGATCGTCGCGTGCGCAAGGCCCTTCGCAAGGCACGTCGCGAAGAGAAACGCCGCCTGCGCCAGATCGGTAAACAAGCTGCAGCGACGGAGTGAGACGATGACGCGCTTTTCCTGACGCGGAAAAGCGTGTCATGGCAGTTTGGCGAAAGGCTCGCCGTGCCTTATGGCACGGTCGGACTTCAGGCACATTTGCATGAATAAGCATCAGCGTATGAGATGCTTATGGATGCATCTTTCGCACAACACGGCCCGTCATGCGAAGCACAGGCTGATATCGCAAGCGCCGTGTTGACGCTCGACACGGAGGTTGAAGCGTGAACGTTTTCGAGCCCGTCATCCGGCGTCCAACCGCCACCTCGCTCTTGGCCATTGGGCTGCTGCTGGCTGGTTTCTGCGCCTATCTGGTATTGGGCTTGGCGGCGTTTCCATCGATCCAGTTTCCTGCCGTGGCAGTTGTTGCGCAGTTACCTGGCGCCAATGCGCAAACGGTGGCGGCAACCGTCACCGCGCCGCTGGAGCGCCAACTCGCGCGCATTCCAGGCATTGAGGAGATGAACTCCGATTCGAATGAGGGTGGCATGTCCATCCAGCTTCGTTTCGATCTGTCGCGCACATCCGATCAGGCCGCGCGCGATGTACAAGCGGCCATCAACGCAGCCGCGCCGGATCTTCCCGCCGAATTGGCGCTGTTTCCGCCGCAGTATTTCAAAGCCGATACATCGCAGATTCCGGTACTGCTGATCGCGATGACATCCACCAGCATGGCCCCGGACAAGCTTTACGATCTGGCCGATACGTTGATGCGTCCGGCCGTCTCGCAAATCACCGGTGTCGCGCAGGCGCAGTTGATCGGTGGCTCGCCGCACGCTGTCCGCGTGTCGATGAATAGCGCGGCGCTTACCGCGAAAGGACTGACGGCCAACGACATCGCCAACGCGCTGCGTGCCGCCAACGTCGCCTCGCCGCAAGGCATTCTCAGCGACGGCGCCATGCAGATGACGGTAACGGCCAACGACGGCCTGCACTCGCCGGATGATTTTGCATCCCTGGTGATCGCCACGCAAAAAGGCAAACCCGTCTATCTTTCCGACGTCGCCACGGTGACCAACGGTCAGCAGGATTCCACGCAAGCGGCATGGTTCAACGGCCAGCACGCCGCCATCATGCAAGTGATGAAGCGCGCCGATGCCAACTCGGTGGAAGTGGTGCGGCAGATTCGTGCGGCCATTCCGAATCTTCAGCGTATCGTTCCGGCGGACGTACAGATCACACCGATTTTCGATCTCACACTATCGACCAAATCCGCGTTGCACGAAGTGGAAGTGGCGCTGATGCTCAGCGTGGTGATGGTGGCTCTGGTGATGTTGCTGTTCCTTCGCCGCGTACGTCCGATGGTCATCGCGATGTTCAGCGTGCCATTGTCGCTGGCGGGTGCGTTCGTGTTGATGTACGCGCTCGGCTTTACGCTCAACATGCTGTCGTTGATCGCGCTGGTGTTGTGCATCGGCTTTGTGGTGGACGATGCCATCGTGGTCATCGAGAACATCTTCCGGCACATGGAGAAGGGCGCCAAGCCGCTGGATGCCGCGCTGGTGGGTGTACGCGAGATCGGCTTCACCGTCATATCCATCACGTTGTCGCTGGTCGCCGTGTTTGCGCCGATGGTGTTCGGCAGAAGCCCGATGGTGATGCTATTGCGCGAGTTTTCGGTCACGCTGATCGCCACCATCGTCATGTCCGCGATCGTGTCGCTGACCCTGACGCCTGCGTTGTGCGGTCGCCATCTTGTGGAAGAAAAGCCCGATCGCCGCGCGCCCGGCAAGTTTGAATCGGCGGTGGAACGTTTCGACCGCCGATTGCTTGGCATCTACGAAAGCGGATTGAATTGGGCGATGCGTCATCGGCGCATCATGCGCTGGCAGCCGCTGATTCTGCTGGCGCTGACGATCGGCCTTGCGATGGCGGTGGTGAAGACGGCGGGCGGCACGCTGATGCCGGAAGGCGATACCGGCATGATGCAGGCAGACCTGGTGGCGGACGCCAATATTTCGCCGCAGCTGCTCGCCAAACGCACGCAAGCGGTCCTTGCCATCATGCAGGCCGATCCGGCCGTCCTGGATGTTTCCGCGTTTCTCGGCGGCAACAATACGAACGGCGGCGTCGGCAACGAAGCGTCGTTCTTCGTCGATCTGAAACCGCGCGGCGACGGACCTGGCCAGCGACGCGACGCCGCCGACAAAGTCATTAAGCGCCTCACCGATCAATACAAAAAGCTGACCGATGTGCAAGTTTCCGTCACCAGCCTCGGTTTCTTCACCGACAGCGGCGGAAACAGCAAGGCGAAAGGCAAGTACGCTTTCGATCTCACCAGCACCTCCGGTGTGCCGCTGCAGAATCCTGCGCTCCACTTGGCGCAAACCATGCGGAAAATGAAACAGTTCAAAGATGTGAGCACCAGCTTCGACAGCATCGGCAAGCAGCAATTTCTGGAGATCGACCGCAACGCGGCGGCGCGCCTGCAAGTAGGCATCGGACAGATCGATCAGGTGCTGGCCGACGCATTCGGTCAAACGCCGGCGTCGGTCATCTATTCGGATATCAACGAGTATCAGGTGATCCTGATCGCCGACAACGCCAATTCGTTGAGTCCCGACACGCTGCTGAACATGTACGTGCGCAACAGCCAGAACAAGATGGTGCCGCTCTCGGCCATGGCGCATATTCGTCCGCATATCGAAGCCACCGATATCCAGCACTACAACCAGCTCGAAGCGGCAACGATCAACTACAACCTCGCCGACGGCATCACCCAGGCCGACGGTTTGAAACTGGTCGACCAGGCCATGTTCGCCGCGCAGCTTCCCGCCGGCGTGATGAAGAAATACACCGGCGACAATCAGAAACTGGTGGAAGCGGCGACCAACGGCGCGATTTTGTTTATCGCGGTGATTCTGGCGATGTATATCGTGCTGGGCATGCTTTACGAGAGCCTGATCCACCCGCTGACCATTCTTTCCACCCTTCCCGCCGCCGGCATGGGCGCCTTTCTCGCCATGCTGATTACGCACACGCAACTGAGCACGATGTCGGTGATCGCGGTGCTGATGTTGATCGGCATCGTGAAAAAGAATGCGATCCTGATGGTCGATTTTGCGCTGGTCGCCGAGCGCGAAGACGGCCTTACGCCACCGGAAGCGATCCGCGAAGCGGCCTTGGTGCGTTTCCGTCCGATCACCATGACGACGCTGGTGGCGATGGGCGCGGCCCTGCCGCTGGCGATCGGCTTCGGTGTCGGCGCGGAGATGCGCCAGCCGCTGGGCATCGCCATTCTCGGTGGATTGTTTGTTTCGCAGTTGCTAACGCTGCTGAGCACGCCCGCGATCTATCTGTGGCAATACGATCGCCGGCTGCGTAAAGCGGAACGCAAAGCACGCCGTGCGGAAAAGCGTCGCATACGCGAACTCAAGCAAGCCGTCGTCACGGCGATCGCGTGGATACGGCGGTAGACGGCGCGTGCACGCCCGTCGCAAGTGCAACACAAATGTGTGACACTCATGCATCGTCAAGCGAACAGGGGTGCGCGGACATGGACTTTCTGACGCTGGAACATTTCGCTCCGCATCTGAACGAAACCTTCTCGGCGGATATGGATCAGGGCCGCACGCCATTCGTGTTGGTCGAGGCCACACCGCTGCCGTTTCGGGAATTTAACGGTATGGCTCGCACACCGTTTTCCTTGGTGTTTCACAACAGCTCTCCGGTGCTTTTTCCGCAGCGGGTTTATCAGATGACCCATGCGGGCATGGGCCAGTTCGGCATCTTCCTGGTGCCGGTCGCGCGCAATCGCGATGGCTTTCTTTATCAGGCCGTATTCAACTGAACCGGACGGTTCCAGTGCATGACAATGTGGGGCGTCTCACGCGCGATTTGCGCGAAGCCGTGCTTTGCGTAAAGGCGCTGCGCGCCGACATTTCGCTCATCCACCTGCAGGCTGATCGCCGTTGCGCCGTGTGCTTGCGCAAGTGATTGCGTCCAGCTCAGCAACAAGCTGCCTATGCCGCGATGGCGCCAATCCGACGCCAGCATGATGTCGACGATGTGATAGCACAGCGATTCGCGCAGCAGATAGTAGCGTCCGATGGGCTGCTGACGATGTTCGACGATCCAGAAGTCCGCACTGGCATAAGCACTCACGTACTGCCTGTGCTGCAACGCGAATTGCTGATCAAGTAGCGCTTGCTTTGCAGGCTCGGGCCAACCTGCCAAGCCCAGCTCCTCCTCTTTCACGGCATGAAAGAGCGCGCGCAGAAAAGGCATGTCGTCCGCGCCCGCGGCTCGCAATTGCACCTCCCGGCCGGGTATCAGCCCGCTGCCGGAAGGTGAGGTCGCCGCCAGCGGAAACGCAGGAAGCTGGCCGAGGGCATGCATCAGCCGAAGGTCGGATACGTTCCGTTCAAACAGATGCAATAGTTGATGGCCAAAGCCGGCTGGCGATTTTCATGCGGCAGCGGCGACGGTGAACCGAATCCCGCGACCATGTTTGGCGAAAATGTCGTATTCGGCGTAACGGGCGATCGCGGAAAGGGTTGCAGTTGAAAGGGTTCCGCCAAGGCGCTGCCCGCGGTCGGCTTGTTGCTGCGTTTGTTCGCGTCTGTCTGGTTCCACAAAGCAAAGCCGTGGTTGTGCGCGGGGGTCTGCGTGCTCAGCAAACTCACTTGTGCCTCGCCGAACACCTCGCCCAGATCTCGCTGGGTCAGCCCAGGCCCTTGGCCTTGGCCACACGCTGCGAACCCAGCCAGATTCGGCAGCTGGAAGGTGCTGGTACCGTTGCCGCCGTAGATGGTACCGATCAGTGAAAACAACGCGGTGTACTGCGAAATGGGCAGCAGTGCACCGCTGCATTGCGCCCAATTGATCGGCGCAAAGTTGAACGCGTATACCTGGATCTCACCAGTAAAAGAGTCAGACATGATTTGCTCCGGACGATGGCGTGATGGCGTTTTGTTCGCAGAGCTCAGCCTTGCGACGGAAAAATGCCGTATAGCGCGATGCAGTAGGACACCGTCAAAGTCGGCATCGAGTTATCGTGCGGCTGGTTACCGGATGGTGTCGCGTTGGCGACGGTATTGGATTGCAACGCCAATTGCGTCGCACCGCTCAAGTCCGTGGCATACATCGTATCCGTATTGGTCAACGCGCCTGGCATGAGCTGATTGCCCGGTGTATTGGTGCTGACGTTGTTGGTCGTCGCGTACACGGGATGCGTATGCACCGGTATCTGCTGCGTAGTCAGCGTGACAGTCTCGGTGCCTGCTCGTGAGCCGATGATGTAAGGCGAGAGCCCAAGCCCCTGCCCTTGGTGCACAGGCAGCCGTCCACGCATGTCGGGCAACGCAAAGGTATTGACGCCATCGCCACCGTAAGTGGTTCCAAGCAGGGTGTAGAGCACCTCGTTCCCCGCTATCTGCATCAATCTGCCGTCGCAAGGCGCCCAGCTCGTCGGCACCCGGTTAAATCCGAACATCCGAATTTCACCCACGTAAGGGGTCGTCATGTCGCCATCTCCAGATGGAAGCGATTTAGAGGTGCGCTCAACTGCGCGTAGGGAAGATGCCAGCCAGGCACATGCTGAAATTCAGCACGTTGTAGGGCTGCAGGTTTGAATGCGGCTGACTACCGCCCGCATTCTGCATCTGTTGAGCATAGAGCTGCGTCGCGCCGCTGGCGGCAGTGGCGTAGGCCTGCCCGTTGGATGGCGCGCCGTACATGGAATTGGCAGGATCGCGCAGCGCACCCGCCGCCGTGGTCGCATTAATCGCATGCGTATGTACCGGTATCTGCGTGGAATTGAGCGTTACGTTTTCGACGCCGAAGCTGGTGGCAAGCGGATAGTTGTTGCCGTAACCCACCGGTGTGCGTCCCCGCAGATCGGGAAGCTGGAAATTGGTGGTGCCGTTACCGCCGTAATACGTACCCAGCAAGGCGAATACGGCCTGGTACTGGTTGATCGGTAGCGTCTGCCCGTTGCACATCGCAAAGCCGCGAGGCGCAAAGCCAAAGCCGCTGAGCATGATCTGCCCAATAAAATAATCCGACATCGTTGGACCCCCTGTGGTCGAGCCAATGACTATGGCGCCACCGCCTTCACGCTTCCTTCACCATACGGCGGCGTTTTCACAACGAATGTTGCCAAGCAATGCTACAGTCCGCTTGTCGCCGCAGACTGACCTGCGGTTTATCGCGCTATAGGGACCGTTTGTAAATAGGCGCGCAGGGGGAATCATGTTTGTACGTCGAGGGGGAACGGCGTGCTCGCACGTCGTTGTGCGTAATGAATTTCGTCACATAAGCCAGCGGATATTGGCATTCCTGCTGTGCGTGACGGTATTGATCCTGGCGCCTGTCACGGTACACGCGCAAAGCTGTCCGACCAGTTTCACGGTCGTGTCCGGAGGCACCTATGACTACGACACCTCCTCATGTACGGGAGGTCAGGGTACCAATGGTCCCGGTTCCATCCTCTCAGGACCGTCTCACGGCAGCGCCACGATAAGCGCCAACGATCTGATCATTACGTACGTCAATAACGGCGATGGCATCACCAGCGATGCGTTTGTCTGGGAAGATGCGTCCGGCGCCGATCACAGCGTTAGCATCACGATTGGCACGCCCACTATTCCGCCAGTCGTCATCTCGCCCACGTCGGCTCCAAACGGCACGATAGGACAAGCTTATTCGCTGCAATTCAGCGCTACCGGCGGCAATGGCGGCCCTTATACCTTCGTCATCGATTCGGGTGTTCTGCCGGCCGGGCTGAGTGACAACACCACTGGCTTGATTTCCGGCACGCCTACCGAGAGCGGCACATTTACCTTCACCGAAAGCGCATCCGATGGCGCAGGTCACGCGGGACAGCAAACCATAACGCTGACTATCGGCGGCGGCGTCATCAGCGTCAGCCCGGGCAGCCTGCCGAGTGCGACCGCGTATCAGGTCTATAGCCAAACCCTTGCCGCCAGCGGTGGCACCGGACCGTACACGTTTGCACAAGTACCCGGCACGGCGCCGCCCAGCGGCATCACGATTGGCTCGTCAGGAACGATCGCGGGCACGGCCACCGCGTTGGGCACCACTAATTTTTCGGTGGAAGTATCCGACTCCGCCGGCAATTCGGCACAGGTGAGCTATTCGCTGCAGGTCGTTGCGCCAACGATCACCATCACGCCATCCACACTGCCAAATGGCGACCAAGGCGTGACCTATCCATCGCAGACGCTCGCTGCCAATGGCGGCACGGCGCCGTATACCTATGCGATAACGTCGGGCGCGCCGCCAGGTGGCCTGACGATAAATGCCAATAGCGGCCTATTTAGCGGCACACCAACCGCCAGTGGCACGTTCACATTCACCGTGATTGCCACTGACTTGCACGGTTTTACGTCCAACCCCGGGAACTACAGCATCACGATTGCGCCGCCGCTGACCTGGACACCCGCCAATCCATCCAGCGGCACGGTCGGCGTCTCCTACAGCGCGGCGTTGGGCGCGGCGAGCGGCGGTGCGTCGCCTTATGTGTACAGCCTCAACAGCGGTGCGTTGCCGGCAGGATTGTCGTTGAACACTGCAACGGGTGCGATCACTGGCACGCCAACCGCCGGCGGTACGTTTAATCCCAGCTTCAAAGTCACCGATGCCAATGGCGTGACGCAGACTTCCAGCGCCCTCACGCTGACCATCAACGCGCCGACCTTGATCGTGACGCCGGCCGCCGGCGCATTGCCCAATGCCACGCAAAACACGGCGTATACGCAGACGCTTTCCACCAGCGGCGGCACGCCCAGTTACACCTATCAAGTCACCAGCGGCGCATTGCCTGCTGGCATCACCTTGTCCGGGAACACGCTGAGCGGCACGCCAACGGGGTATGGCAACTATTCATTCCAGATCACGGTAACCGACAGCAGCACTGGCACCGGCCCCTATACAAGCAGTCCTATCAGCTACACGTTGAACGTGATTTCGGCGGCACCGGTGATTACGACCACGACGTTGTCCAGTGGAACCGTCGGCACAGCCTACGCAGCGACCATCAACGTCACGGGTGGCGTACCTAGCTATACGTATCAGATCACCAGCGGCGCGCTGCCTGCCGGATTGCAGCTCAACAGCAGCACCGGTTCTCTATCGGGTACACCGACCGCCGGCGGCACGTTCCCGCTTACGGTACAGGTCACCGATGCGAATGGAAAAACCGGCACCCAAACCTATTCGCTGGTGATCAATGCCGCGACGATTACCGTATCGCCCGGCAGCCTGACACTGACCGATGGCGTGGCCGCCAATCAAACGCTGACCGCCAGCGGCGGTACAGCGGGTTATACCTTCAGCGTAACCAGCGGCAGCCTGCCAACCGGACTCAGTCTCTCCAGTGGCGGCGCGTTGACGGGCACACCGACATCCGCAGGCGCCTACAGCTTTACGGTACAGGCGAGGGACAGCAGCACCGGTACCGGTCCGTATGTCGGCACGCAAACCTATTCCGGCACCGTTGGCGCGCCAACGCTCAACCTGCAGCCCGGTCCCAACATCAGCGCGGCTTACGGTCAAGCCTATACCCTGACGTTTACGGCGACCGGTGGTGTCGCGCCTTACACGTATACGCTTTCGGGCACCCTGCCGACCGGACTCAGTTTCAATACGAGCACTGCCACGCTGTCGGGTGTGCCGGCGCAATCGGGCACGTTCAATTTCTCGGTGACGGCGATCGACCACAGCACCGGTTCCGGCGCGCCGTTCTCGGTCACCCAGAACTACACGCTGACGGTGAGCGCCGCGGCGATTTCGATCACGCCGTCGTCCTTGCCGAGCGGGAGTGTGGGTACGGCGTATACCAACACGACGCTTTCAGCGACCGGCGGCATTGCGCCGTATAGCTATTCGCTCGCGACGGGAAGCAGTTTGCCGGCCGGCCTCACGCTCAGTTCGTCGGGTACGGTCAGCGGCACGCCGACGTCCGCGGGTACCTATTCGTTTAGCGTGGTCGCTACCGATCAAGACAACGCGACCGGCACGCAAGCCTATAGCGTCTCGATCGGCGCACCGACGGTTACGTTGACACCGAGCTCGCCCGTGCTGCCAGCCGCCACCGCCGAGGCGGCTTACAACCAGACCTTCAGTTCGTCGGGCGGTACCGCGCCGTACCACTACAGCATCACGGCTGGCGCGCTGCCACCTGGACTGACACTGAGCTCCGCGGGTGTGTTGAACGGAACGCCGACCGCCGCGGGCACTTACAACATTACCGTGCAAAGCATAGACAGCAGCACAGGTACCGGCGCGCCGTTCTCTGCCAACAGGTCTTATTCGCTGACCGTGAACGCACCCAGCGTCACGATCGCCCCGAGTACGCTGCCTGGCGCGCAAGTCGCCGCCGCATACAATCAGCAACTTACCGCCAGCGGCGGCGATGGCAGCTACACCTTCAGTGTCAGTGCGGGTTCGCTGCCAACCGGGCTCAGCCTCAGCACGTCGGGCTTGCTATCCGGTACGCCTAGCGCTGCGGGCAATTACAACTTTACCGTGACGGCCAAAGACAGCCTGAATTTCAGCGGATCGCAGGCATACACCGTTACGACGCAACAGCCCAAACCCGTCGTGGCCAACGACACTGCCAGCACGCCGGCCAACCAGGCGGTAACGATCAACGTGACGTCGGTCGATACCGGCCCGATCACCAGCATCGCCATGGCTTCGTCGCCCGCGCACGGCACCGCGACGGTAAGCGGACTGTCCGTCGTGTATACGCCGACGCACAACTTCTTCGGCACGGATACGTTCACCTACATCGCGACCGGTCCCGGCGGCACATCGGCGCCGGCCACCGTCACGATCACGGTGACGCCGCTGGCGGTGCCGACGGTGGCCGCACTCAGTGCAACCGTGCTCGCCGGCAACACGGTGAACATCAATCCCACCGCGGGTGCAACCGGCGGGCCGTTTACCGCGATCGCCATCGTCAAGGCACCTTCGTCGGGCACGGCCACCGTGTCGGGCAACGCGATCAACTACAGCGCGGAAGCCACCGCGTCGGGACAGGTCACTTTCACGTACACACTGGCCAATGCGTTCGGCGTGTCGCTGCCAGCCACCGTCACGGTAACGGTTGATCCCAGGCCAATCGTCGCATCGCAAAGCGTTTCCTCCATTGCCGGTCGATCGGTGCAAGTCAACCTGACCCAAGGCGCCACGGGCGGACCGTTCACCGCGGCCACGCTGGTATCGCTGTCGCCGGCATCGGCCGGCAACGCGCGGATCGTGCAAAGCTCAAGCGGCTATCAACTCAACTTCACGGCATCGCCAACCTTCAGCGGCGCGGCCATCGTGACATTTACGCTGAGCAACGCCTACGCGACATCGGCACCCGGTACGGTGACCATCGACGTGGCGGCGCGACCCGATCCCTCGAAGGATCCGGAAGTGCTCGGCGTGCTTAATGCACAGGCCGATGCGGCGCGCGAATTCGCGCAAGGTCAAATCGAAAACTTCCAGCAACGCCTGGAAAATCTGCATGGCGGCGGTGGCGGCAACGACAGCGGCTTCCAGAACAACCTGACCTTCATGTCCGGCGACAACAACAACAACGTCGCGCTTGCGCAGCAGTGGCCCTATAACAATGCGCAGAACGCGGCCGGCAATCTCAATCGCCGCTATCTGGTGAACCCGCAAACACCGGCCAATCCGACGACGACCTCTTCGTCGCCGCTGCCGGACGGCTTCGTGATGTGGACCGGCGGCGCGGTGAATTTCGGATCGCGCGATACCACCGCTACGGCGAACGGGTTCGACTTCACCACGGCGGGCATCAGCGTGGGTATCGACCGGCGCATGTCCTCGTCGTTCGCGATGGGTGTCGGCGTGGGCTACGGCCATGACGATACGGATATCGGGCACAACGGCAGCAACAGCACGGCCGACAGCTACAACATCGCCTGGTACGGCAGCTTCAGCCCGACCGAGTCGACCTTTATCGACGGACTGATCAGTTATCAGTGGCTGTCGTTCGACGCGCGCCGTTATGTCACCGCCGACGGCAACACGGTGAACGGAACCCGCGACGGCAACCAGGTATTCGCGTCGCTCGCTGCCGGTTACGAATACCGCAACGATCAATGGCTGATATCGCCCTACGGCCGCATCGACGACGCCTCCGCGCGACTGGAGAGCTACACCGAACAAGGCGACGCGATCTACGCGTTGAGCTATGGCAGGCAAACGGTCAGAACGACCACCGCCAGCCTCGGCGTGCGCATGAACTACCTGATCAAGGAAGATTACGGCACGGTCATGCCGCAACTTCGCCTGGAGTACGGACACGATTTCCAGGGCTCCAGCCAGGCGACGATGACGTATGCCGACCTGCTATCGGGCCCGATCTATCGCGCACAGGTCGATCCGCTTACGCAAAACCATTTCATGATCGGCATCGGCGTGAACTGGCAGCTCGTCAATCAATGGCTGCTGCGGCTGGAGTACCAGAACCAGATCAATGCCGGCGATCAGAACGATCAGTCGATCTTGATCAACGTGCAGAAAAAGTTCTGACCACCTGATCGATGACCTGATACGACAACGGACGGATTGCAATGCAATCCGTCCGTTGCCATGACCGCTCTTGCGATGTCTCAGTGAAGATTGTTGAGCGCCGGATCGCGTTCGACCTTGTAGATCTTGGCCGGCGGTGCGGCCGACTTCAGCAGTTTCAGCTTGACGTCGCGTTGCTGGCAGGCGTTGCCGCCTTTGACGAAGACGCCGTCCTGCGTGCACTTCCACTCGTAGAAGTTCTGGATACCGCCGGCAAGCTGCAGGCTGTAGTCGGTGCTGAGCGCTGCTGCATTGAACGGTACGCCCGCGGGTATGTTCTGGAACCAGCGCATCCATTCCGGCGAACCTACTGGCGGCACCTTGTCGGGAGCCTGGAAAGTGGGGTTCATGATGGTGAGCTGCGGGCTTTCGCCGGTCATGTGACAGCTCATGCAGGCGCTGACGGGATTGTCCACCGGGCCGTCCAGACGTCCGTTCCACCCAAGGTGCGTGGGTGGCAGCTCGGACGTTTTGGCGTTGATGGCCGACTCCTTGATCGTCGGATTGATCTTGGTGACCGACGGTTTCGGGTTGGTGTAGTCGTTGCCGGTGTTTTCCGGATCGTTGCCCCACATCACGCCGACCGGCACCAGGTTGTCCCAGCTCGGCTTGTCGCTCATCGCGCCGTTGTACTGGAAGGTGCCGAAGATCCAGCCGGTTCCCGGAATGCGCGTATCGCGCACCGCGAAATCCATCTGAATCAGCGCGACATTCTTGATTTCGCGGTTGGCCGAATTGAAATCGTCGGTCACGTAGGCTTGCCACAACACCGGATTCACCAAGAACGGCACCTGCTTGAGATCGACGTCGGCAAACAGCGGTTTGCACACGACCGTGCCGTTATGAAAGCTGTTCGGCTTTGAAGTGACGGAAGGATCGGGATTCTGCGGATCTTTCCACACCTGGCCGATGGTGTAGCCGCCTATGTCGTTATAGATGCCCACGGCAAAGGT
>DATJMR010000094.1:0-5200 GCA_035508595.1 Dyella sp.
GCGACCATCGGCGGTCTTGAAGCGCTGCGCGATACGCTTGCCGACGATTTTTGGCTGGGCGAGCTCACGCGACGCGCCGGCCTGCGGACCGTGCTGTCGGATGTCGTGGTCGGCACCGATGTGGGCGAAAGCACACTGAAAGATTTGTGGACGCATGAACTGCGCTGGCTGCGTACCATACGCTCCATCGCCCCGGCGGGTTTTGCCCTGACTTTCGTGTGTTTTACGGTGCCCCTGCTACTGCTGGGACTGTGCCTGGCGCCGGGTCCGATCGTGGCCGCCCTTGCCCTGCTCGGTGGCGCGGCGCGGGTTTTGATACACTTTTTGCAGCGGCGCATCAGCGATGAAGCCTTCGCCTGGCACGAAGTCCTGTTGATTCCCCTCCGCGACGCCTTATTGCTGATGGAATGGGCAGTTGCCCTGGCCGGTTGGCAGGTAAAATGGCGCGGTCAGGTACTGCATGCACGAGGCGATGGTTCAGCGCCCTGGACCTAAGCTGTTAGGTCGAAAATTTTTTGAGTTCTATCTGCTGTTCCCGGGCACATTGAACGCCCCCGCAGGAGTCATTCGTAATGAAAACGCTTTTTCTGCAAGCTCCTTCCTTCGATGGCTTTGATGGCGGCGCAGGTTCACGCTATCAGGCCAAACGAGAGATCAAGAGCTTCTGGTATCCGACCTGGCTCGCACAGCCGGCCGCGATGGTGCCCGATTCGCGCGTGCTCGACGCACCGGCCGACGAGATCTCGGTCGAAGACAGCTTGAAGATCGCCGCCGAATACGACCTGGTGATCATCCACACCAGCACGCCCTCGTTCCCGACCGATGCGAAGTTCGCCGAGCTCTTGAAGGAGCGCAAGCCGAACGTGATCGTCGGACTGGTCGGCGCGAAAGTTGCGGTCGATCCGAGCGGCTCGCTTACCGCATCGCCCGCCATCGATTTCGTCGCGCGCGAAGAATTCGATTACACCTGCAAGGAAGTGGCGGAAGGCCGTCCGTTCGAAAGCATCACCGGCATCACCTATCGCCTGGCCGACGGCACCGTGCAGCACAATCCGCCGCGCGCAATGATCGAAAACATGGACGACCTGCCGTTCGTCGCCCCGATCTACAAGCGCGACCTGACGATCAGCAATTACTTCATCGGCTATCTCAACTACCCGTACGTATCGATTTACACGGGTCGCGGTTGCCGCTCCAAGTGCACCTTCTGCCTGTGGCCGCAGACCGTCGGCGGTCATCGCTACCGCACGCGCTCGGCGGCGAACGTGCTGGCCGAAGCGAAGTGGATCAAAGAGAACATGCCCGAAGTGAAGGAGCTGATGTTCGACGACGACACCTTCACCGATAGCTCCAACATGGAGCGCGTGCACGAGATCGCGCGCGGCCTCGGCGCGATGGGTTGGACGTGGTCGTGCAACGCGAAGGCGAACGTGCCTTACGAGTCGCTCAAGATCATGAAGGAAAACGGCCTTCGCCTGCTGCTCGTCGGTTACGAATCGGGCGACGACCAGATCCTGCACAACATCAAGAAGGGCCTGCGCACCGATATCGCGCGCCGCTTCACCGAAGATTGCCGCAAGCTGGGCGTCACCATCCACGGCACCTTCATTCTGGGCCTCCCGGGCGAGACGAAGGAAACGATCGACAAGACGATCCAGTTCGCCAAGGAAATCAACCCGCACACCATCCAGGTGTCGCTGGCCGCTCCTTATCCGGGCACCGCGCTGTACAAGCAGGCGGTGGAAAACAACTGGCTGAAGGAAAACGAAGCGGTCAACCTGGTCAATGACAAGGGTGTGCAGCTGGCGCTGATCGAGTACCCGCATCTGTCGAAGCAGGAAATTTTCCACGGCGTGGAGAAGTTCTACCGGGCGTTCTACTTCCGTCCGTCGAAGATCTGGGAAATCGTCAAGGAAATGCTCACCAGCTGGGACATGATGAAGCGCCGTCTGCGCGAAGGTGTGGAGTTCTTCCGCTTCCTGCGCGCGCACGAAGCCTGATCCACCCGTCATTCCGGCGCAGACCGGAGTCCAGTTACGGAACGCAGCACTTTGCGATTTCTCGATACTGGATTCCGGCCTGCGCCGGATTGACGTTTTTAAGCGAGACACTTTTTAGACACCGTGCCAACCTCCGTCACGCCAACGACACGTCCGCGCCTCATCGTCACCGCCGACGATTTCGGTTTGCATGAAGCCGTCAACGAAGCCGTGGAGCGCGGCTATCGCGATGGCGTGCTGCGCGCCGCAAGCTTGATGGTGGCGGCGCCGGCCGTGGCCGATGCGGTGGCACGCGCCAGGCAGAACCCCGGCCTTGCCGTGGGATTGCATCTGGTACTGGCCGATGGGCGCGCGATGCTTGCGCCCGCGCGCGTTCCCGACTTGGTGAATGCGCAAGGCATGTTCAGTTCGAACATGGTGAGCAACGGTTTTCGCTTTTTCTTTTTGCCACATGTGCGCCGACAGCTTGCCGACGAAATTCGCGCGCAGTTCGAAGCCTTCGCGGCGACCGGACTCAAGCTCGATCACGTCAACGCGCACAAGCATTTCCATCTGCACCCCACCATTTTGTCGCTGATGCTTTCCGTCGGGCGCGAATACGGTTTACGTGCGATCCGCCTTCCATCCGAACCCGGCATGGGTCCGTGGCTGCGGCCTTGGCTGGCGTTGATGCGCTTGCGCCTTGACCGTGCTGGCGTCACCTACAACGATCACGTGTTCGGCCTGCGCCACAGCGGCGGCATGGACGAAACGGTGATGCTCGACATTCTGCGGGAGCTGCCGCAAGGCCTGTCGGAGATTTATCTGCATCCTGCCTCGCACGGCTCGATCACCGACAGCATGGCCGATTACCGGCATGCCGATGAACTCGCTGCGCTGCTCTCGCCGCGGGTACGCCAAACCATCGCCGAACGCTACCATCTGTGCGACGGCTTCTCCGATCCAACGGCGGTCGCGGCATGAACATGAAGTTGTTGAGCTATATCGCCGGCATCCTCGGCCTGGGCGTCGCCATCGCGCTGGTGGCGCATCAGGGCTGGTCGGAGATCATGACGGCGATCGATCACGCCGGCTGGCCGTTGCTGTGGTTGCTGCCGTTTCACGTGTTGCCATTGCTGCTGGATGTCGTGGGTTGGCGAGTACTGATCGCGCCGCGCGATCCGCGTAGACAAGCCACGTTGCCGTTCCTGTTTTGGGTGGCGTCGATCCGCGAGGCCAGCAATCGTCTGCTGCCGGTCGCCAATATCGGCGGTGAAATCATCGGCATCCGGCTGGTGAAATGGCGCGGCATCGGCGGCGCCGCCACGGCGGCGAGCGTGATCATGGAGGTGTTGCTCACGCTGGTGAATCAATATCTGTTCACCGCGCTGGGCATCATTCTGCTGATCGAGCTGACCCGCAACATCAGCGCTTTCAGCACGGTGATTTCCGCGTTGATCGCCAGCGTGCCGTTGCCGATCTTCCTGATCATTCTGCTGCGCCACGGCAAGGTGTTCTCGCGCCTGGAAGGCTTCGCCGAAAAGCTGCTCGGCGGCCGCTCCACGCTCACCGAGCTGATCGACGGCGCGAATTTGGATCAGGAGATTCGCGAACAGTATTCGCGCCCCTTGCGCCTGATCGTCGCCACAGGCTGGCAGTTTGCAGGTTATGTGGTGGGCAGCTTCGAAACGTGGCTGGCGCTGCACTTGCTGGGTTATCCGATCAGCGTGTGGGATGCGATTGCCATCGAAGCCGTGACGCAGGCACTGCGTCATATCATTTTCGTCGTACCGGCCGGCCTTGGCGTGCAGGAAGGCGGGCTGGTGTTGTTCGGCAACATGATCGGTTTGCCGCCCGAGGCCAGTGTCGCGTTGTCGCTGGTCAAGCGCATGCGCGAAGTCGGCTTCGGCGTGCCCGCGCTGATTTCCTGGCAATGGGCCGAGGCGCGCAAGCTGTATACCGGCAATTCCGCGCGCGCCGGTTCCGGCCAACCGCCTATTTGAAGAGATGCTCCAGTCATGACGTTCGAACACGAGGCCTTTGACCCCGAAGCACTAGTTCCCGGCTATCGCGAACCCGTGCTGCCCACCGACGAACCGGATGCCGCCACGATCGCCGCATCGGAAGCGCGCACGCGCCGTTGGTTGAGCAACGGCCGCGAACGCATCCGATACGGCTCGGACGCGCACAAGCGGATGATGTGCACGATGTTCGAGGAGACCTTCAATCCCTACCGTCCATCGGTGCTCAAGTGGCCGACACTGGATGATGCGGCGCTGCATCGCATTACGTCGCTGCCGATCTGGGATATCGCCGTGCAGACCGAAGGCAAGGCCCGTCTGCGCATGGCGGCCTACGCACGCACGATCGTCGATCCACAGATGCGCAACGCGCTCGCGCAGAACGCGTGGGAAGAAAACCGCCATAAGGAAGTGCTGTCCAAGATGGTGCAGCACTACGGCATTCCGCTCGTCGCCGAGCCTCCTTACGAATATCCGAAAGATCCCGAGTGGGCGTATCTGGTAACCGGCTACAGCGAGTGCATCGATAGTTTCTTTGCGTTCGGCCTGTTCAAAGTGGCTTACGATTCGGGCCTGTTCCCGCCGGAGTTGATCGAGACCTTCGAGCCGGTGATGCAGGAGGAATGCCGACACATCCTGCTGTTCGCCAACTGGGTGGCATGGCATCGCCGTAACCTCAATCTGTTCGGGCGCATCGCGTTCGAATGGAAAATATTTCGCGTGTGGTGGTTCCTCGGCATGGAACGCATGGAACTGGCCAAAAGCCTGGACGGTGACGGCAAGGAGCACACGCAGGACAACAACTTCACCGTCACCGGCGCTCAATCCATGACGGAAAAAGACCTCAGCGTGGCGGAGCTGATGGCCACCTGCCTAAGCGAAAACGATCGCCGCTTCTCCGGCTATGACGAACGCTTGCTGCGTCCGACGACCATGCCGTTTCTGGTGAAGCTTGCACTGCCGGTATTGAAGTTCTTCGAGCGCCGCAAGCAAAAATAACCGCATGGTATGGGGCTCGCGCCGGCTTGCCCCCGACATCCATGGCATCAGCGCTGCTGCTGAAACCAATGCACGGCATCTTCCAAGGCCAGTCGCGCCGGACGCGCTGAGTAACCGAGTTCCCGTTCGGCCTTGGCGGCGGTGAAGAACATGCGTTTTTTCGACATGCGCACTTCTTCGACCGTGGCAATGGGATTCATG
>DATJMR010000095.1:0-7780 GCA_035508595.1 Dyella sp.
CCGCCAACCTACGTGCGACGCGCCGCTATTTCATCAAAAGGATATCGGTCGCCGTATCGATTTCCCAAAGGCCTCTGCGGGCTCCTTCCTCGACCGCTTCGTTGAGCGAGCTGAATTCGGCCGGACGTGTATCCAGTTGCTCATGGAAAAAGATCCTGGCGTTCAACATCGGCGTTATCCAAGCCTGGCGCTGAGACGAGTAGGTTGCATCTTGCCTTACTGCCCGGAGCATAAGGCCTAGATAGTCGTCTGATTCCATGGGTGCAGCACAGATTGATGGCGGCCGTACCATGTTCAAATGCAAATGGCTTGACGGGCGCGCCGTGTGTCGCGCGCACTGATCGCGCCGTTCGCATCGTAGCTCGCCGGCTCAGGCCAACTCATGTGGGCTCCCCTCCGCGAATCACGTGGCATGCATGCAGCATTCGGCCACTGTAATGGCGCCTGGCAAGCATCGACAGTGTAAGGATTTTATAATGGCGCCATGGGCCGCTGCCGCGTAAGTTGACGCCACTTGGGATCTGGTCCAACGTGGTCGCATGGTCTTTCGGCAACACCTCGTTTCTGCCATGGTTCTTCTTCGCTCATCGCGACAGTGCGCTCTTGCCAATGGCTAGGGTGGTCACTCCATGGCTGGAGATCGTGGCCTCTCCCAGGCCGGGCATTCGGGATTTCGCCGCGGCCTTCTTCACGGTTCTTGTACCGACAGTGATCGGCCTGCTGTGGGTCGAGCGGTTGGAAGCGCGCAATCTGTCGCTACTGTTCCTGGTCGGCATTCTTTATGTGGGCGTCCGGCACGGCATGTGGCCCGCGCTCTTCGCTGCACTGCTCGCCTTCTTTTCGTATAACTTCTTCCTCGTCGCCCCGCGTTTCGCGCTGCATATCGCGGCTGCCGACGTTCTCGCATTCACCACGTTCCTGATTGGCGCCTTGCTGGTCGGCGGACTTGCCGGGCGTCTGAGCGATCGTGCGCGGGAAGCAAAGCTTGGCTTGCGCAACATCGCATCCCTGTTCGAGGCGAGCCGCGACTTGTCGGGCGCGATCGACCCTGCAACGGCGGCGAAGCGTCTGTTGTCGCATCTGGAAAATGCGGGATGCCGGGCCTCGATATGGATCGCCGACGCGGACCGCCTGCTTGAGTGCGCCCGTTCGTCCCATCTTCCTGCCGACTGTATTGCGCAGGACGAAGTGAACTTTCTAGGCGCCGATTGGGCTGACGACATCGGCGCCGCACGCAAGCGGCTGCGCTTGCAAACCGGCGACCGCGTACTCGGCGGCATCGTGATCTGTCCGTTGCCCGATGAGCCGGTTGTGCGGCCTGACCAACATTGGATCCAGACCTTGCTTGAACTGGGGGCCGTGGCCATCGACCGCGCCAGGCTCATGGCGGAGATCGCCGATACGCGCGTCATTGCGGAGAAGGAAGGTCTGCGCACGGCGCTTCTTTCGTCGCTATCGCACGACCTGCGGACGCCGATCGCCACGATCCTCGCTTCAGCCAGCTCGCTGCAGGAACACGATGAAAATTTCGACGCGGCCACGCGCCTGGATCTGCTCGGCACCATCCAGGATCAGTCTGAACGCCTGAACCGCTACGTGCTCAATCTACTTGAGATGACCCGCCTGGAATCCGGTGCCATCCAATTGAACTGCGCGCTTATCGACCCGGGTGAAGCGATGGCCTCGTCACTGAGACATCTCGAACGCCAGCTCGGCCATCATCGCTTGGCGCGCGCTTTCGACAATGCAGGCCAGCGTATTTACGTCGACCCGGTCCTGATCGAACAAGCGTTGGTGAATGTGATTGAAAATGCCATCGAACACGCAGCATCCGATTCGCTGATCGCGGTGAAAGTCGGGGCCGACGGCGAGCACGTCGTTCTCAGCATCGAAGATCAAGGGCCTGGCATACCCGCGGGTGACATCGACCGCGTATTCGACAAATTCTTCAGCGGCCGCAGCGATCGGCGCCGCGCTTCTGGCGTTGGACTCGGCCTGTCGGTGACGCGCGGGTTGATCGAATCGTTCGGCGGCACCGTGCAGGCCGTGAGCCCGGTCGCCGATGACCACGGCACCCGGATCGACATTCGTCTACCTGCCCATCCCGCGCTGGAGACCACCGAATGATCGACGCCGCACCTAGCATCCTGGTGATCGATGACGAGCCGTCGATCCAGCGCGTACTCAAGCCGTCGCTGGCCGCCGCAGGTTACCAGGTGTCGTTGGCCGGCACCGGTACGGATGCGCTTGGCCAGGTCGCGCACGCCATTCCCGATGTCATCCTGCTCGACCTCGGCTTGCCTGACATGGATGGCAAGGACGTGATTGCCTCCCTGCGGAGTTGGACGATGGCACCGATCATCGTGCTTTCCGCGCGTCACGATGAGTCCGAGCGGATCGCGGCACTCGACATGGGCGCGGACGACTACGTCATCAAGCCGTTCCATATGGGCGAATTGCAGGCGCGTGTTCGCGCCGCCTTGCGCTACCGGCAGCGCAGGCAGGCGGTACAAACGGCATTCTCGGTGGGTGGCCTGCATATCGACTACGTCCAACGCAGCGTTGCCGTGTTAGGCCAGCCCGTCAAACTTACGCGCAAGGAATACGATCTGCTGCGCACGCTTGCACAGCACGCGGGCCAGGTGGTGACGCACAAGCAATTGCTCGCTGCCGGCTGGGGCGCAGCGGTCACGGATACGCAGTTCGTGCGCGTCTACATCGGGCAGCTGCGTCAGAAAATCGAGCAGGACCCCAGTACGCCGCGCTTGATTCTTACCGAGTCCGGTATCGGTTATCGGTTGATCGGGGATTGAGGCAACGCGAGACGCGCAACGTCGTGAAAGTATGTGATAGCGGGGGAACGTAAGCATGGCGCAATTCAACGCGACGATGGGCCGACTCCAGCTGGAGGTGGCCTATTCCGAGGTGGAGCACTGGATTTCCTGGAACTGCCTGGTTCGCCGTGCGGACCAGTTGCTGGGATCCTTGGGCGGCACGACCATCCTTGCCGCGCAGCAGGGGGTTCAAGAGGCGGTGGAAAACGCCGTCGGCGCCGCGATTCGCGCCAAGTACCCCTTGGGTTGAGCCAAAAAGACTTGTAGCCCATCACGGCGTCAAGGAGCGGAAAACCCCTCGTGTCCGACATGACCCTCTATCCTCCATTGAACACCCTCAAATCCGTGGCGCCGGCGCTGTGGATCGTCGATGGACCGTCAGTAAGCCTGGATGCGCCGATGGGATTGCGCGTTCCGTTTCCGACTCGGATGACCGTAGTGCAATTGTCCGGCGGTGGTTTATGGTGCCATTCGCCCACGGCACCTGATGCCGGCTTGTTTGCCGCGCTCGATCAGCTTGGCCCCGTCGAGCACCTGGTCTCGCCGAACAAGCTGCATTACGCACACATCGCCGCGTGGAAGCAACGGTATCCGCACGCCATCGCGTGGGCGTCGCCGGGCGTGCGCGAACGCGCAGCAGAGCAACATGCCCAGGTCGCTTTCAATGAAGACCTCAAGGATGATCCACCGACTGCGTGGGCGGAGGATCTGGACCAGCTGCGCTTTAGCGGCAGCTCCACGATGGAAGAGTTCGTCTTCTTTCATTGCGCCAGCCGTACCTTGATCCTGACCGACCTGATCGAAAATTTCGAAGCCGCAAAACTGCCCAGGTTCCTGCGTTGGGTAGGGCGGCTGGGTGGTGTATTGGATCCCGACGGCAAGACCCCGCTGGATTGGCGTCTGACCTTTTACAAAGCCGAAGCACGCATCTGCCTGGCACGCATGCTGGCGTGGCATCCGCAGCAAGTTATCCTGGCCCATGGGCGCTGCTACTTGCAGAACGGGGAGACGGAATTGCGCAGAGCCTTCCGTTGGCTCAATGGGGGCAAGGTTGTCTGAGGTTTTGCGGTAAACGCGAGTCGTCATGTGTGCTCTGCGCATGTGCGAACCCCAACGTTGCCATGCAGATGGCGATGTTGGGGTTCGCACATGCTCACCGCCAACCTACGAAGGATCACGCTACGTACTTAAGTTCGGAGTAGTGACCCTAGCCCCCGAGGTGTCCCCATGTTTTTGCGTTGATCTCGATGCCGGCTGCTGGAATGGCCCGGCGATATAGTCGGCCGGAGCATTGCTCATCTTCCAGGGTTGCGGCTGCGCACTTTCATGCTGCCGCGTCAGCGGATCGCCTCCAGTCCCCTGCGCAGGTCTTCAATGATGTCCTCGGGATGCTCGAGGCCGACCGAAACCCGAAGCAGTCCTGGCGGTGCCAGAGAGGCCGGGCCTTCCACCGAGGCGCGATGCTCGATCAGGGAGTGCGTGCCACCCAAGCTTGTCGCCCGGATGACTAATGCCAGGTGCGCCGTCACTGTCATCGCAGCGTCGGCGCCGCCTTGAACAACGAAGGAGAGCATGCCGCCAAATCCCGCCATCTGGCTTCGGGCCAGCGCATGCCCTGGGTCGGTCGGCAGTCCCGGATAAAGGACGCGCTCAATCGAAGGATGGCTGGCGAGAGCTACGGCAACTTGCTGTGCGCCATCGCAGTGCGCGCGCATGCGGACGGGCAGTGTCTGGAGGCCGCGCAGGGCAAGCCAACAGTCGAATGGCGCCGCAACGCTGCCCTTGTGCTTTTGGATCATGCGCAACGGCGTATGGAGTGGCGAGCCATTCGGCAGCACCACGACGCCCGCCATAAGGTCGGAGTGGCCACCGATATATTTCGTTGCGGAGTGCAACACTGCGTCCGCGCCCAGTTCAAGCGGGCGCTGAAGCACAGGCGTCGCCCAGCTGTTGTCGACCACGGCGATGGCATTCGCCGCATGCGCGATCTGGCATGCCGCGCGGACATCGACAACATGGATCAACGGGTTGGACGGGGTTTCGATCCACACCAGGTTCGTCGGTGCCGCAGAGACCGCGCGGTGCAGCGCTGCCAGGTCGCGCATGTCCACGGCGACGAACTCGAAGCGCTCCCCGATATCCGTCTCCTCGATGAGGGATCGAATGCCAAAGTACATGTCGTCGGGAACGACGATGCGGCCGCCCTTGCGTGAGTGCGCCTCGATCACCGCCGCTATGGCGGCCATCCCGGAAGAAAAGGCCACCGCCGCGCCGCCACTTTCCAACAGGGCCATGGCCGCTTCGAAGCTGTTGCGCGTTGGATTGCCGTCCCTGGTGTATTCGAAGCCCGAAGGAAAGCTGCCGTCAGCACTTCGCTCATAGGTTGTGCTGGTGTGGAGCGGCAGGGAAACGGCACCCGTTACCGGGTCTACGTGCCGTGCTCCATGAATCGCAAGGGTGTCCAGTCGCATGACGTCTCTCTAGGTTGTTTGCAGAAGCAGGACAGCCGGCAACGCCATGGCCAGTCCGATGGATTGAAAAAAGGTCGGCCGCTCTTTGAGGAAAAGAATGGCCAGCAGCATGGTTGTTGCAGGGTAGAGCGACGCGATGGCGGAGTTCCCGGCCAAACCGCCGTGGGAAAACGCGATCATCAGTAAGACTGTGGCAGCGCCGTCGAACACACCCGCCACGATCGCAACCGCAAGTCCGAAAGTGCGGTGGGTGGCCCGCGGTGTTCCTAGCGCCGCGATCATGGTGGCGATCACGGCAACGAAGCGGATGCCCAGGACTGTCCAGGGATCCTCATTGCCGATACTCGCCCGCTTGAGGCCGACATAAAACAAACCGAATCCAGAGCCTGCCAGTAAAGCCATGCCGATGGTTCTGAGATCGGCTCTCGCACCACTCTCATTCCGCGCGGCACCCAGCAGCGTTCCGCTTGCCAGCGCAGCCAGGATCCCGACCAGCCACTTCGCATGTACATGGGCGTTGCCATATGCCATATCGACGACAGTCGGTATCGCGATCGCGATGATCGCGGTGATCGGCGCCACCTGCAGCATGCGCCCCTGCGACAGCGCCCGATATAAAAGTGAAACGCCCGCGGCAAATCCCAATCCGGCGATCACACTCCAGAAAGCAGACACGCCGTTGAACCGGGAGCCCTCGGCCACGATGACGGCAGCCAGCGGGGCGAGGCCCGCAACCATGGCAACCAGCACGACCAGGCGCGCATCGGTACGGCGCGATGCGACGCCCCCAAAGAAGTCGCCGGCACCAAACATCGCCGAGGCCATGGTGGCCATCCAGCCACTCATGCCTTGCCGCCCGGCGCGGCTGTGATTGCGAAATACGGATCGGTCATTAAAATGACCATACCGCCACCCTGCGAGCTAGTCAATATAATGACTGATGCCATCGTCGCCGATTTGGTCGAAAAAGAGCTAGGAACAGCGTTATCCCAGCGGATTCGCAGCCTGCGGCGTGGGCAGCGCCTGAGCCTGGACGCATTGGCCGCTCGAACCGGCCTCTCCAAAGGCACCGTGGTGGCCATTGAGCAGGGAAAGGCCAATCCAAGCATCGGCTCGCTTTGCCGCCTGGCCGTGGCCTTCTCCATCTCCGTAACCGATTTACTGGGCAGCCCCCTCGACGAAGCGAGTGATGTACCGATCGTGCGGGCCGAGCCCAAAGTACTTTGGCAAACCGAACGTGGCAGTCAGGCGCGGCTGGAAGCCTCTACGTCGGGCCAGACCATGTTTGAAATATGGTCCTGGAAAATCATGCCGGACGATGCCTACACCTCCGCGCCGCATAGCACCGGGACGCTGGAGCTCATTGCAGTCAAAAGCGGCGCACTGCAACTGACCGTGGGAGAACAGTCGATGCTCTTGCAGGCAGGGGAGGCGGCTCGGATCGTGGCAGATCAGCCGCACGGTTATGCGCCCTCCGGAGAGCAACCCGTAACGTTTTCCATGGCGGTGCTTGAACGTGCCCAGACGCTATCCTTGCTTTGATGAAATGTCTTTCCATTAACTGAAACAAATAAGTGAGATAGCTCGATGGCATCGGCGCCGGAATCATCGCCCGCAACCGCCATCACTTGACCGAGGACAGCTGCCGTGGACGAACAGACCATCGAAACCTACTCGACCCATGCCAGCCGCTATGCGGCGGAGTGGCGCGAGCAGGCCCCGCCGAACGACATGTATGCGCTGCTGCAACGCTACTTCACCCCGGGAGGCAAAACGGCCGATATCGGTTGCGGCGCTGGCCGCGACGTCGCGTGGCTCAATGACCATGGCTTTCCCACCGTCGGCTACGACGCCGCCGAGGGATTGCTCGCCCAAGCCGCGGCCGATTTTCCATCGCTGGTTTTCAGACGCGCGCAGCTTCCCGCTCTGGACACTATCGCAAGCGATGCTTACGACAACGTGCTGTGCGAAACCGTCGTCATGCACTTGCCACCTGATGAGGTTACCCAGGCCTGTGCCCGTCTGCTGGAAATACTAAGGCCAAAGGGAACGCTGTATCTGAGCTGGCGAGTCGCCGAATCGGCGTCCGCTCGCGATGCTGCCGGACGCCTCTACGCCGCATTTGACGCCGCGCGCGTCAGGGATGGCCTGCGTGAAGCGGAATTCCTGCTCGATGCCGAAGCAGTCAACGCATCGTCTGGCAAGCGAGTGCATCGACTTGTCGCGCGGCGGCGGTGATCGATACTGCACACCCGGGGAAATGTAGCGCCGAAATGACATACAGGCGCGTGGCCGCAGCCGCTATTCCATTTAATTTCCTGGATATCCGCCATGACATCTGTATCGCCGGCCAAGCACGCAGACTCGGAACCACGCGGCAGTATCGCCTGTGTGGGGCTGGGCATGACGCTGGGTTCGCATCTCTCGCCGTTGGCGCGCAGCCACATCCAGCAGGCCGACGTGGTGTTCGCCGCG
>DATJMR010000096.1:0-5503 GCA_035508595.1 Dyella sp.
AAACTAAAGAACGGTAAAAGCGAACAAACCCTGCCTCGCTCCGACACCCCTTCCTCAACCCCTTTTCCGTGTTACTTGAACACTTCCTTGTTTTTTGCATAACCGATCGCCTGCTGCCGCGCGATCAATCCGCGCTTCACCAGATCGAGCAGGTTTTGATCCAGGGTCTGCATGCCGTACTGCTGGCCGGTCTGGATCGATGAATACATTTGCGCGACCTTGTCCTCGCGGATCAGGTTGCGGATGGCGGGAATGCCCACCATGATCTCGTGCGCCGCCATGCGGCCGCCGCCCACCTTCTTGAGCAGCGACTGCGAAATCACCGCGCGCAGCGATTCGGACAGCATCGAACGCACCATCGGCTTTTCGCCCGCCGGGAACACGTCGATGATGCGGTCGATGGTTTTGGCCGCCGAACTGGTGTGCAGCGTCCCGAACACCAAGTGTCCGGTTTCCGCGGCGGTAAGCGCCAGGCGGATGGTTTCCAGGTCGCGCAACTCGCCCACGAGGATGAAGTCCGGGTCTTCGCGCAGCGCCGAACGAAGCGCCTCGTTGAAGCCGTGCGTATCGCGGTGCACTTCGCGCTGGTTGACCAGGCACTTTTGCGAGGTGTGCACGAATTCGATCGGATCCTCGATGGTGAGGATGTGACCGTATTCGTTTTTGTTGATGTGATCGACCATCGCCGCCAGCGTGGTCGACTTGCCCGAACCCGTCGGCCCGGTGACCAGGATCAAACCCTGCGGCTGCTCGATCAGCTCGCGGAAGATCTTGGGACACCCCAAGTCGTCCAGCGTCAGCACCTCGGAAGGAATGGTACGGAATACCGCACCCGCGCCGCGGTTCTGGTTGAACGCGTTGACGCGGAAGCGCGCCAGACCGGGAATCTCGAAGGAGAAGTCGGTCTCGAAGAATTCTTCATAGTCGCGGCGCTGCTTGTCCGACATGATGTCGTAGATCAGCGAATGCACCGCCTTGTGATCCAGCGCCGGAATGTTGATGCGGCGCACGTCGCCGTCCACGCGGATCATCGGCGGCAGGCCCGCCGACAGGTGCAAGTCGGACGCCTTGTTCTTCACCGAGAAGGCAAGCAGTTCGGCGATGTCCATCGGATGTTTCCCCTCAACCGATCGTCTATATGGAGGTGCATGCCACAACCAGGACGACGGTGGGTCATCCGGATAGACGTTCCGGCGTAGCCTGTTAGCCCGCCATTCCCCCGATCCCGTGCAGCCACACCGATACTACTCGCGACACGGGGCGGCCAGCCAGTCTTGCTCTTACCTAAATGCGGGCGTACGCACATAAAAGCCGGCAATGGGGACAGGGAACGGGAAAGACCGCGATCGTCGCCGGTTGTCGGGCACCGCTCCTTCACGTTTCCCGGATAAGCATCCAAGGAACAAAGCCATCGATCGCCTTGCACCAGCCACTCCCTGTTGCCCGTTCCCCGAGGTCCGGTAAGGTATAAACCCCGCATGACCCTGGAATAGCCCACAGCAATGACACGTATCGCATTCATCGGTGGCGGCAACATGGCGCGAAGCCTGATTGGCGGCCTGATCAACACCGGCGTGCCTGCCGCCAACCTGCGCGTCGCCGAACCGCAAGCGTCATCGCGCGAAAGCCTGGGCCGCGATTTCGGCGTCGTCACGTTCGCCGACAACCGCCAAGCGGTGGCGGATGCCGATGTACTGGTGCTTGCGGTGAAACCGCAGGTGATGCCGGCCATCCACGCCGAACTTCGCGATACGCTGCAACGCAACCGGCCGCTGCTGATCTCTATAGCCGCCGGCGTGCGCATCGACCAACTGGAACGGTGGTTCGGCAATCTGCTGCCGATCGTCCGGTGCATGCCCAATACGCCGGCGCTGATCGGCGCGGGCGCCACCGGCCTTTGCGCCAACCTGCGGGTGACGCCCCAACAGCGCGAACAGGCGCAACATATGCTGGACGCGGTCGGCACCACGCGCTGGATTCATGACGAAGCGTTGATGGATACCGTCACCGCGCTCTCCGGTTCGGGCCCTGCCTATTTCTTCGCGCTCGTGGAAGCGATGGAAGACGCCGCCGTGGCGCAAGGCATGCCGCGCGAGGCGGCGCGCATTCTCGCGACGCACACCTGCCTGGGCGCAGGCCGCATGCTGGTGGAAAGCAACGAGGCGCCCTCGACGCTGCGCCAACGCGTCACGTCACCCAACGGCACCACGCAGGCTGCGCTGGAAAGCTTTGCCGCCGACCAGTTCCCGCGTGTCGTCGCCCGCGCGCTCGCCGCCGCCACCCGGCGCGGCGCTGAGCTTGCCGCTGCCCTGGATAAGGAATAATCGATGTCATACCTGTTCAACGCGTTGGCACTTGTGATCCAGGTCGTGTTCGGCGCGATCGCTACGCTGTTTCTGTTTCGCTTGCTGGCCGAAGCCAATCGCGCCGACTTTCAAAATCCCCTTAGCCAGTTCGTCTATCGCTATACCAATCCGGTGCTGGCCCCCATTCGCCGCGTGTTGCCGAACTGGCGGCGTTTCAATTTCGCCGCGCTGCTGTTGCTGTGGTTTACCTTGATGCTCGAGCGCGTGCTGATTTATGCGCTCGCCGGTTTCGATCCGTCGTGGGCGGGCGTGCTGGTGCTTTCGGTCGCCGATGTCATCGACTTCGTGCTGCTGTTCTATATCGTGGTGATCTTCGGCTGGTCGCTGCTCAGCATGTTTTCCGCCGATCCCTATCACCCCTTGATCCGTCTGGCCGGCACGATCGTGCAACCGGTGCTGCGTCCCTTGCGCGGAAAGCTGGTCGTGGGAAATATCGATTTTTCGCCCACGGTCGTGGTGATCGTGTTGTTGCTGGCGCGCATGTTGTTGGTCGCGCCCTTGCTCGATTTCGGCAACGAACTGGCCCGGATGGGGTAGCGCGCACGCAAAGGCGCTCGCTCCTGCTGGCCGCGCATTTCTCGCCGGATGCTGCGTAAGATGCGCGTGGCAATGCCGTGCCAGCCGAACCCGCATTGTCGTCAACGCTGACGAGCAACCCAATCGGCCATCACCGCGTGCATCGCATCCAAGCCGTCGAACAGCGCGGCCGGCCCTGGCTGCAGAATGATCGGCGATTTGATTTCGTACATGTCGCCACGCAGGACGGCGGGAATCCCCTTCCATCCCGGCCGCTCCGCCACCCGCTCGGGACGAAAGCGCTTGCCGCACCAGGAACCGAGAATGATGTCCGGCGCGCGTCTTATCACCTCGCTGCCGTCGGCCAAAATGCGGTGCTTGGCCAGCGATTCACGCGCAAGCTCGGGGAACAAATCCTCGCCGCCGGCGATACCGATCAATTCGGCCACCCAGCGAATACCGGTGATGATCGGTTCGTCCCATTCTTCGAAATAGACTTTGGGCCGCTTCGGCCATGCAGCGGCAGCGGCGCGCACTTGGGCAAGATGTGCCTCGGCACGCTGTGCGTAACGCTCGGCCTTTTCGTGCGCACCCACCATCGCGCCGAGTCGACGGATATAAGCAAGAATGCCGTCCACGCTCCGATGATTGCTGATCCACACTTCGATACCCGCGTGGATCAGTTCGCGCGCGATATCGGCCTGGATATCCGAAAAACCGATCACCAAGTCGGGTTCAAGCGCGAGGATGTCCCCAACCTTCGCGCTGGTGAAAGCGGACACTTTCGGTTTTTCCTTGCGCGCTCGCGGCGGCCGCACCGTGAACCCGGAGATGCCAACAATGCGGTGCTCTTCGCCAAGCGCGTACAGAACCTCGGTGGGTTCTTCGGTGAGGCAGACGATGCGTTGCGGAAAGGAATCGTTCTTTGACATGCGATAGGGAAAGTTCAATGCCCGAACACCGTGACCATGACCTTGCGCTGATGCGGATCCACCCGGTGTTCCCATAGGTAGATCCCTTGCCACGTACCCAGATGCGGCTTGCCGCCGTGCACGGGAATGGTCAGGCTTACGCCGGTGAGAATGGCTCGCACATGAGAAGGCATATCGTCGGGCCCTTCGGCATCGTGCCGAAAGATGGCGTCGCCGTCCGGCACCGCTCGTGTGAACCAACGCTCCAGATCGGCCCGTACCGTCGGATCGGCATTTTCGCTGATCAGCAGCGAGCAGCTGGTGTGCGCCGTGAATACGTTCACCATGCCGGTGTGCACGCCGCTGGCCGATACAAGTTCCAACACCTTGTCGGTAATCTCACTGAAACCGCGGCCGCGCGTATGCACGGTAAAGCCGTTTTGCGCAACATGTTCCGCGGGCGTGGCTCGGCTCATGGCGCATGCTCCTCAAGGGTAAAGCAGTCTGCTGGTCCAGGTTTGACCGTGACGATCCCAGCGCACGCGCTCGTGCAGCCGGAAATTGGCGCCGTACCAGAATTCGATCATGTCCGGTTCCACCACATAGCCGCCCCAGTGCGGCGGGCGCGGCACGTCGCGACCGGCAAACTGTTGTTCGTAGTGCGCCACGCGTTGCTCGAACGTCTCCCGCGCCGGCAACGTTTGCGACTGCAGCGATGCCCATGCGCCAATCTGGCTGCCACGCGGGCGGGTGGCGAAATAAGCATCGGATTCTTCGGCAGCCATTTTGCGTGCCAATCCCTCCACGCGCACCTGCACGCCTTCACGCAGACGCTTCCAGTGGAAGCACAGCGCAACCTGCGCATGGGCATTCACCTGCGTGCCTTTGTCGCTTTCGTAGTTGGTGAAGAAGCGGAACCCGCGCTGATCGGCCCCTTTCAGCAGTACGATGCGCGAGCTGACACGGCCCGCGGCATCGACGCTGGACAGGTTCATGGCAGTCGGCTCGGGGTCACCGCTGGCGATGGCCTGGTCGAGCAGCGTATTGAAAGTGTCAAGAATCTCTGGTTTCAGCATTGGGGGCTTGAATCGTGGCGACCGCACGTCATGATGACGCGATGAAGGATGATGCTAGCACGCAGAATCAGGCCCTAGCCGGGCACCTGCTGGATCATTACGCCGGGCGCATCGCGCGGACGCATCGGCCGTATGTGCTCGGACTCTCGGGTTTGCAAGGAAGCGGCAAGAGTACCTTGGCGCGTGTGATCAAAACGCAAGCCGAGCACCGCGATTGGCCGACCGAAGTGCTTTCGCTGGACGACTTTTATTACTCGCGCAGCGAACGCGAGGCGCTGGCCCATCAGGTGCATCCGCTGCTGCGCACCCGCGGCGTGCCTGGCACCCACGAAATCGAACTGTTGCTGTCGGTGCTGGTCGCCCTGCCGCACGCCTCGGAAAAATTTCCCGTGACATGGCCCCGCTTCGACAAGGGGCGCGACACGCGCATGCCGCCGTCACGCTGGCCCAGCACCGCCCGGGCACCCCACCTGGTCGTCGTAGAAGGCTGGGCACTAGGGTTGCGACCCCAGCTGGAAAGCGCCTTGGAGGAACCCGTCAACGAGCTGGAGCGCGCCGAAGATCCGGATGGCCGCTGGCGGCACTGGGTCAACAAACAACTGCGTACCTACCAGCCGCTATGGCGAAAGTTGGA
>DATJMR010000097.1:0-14919 GCA_035508595.1 Dyella sp.
GGCACGGAGATTTACTACAAGGATTGGGGGCAGGGGCAGCCCGTGGTGTTTTCCCACGGCTGGCCGCTTACTGCCGATGCGTGGGACGGGCAAATGCTGTTCCTCAGTGCGCACGGCTATCGTGTCATCGCGCATGATCGCCGTGGCCACGGACGATCCGGCCAGCCTTCGCATGGCAACGATATGGATACGTATGCGGACGACCTGGCCGAGCTGATCGAAACGCTGGACCTGAAAAACATGGTGATGGTCGGCCATTCCACCGGCGGCGGCGAGGTGGCGCGGTATATCGGCCGGCATGGTTCCAAGCGCGTCGCCAAGGCGGTATTGGTCGGTGCCGTCCCGCCAATCATGGCGAAAACCGCCCATAACCCGGGCGGCCTGCCCATGGCGGTGTTCGACGATATCCGCAAAGGCGTGCAGACGGATCGCTCGCAGTTCTACAAGGATCTCTCCGGCCCCTTCTACGGCGCCAACCGTCCCGACGCGAAAGCGAGCCAGGGCTTGCGCGACTTCTTCTGGCTGCAGGGGATGCTGGGAGGGGTGAAGGGCCAATACGAATGCATCAAGCAGTTCTCCGAAACCGACTTCACCGAAGATTTGAAGAAGATCGACGTGCCGACCCTGGTCGTGCACGGCGACGACGATCAGATCGTGCCGATCGATGATTCTTCCAAGCTCACCGCCAAGATCGTCCGGGACGCCACCTTGACGATTTATCCGGGCGCTCCGCACGGCCTTACCGCCACGCACCTGGACCAGTTCAACGACGACCTGCTCGCCTTCATCAAGCGCTGAGCGTTGGCCGCTGTCCGGAGCTGGCCCATGTATGCCGGATAGCACGTTTTTTTGTTCAAGGATTTCCATCATGACGCTTACCGCCAAACCCGTTCCCGGCTCCAAACTGCTGTCGCCGGATAATCATGCACTGATCCTCATCGACTACCAGTCGCAAATGTCGTTCGCGACGCATTCGATCGATGCGATCACCCTGCGCAACAATGCCGGCCTGATCGCCCGGGCCGCAGCCAGCTTCAAGGTGCCGACGATTCTCACCACCGTGGCCGAGAAGAGTTTCTCCGGCCCCATGTTCAGTGAAGTCACCGATCCGTTTCCGGGCCAGCCGCTGCTGGATCGCACCAGCATGAATACCTGGGAAGACGCAGCAGTCATCCAGCGGGTGAATGCGCTCGGCAAGACGCGGCTGGTGTTCGGCGGCCTGTGGACTTCCGTCTGCATCGTCGGTCCGGTGCTGTCGGCCATCGAGCAGGGCTATGAAACATATGTGGTTGCCGATGCGTGCGGCGACGTATCTGCCGAGGCGCACAACCGGGCAGTGGAGCGCATGCTGCAGGCCGGCGCGGCGCCGATGACGTCGCTGCAGTATCTGCTGGAACTGCAGCGCGACTGGGCGCGCACCGAAACCTACGAAAGCACCACCGGCATTGCCAAGGTCTACGGCGGCGCCTATGGCCTTGGCGTGATCTACGCCAAAAGCATGTTCCACGCCCAGGGCGGCTGAGCCGCCATGTATCGCGTCATATCGGAGGCCGCATGAAGCCTTATCTGCTGTCGCTTGCCGCGGGCCTGCTCGTGGGCGCGATCTATAGCCTTGTCCACGTGCGATCGCCGGCTCCGCCGGTGATCGCCTTAGTCGGATTGCTGGGCATTCTGATCGGCGAACAAATTCCTCCGCTGGTCAAGCAACTGGTTACCCGGCAGGCGGCCACGGCGTGGGTGGGCCAGCAGGTGAAACCGCATGTATTCGGTGAATTGCCGCGCGGGAAACTGCCGGTGCGCACCAGTACGGATGAGCAGGGGGAATCATGAGTCCGTCCCATACCGTGCCCGACATCATCCTGCGTGGCGGTCGCTTTGCCACGCTCGACAGCGCCAAGCCGAACGCCAGCGCCGTGGCCATTTCGGGTGGGCGCTTTTCCGCCGTGGGCAGCGACCCGGAAATCACCGCGCTGGCAGGCGCGGGTACGCGCGTGATCGACCTGCAAGGGCGGCTGGTGCTGCCGGGCTTGATCGACAACCACCTGCACATCATTCGCGGCGGCCTCAACTTCAATCTGGAGCTGCGTTGGGACGGCGTGCGCTCGTTGGCCGATGCGATGGACATGTTGCGCCGGCAAGTGGCGATTACGCCGCCGCCGCAGTGGGTCCGCGTGGTCGGCGGCTTCACCGAGCACCAGTTCATGGAAAAGCGTTTGCCCACGCTGGCCGAACTCAACGCCGTGGCGCCGGATACCCCGGTGTTCCTGTTGCATTTGTACGATCGTGCGCTGCTCAACGCCGCCGCGCTCAAGGCCGTCGGCTACACGAAAGACACGCCCGAGCCGCCGGGCGGCCAGATGGAACGCGACAGTGCCGGCAATCCCACCGGTCTGCTGCTGGCCAAGCCCAATGCGGCCATCCTGTACGCCACGCTCGCCAAAGGACCGAAGCTGCCGTTCGATTACCAGCTCAACTCCACGCGCCATTTCATGCGCGAGTTGAACCGGCTTGGCGTCACCGGCGCGATCGATGCCGGCGGCGGCTTCCAGAATTATCCGGAAGACTACGAAGTGATCCGCACGCTGTCGCAGGAAGGACAGCTCACCATCCGCCTGGCGTACAACCTGTTTACACAAAAACCCAAGGGCGAGAAGGAGGATTTTCTCAACTGGACACAGACCTCCCGCTATAAGCAGGGCGACGATTATTTCCGGCACAACGGCGCCGGTGAAATGCTGGTGTTTTCTGCCGCCGATTTCGAGGATTTTCGCCAGCCGCGCCCGGATCTCCCTTCCAGCATGGAAGGCGAATTGGAAGCGGTGGTGCGCATCCTGGCCGAGAACCGCTGGCCGTGGCGCTTGCATGCCACCTATGACGAAACCATTCACCGGGCGCTCAACGTATTCGAACGCGTCAACCGGGACATTCCGCTCAAGGGGCTGCACTGGTTCTTCGATCACGCCGAAACCATTTCCGATCGCTCCATCGACCGCATCGCGGCATTGGGCGGCGGCATCGCCGTGCAGCATCGCATGGCCTATCAAGGCGAATATTTCGCGGCGCGTTACGGCGCCGAAGCGGCCGCCATCACGCCGCCGGTGGCGCGTATGCTGGAAAAAGGTGTCAAGGTTTCTGCTGGCACGGACGCCACGCGCGTGGCGTCCTACAACCCATGGGTATCGCTGGCATGGCTCGTCACCGGCAAGACGGTGGGCGGCCTGCGCATCTATCCGCAGCGCAATTGCCTGGACCGCGAGACCGCCCTGCGCATGTGGACGCAGTACGTCACCTGGTTCTCCGACGAAGAAGGCAAGAAAGGGCAGGTCAAGGTAGGGCAGCTGGCGGACCTGGTCGTGCCCAGCCGCGACTATTTCGCCTGCGCCGAGCAGGACATCGCCGACATGACCTCGCATCTCACCATGGTGGGCGGCAAGATCGTGTACGCCGACGATGTGTTCAAGCATCTGGACGAAACGACGCTGCCACCGGTCATGCCGAACTGGTCGCCGGTGCGCATGTTCGGCGGCTATGCGGCCTGGAATGATCCAAAACCCGCAGCGCCGCAACAACGTCACGCATGCGGTTGTGCAAACCGCTGTACCGTCCACGGCCACGATCATATCGGCGCATGGTCCGCAAAGCTGCCGGTTCGCGACGAAGACCTGAAGTCATTCTGGGGCGCACTGGGCTGCGCCTGCTGGGCGGTGTGACATGGTTGCCATTCGCCCTGATACCGATGCGCCTGCGTGGGTCAATGCCGTGCTGGCGTCGCGCGCCACCGCGATGCTTGCACGCCTCGCGCTGACCTTGCCGTACTGGTGGAGCGGCCTGGACAAGCTGATACATCCCTCCGCGGCATTGGCCGAAATGCACGGACTGGGCTTTCCGGCATCGTGGTGGTTGCTCAGCCTGTTGCTGGTGGTGCAGCTTGGCGGTTCGCTGGCCATCATCGCCAATCGCTACGCATGGCTCGGCGCCGCCTTGCTGGCGGGCTTTACCGCTTTCGTCACCGTCGTCGCGCATGCCTTCTGGAAGCAGGATGGCGCGCTGCGTTTCGCTGAAATGAATGTCTTCATGGAACACGTCGCCCTGATCGCCGGCCTGGCCTTCGCGGCGCTGCATGCCCATGCCACGAAAAATCGTCGAACCTGGAAGGAGTCTGTATGACCATCTTTAATCGCAAGTGGCTGGCCGGTGCATTGCTCACACTGTTGCCGATGTTGGCTGTGCCGGCCACACAAGCCAATCCGCCGGTTGGCAATCAGGGCGTGGCCGTCGGCGCGCAATACGACACTACCCACGTGTATGTCGCACCCGCCGATTTCGATACTTTCGTGAACAGCTTCATCGCCACGTTCGGTGGCAAGCCCTCGCCGCGCGGCACGTTCAACGTGCTGCCGGTGCCGAGCAATACGCAGGCGCAATATGTCTGGACGCCTGTCGGTACGCTATCGAACTTCGGTTTCCTCACGCCGATTCCGTATCCGTTCGGTCAGGAGCGCACCGGCTACCTGGTCACTGACATGGATGTGGCCTTGAAGCAAGCGCGTGCCGCGGGCGCCGAGGTGATCGTGGACAAGTTCAAGGATCCGATCGGTTTCGATGCGGTCATCCAATGGCCGGGTGGCGTGAAGATGCAGCTGTACTGGCATTTCACCGCGCCGCACTACGATCCGCTGGAAAGCGTGCCGGATAATCGCGTGTATGTTTCACCCGATGTGGCGGATGTCTTCGTGCGCGACTTCCTGCGTTTCTCGCACGGCAAGGTGGTTTCCGACGATCGTCATGCGGATGGCGGTGAGCTGGGGCGGCCAGGCTATACGTATCGCCGCATTCGCATCGAATCGGGCTTCGGAAAAATGCAGGTGAACGTGACGGATGGCCATCTGCCGTATCCGTTCGGACTGGAGATCACCGGTTACGAGGTGAAGGACTTGAATGCGACGTTGGCGAAGGCCGCGGCCGCTGGCGCCAAGCTGTTGTCGCCGCCTTACGCATTGACGGACCGTAGCTCCGCCATCGTGCAGTTTCCAGGGGGGTACATAGCCGAGATTCATGCGCTGAAGACCCATTGAGCAGCGTGGTGAACTGGCAGCGCTGCATGGCGAAGCGTTGCGCGGCTGCGCTGGTTTCCACGCTTTGCGCGACGCTGCATGTTCCGGCTGTCGCGCAGGAAACCACCGGCCAGTCGATGCCCCAGCGTCCCGCCATCGGCTTTTACCGTTGGCAGGAAGACTGGTCCGTACTCGCTGATCCGCGCCTGCCCAGGCGATGGGGCGATGCACTGAAGTACATGCGGATCTGTGCCAACGATTCGAAGCGATACCTGTCCTTCGGACTCAGCTTGCGCGAGCGATTCGTCAGCATCGATCCGCCGTTTTTCGGCGTCAACGGCGGCAAGCACCAGGATTATCTGCTGCACCGCCTGGAACTGCATGCCGACGCGCACCTCACGGACCAGACGCGTTTCTTCGTGCAACTGGAAAATTCCCTGGCCCCTGGTTTGGCCAAGCCGGGGCCGGTCGATGCCAATCGCCTGGATCTTCGCCTGGCTTTTCTGGATACCCAGCAAGCGCTTGGCAGCGGACTGTTCAAGCTGCGCGTGGGTCGCCAGGAAATCGCGTTCGACCTGCAGCGTTTCGTGTCGGTTCGCGACGGACCCAACGTGCGCCAGGCGTATGACGCCATCTGGGCCGACTACGAGCGTGCTGGCTGGCGCATCAGCAGCTTCATCAGCCAGCCGGTGCAATACCGCAACAGCCGCGACTTCGACGACTACAGCAACCGCCGCCTGCTATTCGGCGGTGCGCGTGTGCAGCGCAAGCTCACGCCAGGCAGCGAGATCAGCGTGAGCTTTTCGGATTATCGGCAGGCCGATGCGCACTTCCTCGCCGGCGCCGGACGCGAGGAGCGCCAGAACCTCGACGTGCATTACGATGGCCAGGCCGGCGCCGTGGACTGGGATGTCGAAGGCATGAAGCAGGGCGGCAGCGTTGCCAATAAGGGTGTCGATGCCTGGGCGTTCGGCTCGCTGGCCGGTTTTACGTTCAAGCAGCTGGCGTGGAACCCGCGCGTAGGCATGCAGCTCGATGCGGCTTCCGGCGATCACAATCTGGCCGATAACCGGGTGGGCACGTTCAATCCACTTTTCCCCAACGGCTACTACGTCACCCTTTCCGGTTACACCGGTTACAGCAATTTCATCCATCTCAAACCTTCATTGACGATGGCGCCGCTGACCGGAGTGAAGCTGGTCGCTGCCGTGGGCTTGCTGTGGCGGCAGACTACGCAGGATGCCGTGTACGTGCAGCCGGATATCCCGGTGCCTGGAACTGCAGGCCGCCCTGGAAAGCGCAGCGGTACGTACACGCAGCTGCAACTCAGCTGGATGGCGGCGCGCGACCTGTCGTTCGCCCTGGAAGCCGATCGCTATTTCATCGGCCAAGCCGTACGGCGCGCGGGTGGCCACGATTCCAACTACTTTGGCGCCGAAGTGCGCTGGGGCTGGTAAACGAGGCGTTCATATGAAAAGTCCATCTCTGCCAAGCTTGCTCGGCTTCAACGCGGGCTATGTGGATACCGCCGGCTTCCTGGCGTTGCACGGGCTTTTCACCGCGCACGTTACCGGCAACTTCGTCACTCTGGGAGCGGCGTTGGTACAAGGCAGCGGGGGAGCCATCGCCAAGCTGCTGGCGTTGCCGGTCTTCTGCGTGGTGATCGTAGTGGCACGTCTTTTTCATTACGTACTGCTCGGCCGCGGGATGCCGGTACTGCGCACGATCCTGTTGCTGAAAACGCTGTTGCTGCTGCTCGGCGCCACGCTGGCGTGGTGCTTCGGGCCGTTTGCCACCGGCGACAGCGTTTACGCGGTAGCCACCGGCCTGGTATTGGTCGCTGCCATGGCCGTGCAGAACGCCGCTCAACGCGTTCACCTGGCGAAGATGCCGCCCACCACGATGATGACCGGCAATACCACGCAGATCATGCTGGATGTGGCCGACAGGTTGCGCGGCGTGCAGGGTGACGAGCAAGCGGCCACTAATCAGCGCCTGTGGCGCATGGCGGCTAGCATCGGCGTGTTTGCGCTCGGTTGCGCGTCCGGCGCGGTCTTTTACCGGCTATTCGACGTCAAATGCTTTGCACTGCTGCCATTGGTTGCGTTAATGGCCTATCGGCATCGCGACGCAGCTGCCGCGGCTTAAGTTAGCGGCGGCGATCACTCAAGCTTTGACGTAGGGCAAAGGCCTGTTCGGCATCCTGTCCGGCGGGATGCACAAGACCATGCTCGTTCCTTTGGTCGCTGCGGCGAAGTTGATCTTCACGATCAATGCGGGAGTGCGGTAAGTAGCGCGCCGCGAATTCATCGCAGCAATGACCTCGGACAGCGGAGAGAACAATGGGAGGGTGATCAGGTCGCCAAGCGAGCAGCATCCATATCCTTCTGCAAGGATTAGTGCTCCTGTTCGTTCAGATTGCGAGGCGCTACGGTGACTGACGATGGGATCCGTGAAAGTGTACCTGCACGAACTCTTCGAGCAGCATGGCCATGGCTGTTGCCTCGCCTGACGTAGTCCGCGGCGTGCGTTACTGCTCGCCGCCAAATGCATGGCCGAACATGGGATGGCCGCCTGCGGATTCACTGCGGGTCGCTTCGTCCTGCAGCACATCCCAGTGCTCGACGAGCTTGCCGTTTTCGATGCGCGCGATGTCCACGCCGATCAAGGCAGTGGCGCTTGCCGAGTTGGTGTAGCGGCTGTGAATCCAGACAAGGTCGCGCTTGGCGACGACCATGTCGTATTCGAAACGCACGTCGGGAATCGAACGAACCAGGCCGAACAGTCCTTCGCGTCCGGCGGGAACGACGCGGCTGTGCTGGACGTAGGTTTCGGACCAGCATTCCGCCGCCTTGGAGTAATCTTTCTTGTTGAACAGCGTGTCCAGGGCATCGAGGACAAATGCAATGTTCTTCTCTTCGAGTGGGGTAGTCATGTCATAGGCTCCGATGGCAGCTGGCGACGGAGCTCCCGTTTGGGATTCGCCGTCGTCTGTCATGTGCGGTTGGGAAGGCACTCGCAGCAAACTTGATGGGCATCGCGAGCACACTCATGGAGTGCTCGCGATGCTTCGATGTGGCGTCGCTCAGCCGACGGGAATCGGGTGGTCGACGATAAGCTGGTTGAATTGTTCGACGAACGCATGTTCGTCAGGTCCGGCGTTTTCGCGCAATGGCCTGGCCGCCTGGACGACGACTTCGGTTGTGGCGGTCTCCAGCAACGCCATCGTTTCCTCAATGAACGCATCCAGCGGCATCGCGCGCGGGTCGCCGCTTTTGTGGATGAGGTCGGTGTCGACCCAGGGCGGGGCGATCTCCAGCACGCGCACACTTGTATCCCGCAGCACGAAGCGTTGCGACAGCGTGTACGAATGGATCGCAGCCTTGGTCGCCGAGTACAGCGCGGTCGCCGCGAGCGGTACGTAGGCGAGCACCGAACTGTTGTTGATGATGTACGACTCGGGCTGTCGTTTCAGATGCTCCACGAAGGCGGCGCTCACGCGCACCGTGCCGAGCAAGTTGGTGTCGATGAGGTGCACAGCCTGTTCGTCGTCCAGCGGACCGCCGGCATTATCGAAAGGCATCACGCCCGCATTGTTGATCACGACGTTCAATGCCGGGTAGCGCTCGATCAACTGACCGGCCACCTGGCGGATCTGCGCGGCGTCGGTGATGTCGAGTTCGACCGTGTCGATGCCGGGATGCAGGTGGGCGATGTCGTCGAGCAGGGCCTTGCGCCGTCCTGCAAGGATGACTTTGTTGCCACGCTGGTGCAGGGCTTCGGCCAGTGCGCGGCCGATGCCCGACGTGCCGCCGGTAATGAAGATGGTGTTTCCGCTGAGTTTTATGATGCGTGCTCCATGCCCGGCTGGACCGGGTACAGGTTCGAGGTTGAATGTTCAGCGCGCAGCGGTATAGCGCGGCGCGGGTACATTGCTGGACAGGTGTGGGGACATCGTTTGCCGGGCGGCCTCATAGGCTTCCCACTCTTCGCCGGCGTGCAGCGACGGGATCGTCACAAGCTCGCGACGGTCAAAACCCGTCAGTGCGGCGTCGACCATGTCGGCGGCCGACATCACGATGTCCTTGGGCAAATGCTCCAGCGGCAATCCGCCGGTCTGCCAGAAATCGGTGGCTGTTGCACCGGGCAGCACGGCCTGCACCTGTATGCCCTTGCCCGCAAGTTCGTGGTGCAGCGACTGGCTGAAAGCGAGCACGAAGGCCTTGGTGCCGCCGTAGACACCGTTGAGCGTCTCCGGCGCGATCGCGACGATCGAGGAGATGTTGATCACCGCGCCCTTGCCGCGTGCGACAAAACCGGGGATGGCGGCGTAGGTAAGGCGGGTCAGCGCAGTGACGTTCAAGTCGATCATCCGCGTCATCGCGCCGACCTCGCTGTCGAGCAGTGGCGTATGCGTGCCCACGCCCGCGTTGTTGACCAGCAGCGTGATGCTGGCGTCCTGTTTCAGTTTTGCTTCGACGATGGCGAGCGCCGCGGGGTCGTTGAGGTCGGCGTCGACGATTTCGACGCTCCGGCGCGTCTCGTTCGTGATGCGGTTGGCGAGGGCGGTCAGCCGGTCGCGGTTGCGGGCGACCAGGATAAGGTCGTAGCCACGGCGCGCGAGGCGGTCGGCGTAGATGGCCCCGATGCCCGACGATGCGCCGGTAACGAGGGCCGTGCCTTGATATGCGTGGGTCATGATGTCACTCCGTTGCGAGGGTGTGTGGCGAATGCGAGGATGCATTCTGGGCGCGCCTTGGCGTGACTTAAATGACGTATATGGGTATGATTTGCGCCATCACCTGGCGGGGAACGGACATGCACCGGATCGGCTTTCTGCTCAGCGACGGCTTCCAGATCATGGCGCTCGCGCCGCAATCGGTTTTCGAGTACGCGAACCTCACGATCGGCGAGGCGTTCTACACGCTCGGCAATTTCTCGGTGGCTGGCGGCGAGGTGCATTCGTCGCTCGGCGTGCCGGTGGGCACGCGGTCATTGCGCGGACGGCTCGAGGTGGACACGTGGATCGTTGCCGGGGTCAACGATCCGCTCAATTCGCCGGCGCCCGATGGCGTACTCGCATTCCTGTGCAAGGCGGGGCATCGTGCGCGACGCATTGCCGGCATCTGCACCGGTGGATTCGTGCTCGCGGAAGCCGGCTTGCTGACGAACCGGCGCGCCACCACACACTGGGCGTACGCGCGCGAGATGCAGAAGCGTTTTCCGGACATCCGCGTGGAAGAAGACCGCATCTACATTGTCGACGGTTCGGTCTGGACCTCCGCCGGCATGACGGCAGGCCTGGACCTTGCGCTTGCGATGGTGGAAAAGGACCTGGGTGAGGACACGGCCCGTTCGGTAGCGCATGGCCTGGTCATGCATCAACGGCGGGCGGGCGGCCAGTCGCAGCATTCCGAGATGCTCGACCTGGCACCGAAGTCCGATCGCATCCAGAACGCGTTGAACTATGCGCGCCAGAACTTGAGCCGCCCGCTGAGCGTCGAGGAGCTGGCCGAAGCGGCCCATTTGAGTCCGCGGCAGTTCAGTCGTGTCTTCACGCTCGAAACGGGACAGTCCCCCGCGAAAGCCGTGGAACGGCTACGACTGGAGGCTGCGCGGCTGATGATCGAGCAGAGCCGGCATCCGTTTGACGTGATCGCCAAAGAGACCGGCTTTCGCGATCGCCGCCATTTGCGTGAGGCCTTCACGCGGGGATTTGGCATTCCGCCCCAGGCAGTCAGGCGCGACGCGCATCTGGAAGTCTGAGCGGCGTTCTGGCTATTTGACCGCCGCCGGAAAGCGCACGCTGCAGGCTGCCTGGTCCGCAGCTGCCCGCACAAGCCGTCAGGTTGTTGGTGAGCAGGGCCTTGGCGCCGGCGGCAAAGGCCCCGGCTTCCTCATGCCGGACATGCACCCAGTCGATCGAGCGGCGGTCCAAATGCTCCGCGAACAGATTGAGTGTGTCGCCCACGATGCCGTAGCAACGCTTTACGCCGGCCTGTTCGAGCACCTCGACCAGGATTTCTGCAACTTTCTAACGTATGGCTTGCTCCACACGGTGAAAAGAGGGCGTTGAACGATTAGCGGGCGCTAGGGCGAGGAAGGCCGTCGTCCGATGGCCAGATCCAGTGCCGCATGCGCAATGCCCACGTTTGCATCGGCGTCTTCCTGACCGGCTTCGGCCTGGGCGAGCACGGCTTCGTTGCTGGTCAGGTCGGTGATGGTGGCGAGCCCTCGCCGATACGAATCGAGTGCGGCTTGGTAGGCAAGTTCGGATGCATGCGTATACGCCAGCGCCTGGTTGCGATTGTCCAGACTCGTCTTCAGATTGTTGTAGGCCTGCACTACTTGCTGGGACGCTGCGTCCTTGGTCTCCGCCAGCGCATCTTCGGCAGCTGTCTTTTGGGAGACCGCCATCGAAACGTTGGTGGCGCGTGTGCCGCCGTCGAACAGCGGCCATTCGAACGATACGAACAGTGCATTGCCGTTTCGATCGATCGAAGAATAAGGGCCGCCGTCGCTGCTGATCTTGCCGATGTTCTGGAACACCTGCGCCGAAAGGCTGATGGTCGGTCGATAAGCGGCGCGCGCGGTTTCGATCTTGGCGTCGGACGCGGCTATTTTGTCGGTGGCGGCCAGTACATCCGGGCGGGATTGCAGGGCTTCGTCGATCAACTCCCGCAGCGGTGCGAGCGGCTGCGTTGTCGATGCATCGGCGGGGGGAGCGATCTGGAAATGCGTTTCAGGCGGCAAGCCGATCGTGGCAAGCAATGACGCGAAGGCTGTATCCGCCGCGCCGGTGGATTTTGTCAGGGCCAGCCGCATCGCCGCTGTCTGCCGTTGTGCCTCGGCCAGCTGCACCACGGTGGCGCGGCCGTGCCGTTTCTGGTCGGCGACCGCCTGCTCGGTCAACTGTGCGGCTTCCAGCGCCTTTTTGGCAGCGCGGACCTGCCCCTGCGCAGACGTCGCTTCGAAATAAGCTTCCGATACGTCGAACACCAGTTTTTCCTGCGCGCCAAGCAGGCCCGATTGAGCGGCAGAAGCGTTGTGCCTGGCTTCCTCGACCTGGCCCTTGCGGCGGCCGAAATCGAACAGCAGCCACTTCAACTCCAGGCTGGGAAAGACTTCCTGGGTGGAGGAAACAAAATAGCCTTTGGCCGAGACGTTGCGCGGGATTGCCAGCGGCGTGCGCTGGATGCCGCCCAGTGCTTTGACATCGAGCTGCGGCGAGTACTGGCTCTTGGCAAGCTGGATGGCCAGGTTGGCTTGCACGGCTTCCTGCTCGACTTCCCGCGTCTTGGGGCTGATATCCAGTGCGATGGTCAGGAGTTCAGGCAACGCGTACACGCGGTCCGCGAGCACTGGCGCGTCGGTACGGCCGGTGCTGGTTGCTGCATCGTGAGATGACGGCGGCGTATTAGTCCAAGATGTCGATTGAGCATTTGCGACGTCGACGTAGGCCAATGGCATGACCGCAAGCAAGAACGCCAGGCCTGCAGATAGAGGCGATTCAGATCGCACGCGATGCATGATCGATCTCCTCGCTGAGGTGTGTACGAGCCTGGCCAAGCAGGGTGGGCGATGTCAGGTCGATGCTCTCATCGGATATGTCGGCGCGTGTGGCTTTCGAAAGCGCCAGCAGACGCTTCGACGTGCGTTTGTCAGCCTCTTCATCGAGCGGAAGCGAAACACCATGCTGCTTGAGCCGGCACACGACAAAGGCGGCCGATGCAAGTTGCTCGGCCCGATGAGCTTCGGGAGGCGAGCGATCGGCCTGGCGCCACTCGAATAGTGCCCGCACATTCAATGCGGATGCTTCGGCGTTCTTCCTGCAAATCTCCGCTTTCATCAAGGTGAGAGCGGCTTCGTCCGTCGTGATGAGCAGCTCACCCAGTTGCCCGATGGCCGACGACCACTTGTCGCGTGCCTGGTCCAATGCACTGACCGGCCAGAGTGCTGTGAAGAAGATCGTGATCCAGAGGTTGCCTACGATGATCCCGACCACGCGATCCCGTAATACGGTGAGGTCGTCGGCGGGGTGATAGCCTTGCAGCACGCCCAGGAAGAAGGCGAACGCAATCTGCATGCCGCCATAGGCGATCGTCTCGCTGCTGGTGGATATCCATGCACAAAAAACCGATACCGCCGCGATAAGCAGGCAAAGTTGGCCAATGTCGGTAAGCGCGGGAAGCACAAAGACAATGCAGAGCCCGGCGATCAGCCCGCCAATGATGGCACCAGACAGTCGCAGGGTGAGCTTATGGATGCTCTCCCCAACCGTGGTCAACGAGACGAAGAAGCAAGTTGTGACCGCGGTACGAATGCCAGGCCAGTCGAGCAGGGTGTAGGTCGCGTAGGACGCCAATACCGCACACATCACCTTGAATGCGAAGCGCGCGTGCAAGCGTTTCTGGAGCGCGTCCGCCACGGGTGATTGTCGCGATGGCGGCGAGACCTTGTCCGGCACGGCCGCCGAAGTGTTGCCGGAGGCTTCGTCAAGCAGCTGGTTGATGGCGCTGCGAAGGGCGGCCTGGGAAGGGTCCGAGTCCGTCGGCGCGGGTTCGCCCTCACTGCTTGCTGCATCGGTCGCGACATCGCGGCGCTGTAAAAAAATGCGCCGGCTTTGCCTGAGCGTGTTGGCCAAAGAACGTCTTGCGGCAAGCGGAACGCTAGATGGAAGATATCGGGCGATCTGCAACACCTCCAAAAGCATGGCAAGCAGGCGATTGTCTTCCTGCGCCAACGACTTGATTCGCTTGTTCCATAGAAACGCTTTGTTTTTCAGCTCGCTGAGCGATAGCAGTTCATTGCGCAATTGCACGGGATCGGTGGAGCAGGGGCTTTCGACATAGGCAGCAACGGCGTCCATGAGTTGTGCGGCCCGCTTTCGTGCGAGTGCGACAGGGCTTTCGCCGGCAAGTAGATTGACCAGCACGGTAACGCCAACCGGTACGGCAACCACCACCCATAGCCACAGCACTGTATGCGTTACGAATTCCGTTGTCGGCGCATCGTCCAGCAATGTTTGCGACAACACCAATATGAATCCCGCCAAAAAGGCAATCGGCCCCAAGCGGCTGGTGCGCGCCAGAAACGTTCCGGCCAGTGCGCTCACCGCCAACAGCGGAATTCTCAGTGCAGGTTCGGAGGCGTCGAACACGTAGAACAGCAAGGACGCAGCGACGGCCAAGGTCACCGCGACCAGTCCTCCCACCGAGGAAACCAGGGTGGAAGCGGCATCTTCATGGCTGACAAGAAAGACGAGGTAAGCGATATACGCCGGCAATGGAATCTGAAATACCATCGCGATGGCAACGACGATGACGGTACATCCGGTGATGCGGACGATCGTGCGAACGCGGGTATCAGTCAGCGCAAGTTCGCGTTGCAGCAACCCCGTCAATCCGCCCTTGTCCTGCAGTTCAATCGGCGCGTGCATGGCTCACCCGGACAGAGGCTGTTGCACCGACGCGCAGGAAGGCGTGCCTTGATTCGTTCAAACGCACCCATACGGGAAAGCGTTGCGCCACGACCACCCAATTCAGGTTTCGACTCACTTCCGGAAGGCCCGGGCCGGCAAGCCCCTCGGGCTGGACACCCGCCCCCATGCTTTCCACGATGCCATGCAACGGCTGGTCTTCATGCCCCATGACCCAGACGGATGCGGCGTCGCCGGCGTGCAATCCGCGTAGATCCGTTTCACGAAAATTGGCGACGGCGTACCAACTGTTGTCGTCGATCAACGTAAAAAGCGGATGGCCGGCAACGGCAAACGATCCCAATGTGAGATTGAAGCCCACCACCGTGCCGTCCACGGATGCGCGAATGACGGTTTCGCGAAGATCGCGAGCCGCCAGGGCTTGCG
>DATJMR010000098.1:0-11157 GCA_035508595.1 Dyella sp.
TCTTCGCCGTCATGCGCGTGCCATACCAGATGACCTTTCAGCTTCGCCGCCTTGAGCAGTTGGTCGTTGACGCGGCCGATGACTTTCGGTGACCAGTAATCGGTGACGCGATCGAACGCTTGCAGCAGGTTCATGGCTTGATACATGGCAGGGCCTGCGCGGAGGAAGGGATGCTTATCGTATGTCATCGGCGTTTCCCGCACGTATTTTGTGATGCCGGCGTGAATGGACGGCCATTTGCGGCAAGGTATGCCCGAAAACGGAAATGCACGCACTTCTGTGCTGTAGTTCCTATTTATCGTATTTAACCCGCCATAGCATCCATGACGAAAACCGCGCGATGAGCATGCACGCGCCATGGCATGCAGGCGGGATGGTTGTTCCGACGTTGTTTGCGCAAACCGGATCTAGCAGGTTTGCCGCGCGCCACTTAGATCATTCTCGAGCTCGCCATGACGCTCGGGCGGCCCGTTGTTTTCCTTGTTGTCGTGGAAAAGTCACAGGGGGTTCTCATGGTTATTGTCGAGCCACGCGTCGGCTACGAGCATCTACTCGATGCCATGGCGGAATGGGGCATCAAGATCTGCGCCGGTGTGACCGGTGGCGGCCTGGTCCATTTGCTGAAGCACATGGAGCCGTATGCGCCGTATCGCGCGCGCAGCGCACAGATGGAATTCTTTACGGTCGGCGAATATGCGGCAGGCTTCGTGCCGCTTGGCCACTATCTGGCGACCGGCGAGATCGCAGCTGCGGCGGCGACCACGGGCGCGGCAAGCAAGCTGCTGCTTTGCGGGCTGAGCGACGCCAAACTGCACAATATTCCGGCCGTCTATCTGCTTGCCGCCACACCATCGGGCATGGCGTATCAGGCGCCGTTGCAGGACACCACGGAGTCGGGCAGCAACATGGTCGGCCAGTTGATGGCCGAATTACCGCACGGTACTTTCGTACTGGATGACGTCGAGTTGCTGGAGGAACAGCTCGCAGCCGCGCGGGATCAGCTGGATCAGTCAAGGCCGGTGGCGCTGGTGATGCCGCCCGATACCCTGTCGGAAACGACGATACGTACGCCAGACGGCGCCATTGCACGCAGCCGGCGAGATGCTGCCGGACATGACGAGCTGACTGCGTTGCTGCAGCGGCATCTCTCGCAGCGGAGAAAAGGCCGGATCGTGCTCATGGCAGGCGACGAGGCGCCGCGTTATCGAGATCTGCCTTACCTCACCTCGCGGTTGTGCGAGGTGCTCAAGGCGCCGATCGTATGGAGCATCAACGGCGCCAACGCGGTGTCGCGGGATAACCCATACGTCTACGGCTATCTCGGCTTCGGCGGCAACGATCGCGCTGCAGAGCTTTGGGACAGTTTGAATGAGCACGACATGCTCATCACGATCGGCTTCTGCGGCGATGAGTACACCACCAATTTCGCGCCTGCCAAGGCTGGCCTGGTGTGGAACATCACGGCACACGCGCATTCGTACGGCAGCCTGCATGGAAGCTTTCGCCACCAGGTGGCGGGCGAGTTCCAGCAAACGGTCGGCGATGTCGAGGCGATGTTGCGCCAGACGATTCTGTGGTGCCAGGCGCATCCGCAGATTTGCAACCTGGATACGCCGCTGCATGCGGATCTCAATATCGGCATACACAGCGGCGTGCATGGCGATGCGGTGGACATCGTGGCCTTCTACCAAAAGCTGGATAGCTTGTGGCAGCCCAACAGCATCGGTTTCGACGATGTGTGTCTGGCCTACAAGGATCGCCAATACGTGACGCAACGCCCGCATCCGCGCGCAAGGATCTACTCCCTGTATCGCGGGTCGGCCATGGGTGGCGCTTATGGTCTTGGCCTGGGCGCCAAAATCGCTTCGCCGCATCAGCATGTTTTCGTGTTTTCCGGCGATGGCTGCTTCCGCCTGTATGGCGGTTGCCTGGCGGAAGCCCGGCGGCTCGGCATTACCTTGTTCGTACTGGACAATGGCGATTACGGCATCGTGGATCAGGGCTTGTCGAAGGTCTTGCCCGATACGCCGGCGCGCCGCTATCACGGCGAGTTGGAGCGGATCGATTTCGGAGCAATGGCGCGTGCCTGTGGATGGTCGAGTGTTCGGCTGTCGCCGGACTTGAGCAATCTTTCCGACATCATGCGCGACGCCTATCAGCCGGATCGTCCATCCATGCTGGTCGAAGTGCCCGTGGACACCCGCCAGGTCGTCGGCCCGAATCCTCGCTTGAAGAATCTATAGTTCGCCGCGCGATGCCGCTTCGCCCGGCTACCATTGCCCCTCATCATCGATGGCACGGACTCCATGAACATTCCTGTCGCAGCCGCCACGCTGTATCACTTGCTTGCCGATAGTTACGCGCACTGGCTCAACCAGCCGCTGGTCGATCCTGCGCTGTCGGACGAGCAGGCGGCCCGCTGGCTTTATGAAGAGGCGCCGTTCGGATTGCTGGCCCACGACACGCGTGCCGATCCTTTGTTCATTTACGGCAACCGCGCGGCGCAACGTTGCTTTGAATACAGCTGGGACGAACTGCTGCAGCTTCCATCCCGATTGTCCGCGCGGCCGCAACAGGTCGAGGACAGAAGGCAGTTCCTGGAGCAGGTCAGCAAGCAGGGGTTTGCCACCGGCTATCGTGGGTTGCGCGTCAGCAAGTCGGAGCGCAGTTTCTGGATCAACGATGGAACGGTCTGGCAGCTGGTCGATCAGGCGGGCGTGCTGCGTGGGCAGGCGGCGTTGTTCAATGTGTAGATGTCATTCCAGCGTTTGGGGACGCTTCGATGCTGGGATTTCATCCCAGCTTACGATGCTGGTGGGCTGTCTGCGCCTGGCAACCCTGCACCATCGCCAGCAGCGCGTGGCCTGAAATCAACTCGATCGGCTTGCCGTGCACGAAGCGCTGCGCATCATCCGTGTAGTGCCCGATGGCGATGATCTTTATGCTATCGGCGCCATGGTGCATCAGCAGGCCGTACATTTCCCGCACCAGCCGTACGTCGACCAGCTTGGTGCGCCACTGCTTGCAGTGAACGAGAATGGTTGCGCCGTTGCGGTGGAGAATGAGATCGATGCCGCCGTCCGCGCCATTGAGCTCGATCTCGCGCACCTTGTAGCCCTGGCGGCGGAAGGCTTCGCCGACCAGCATTTCGAATTCGCGCCAGTCCATCGCACTCAAGCTGCGCATGCCGGTCTGCGAGGCGAGCAGCCGGTGCCGGCGCCGGCTGTCGAGAAAGGAAATCAGTGCGGCAAGCCAGCAGGCGATCAACAGTAGCCAGGCAGCCGGGGCATAGGCGCCGTCGGCCAGCGAACTGCCCAACGCTTGGCCGGTCGGGCCGCCGAACGTCGTCATGCACCAGCCCAGACCGTAGCGCATGGCGACATAGCCCGCTGCGCCGAGGACGAGGCCGGCCTGCCATGGCAGTTTGGAAACCATCTCGATGCCACCGTCTTTGCGCCTGCCCACCGCCCCCTCCTGAGCGCCTGCTTCTTCTTGAGTGCTTGAATGACTCGCGGTTGCGGTCTTGGGGCCTGCTCAGCGAGCAGGCTCTTACCTGGGTAAGCAGGAAATGCGCCAATAAACAGGTGCTGCCGGCTTGCGCAAGGATTGCTCACACGAACGCAGGGCGGGTGACGATAGTGCGCGGAAGTGTTTGTTTTGCCTAAAACCGCGATCGTCCGTCCGGTCGACGGAATATCCCGGTGCCGCGATGACGAAGCGGTTGTCCCGGTGACTTCCTGCGTCACCTGACGCAATGGGTACGGCGTGGTGGGTCTCACCTAGGAATGGAGCGAACGGCGGTAGCGGATTTCGTCCACGGTGATGCCCCAAATGCATTCCGTTCGAGCCTGACCATCGGGCGCCCAGGCGTCGGCGCGATAGATGCGAGCAGCGCGATCGTTGCCGGCCAGCAGCCAAAGCACGGCATCACGGTAACCCTGTTCGGTCAGGTGCTGCCGGGCAGCGGACAACAGTGCGCTGCCCAGGCCATGACCCCAGCAGTCAGGATCCACATAAAGCGCGCACAGTTCCCCGCAATCATGCGTATCGGCATCGTATGACGGGGCGGTGGTGGCAAAACCGCGAATCGCACCGTCTTCGATCGCCACCAGTGTCTTGGGGCGCAGCTTATCCTGATTGGCGAAGTCATAGTGCCGGGCGCGCTCTTCTGCACGAAGCTGCACAAGGTAATCGCCAGGCAACAGATGGCGATAGCCGACCTGCCATGCGCGTACATGCACGCGGGCTATGGCCAAAGCGTCATCGGGTTGGGCGTGGCGGATCAGCATGTGCCTTAGTCTTACATGCTTTTCGACGGTGACGACGGCCGGATGCGAGCATCATCGCGTCCCCCATCCCTTCTCGCCCTGCGCGCCGGAAGGGAAGGCATATCTCGAGGGGGAGGGAAGCCGCGCGCGCTGCGTGCTCCATGCAATGGCCTGCGGCCGCGTAAATTCCTCGCAAAGGCATGGCGGCGAGAAGGGCGGGCCACTCGTCAACGCCGCAGCATTACGGCAAGATGCCGCCACCATCAGAAAGGGGACGGGTTCATGCTCAGCTTGCCGCCGAAAGATCCTCGTGCGTTTTTCGCTCGTTTTCGTGTTGGCGGGCTGTTGCTCGTCGTCATCGTGGTCATCTTGCTGTTGAACAGCATGTTCGTGGTGTCGCCCAGCGAAGAAGCCGGCACCCGTTGGCTGGGCGGTACGCCGATGACCGTCGCGCCGCTCACCACCGGCGTGCACTTCAAGGTGCCGTTTTTCGAAACAGTGGATCGCCTGCAAACGAGCCGTTCGGTGTACACGCTGAATGGGCTGGATGTCTATACCAACGACAACCAGAAAGTCACCATCGACGTCAGCCTGATCTACCAGATACCCAGTTCAGCCGTGATGAACCTGCTCTATCACGTCGGGCGCGCCGGCTCGGTGGATGTCGAAACCACCATTCTGCCGGTGGTGCGCGACCGCGCGCTGGCGGCGTTCGCGCGCTACAACACGCTGACCATTTCCGACCAGCGCGCGCAGATCACCACGCAAATGCGCAAGGACATCAGCGACGCCCTGCAGCGCCTGTTCGACGTCAACGTGATCGACGTGCAATTGGTGGGCATCCACTACTCGCCGGTTTTCGATCAATCCATCGAAGAAGCGGTACGGGCCAAGAACCTGGCGGTGCAGGCCGAGAATACGGTGGCGCAAAAGCGCTACGAAGGCGAACAGAAAACCGTCACCGCGCAGGCCGAAGCAACCGCGGCGGTGGAGCGCGCCAACGGCGAAGCGCAGGCCACCGTACTGCAGGCGCAAGCCCAGGCCAAGGCGATCGAGACGGTGGGACTGGCGTTGAAGAGCAATCCCGACTATGCCCGCTTCTACGGCCTGCAGCATTGGAACGGCGTGCTGCCGCAAGTGGTGGGGACAGGCTCCATGCCGATGATCGACCTGAGCAAGGGGTTGGATGCAGGCAAGTAAATTCGCGCGCTATTCCGACGACTTGGCGTAAGGGTGCGTGTCACTGCGCGCGCTGCTGTCGTCGCTGGGGGCGGCGCGGTGTTCGTCCATGCTCACCACCACGCGGTTGCGGCCTTCGCGCTTGGCGCGATAGAGCGCGCCGTCGGCGGCGATCAGCAAGCGGCGAAGCGTGTAGCCGTAGTGTGCGGTGGCGGCAATACCGAAGCTTGCGGTGAGCGGAACCTCGTCGTCGCCATCCACTTGCTGCATGGCCATGCGGATGCGTTCGGCACGCTCCAGCGCCTGGATGAGCGTACATTCCGGCAGCAGTATGCCGAATTCCTCGCCGCCGAGGCGGCCGAATACATCGCAGGAATTCAAATGGCACTGGCAGATCGCCACGGCGCGCTTGAGCACCGCGTCGCCGATGACGTGGCCGTGGGTGTCGTTGATGTCCTTGAAATGATCCAGGTCGATCAGGATCAGGCAGGCACCGCGCAGGGATTTGGCGACGTAGCGCAGCGATTGCTCCGCTTCTTCCATGAAGTGCTGGCGATTGAAGATGCCGGTCAGGCCGTCGCGTCGCGCCAGGCGCATGAAGCGCAACTGCGAACGCTTGAGACGGTATAGCCAGAAGGCGATCGAAGCGAGCACGCTCAGCAGCAGTGCAATGTACAGCCGACTGGTTATGACGGCCTTGCGATCGAGTGCTTGCTGCAATTGCAGGATCTGGTTTCGCTTGTTCAACGTATCCAGCTCGATCTTCTTCGTTTCGACTTCTTGCTTGACGACTTGATACGCGAGTGCCTTTTCGCGGATGTCGTCCAGATGTTCCTTGTCGGCGGCGACATATTTTTCATGGTAAGCGAGCGCGTCGCGCAAATTGCCATATTGGCGCTCGATCTGATAAAGCATTTGATAAGCGTTGACGACCGATTCGGTGAGGTCGCTCTTGGAAGCAAGGTCGGCCGCGGCGGTTGCGTATTTTTGAGCGAGCGGGATGTCGTTCTTTTCCCAATAGGCTTTGGCCAGCAGTACGTCGTATTGCGCGAGAAGATCGGGATACTCGAGTCCTCTTACCTCCGCGTAGTATCGCTCCAATATCGAGATGGCATCGTCCGCCCTGTTTTGCTGCATGGCGAGCAGAGCCATGTCGCGGCGAATGTTGTCAGCCGCCAGCTTTTCGCCCACGGCAAGGCAGCGGTCGATACCGTCCTGAAAAAGGGCTTGGGATACGGGAGACTGGCCACCGCGAATATCGGCATGCAATTCGTACATGTGTCCAAGGCAGTTGTGCCTGCCTGTGGGGTATTGGGTGACGATCTGTTTGGCGTAACCGGCAGCAAGGTCATACTGCCCCGCTTCGCTCAGCAATTGCGAAGCTTCGCCCAGGATGTGTGCGCGCGCCTCCCGGTCGGGGACCTTCGGCAGGCTAACCAGGGCGCGATCGAGGTATTCGAAGGCTTCTTCGTAGCGGTGTTCGAGCCCCAAAAGGTTGATCAAGACGGAGGTGGCCTTTGTCCTCAGGCCGCTGTCGGGCGCTTGGTTGGCGACCGCTTCCAGCAGCGACTTGGCTTTTTCGCTCTCGCCAGCGTAGGCAGTCTGCCAGCCTTCCAGATAACGCAGATGCCATTTTTGCGCGTCGGACATTTCCGCCGTGCGGCCTTCGAGCTCATGGAGTTGCGTGACGAAAGCCGGGTAGTTGGTGGTTTTTATGCGTTCCTCGCGAACCAGCCATTGCGACAGGTTCTCTGCAGCCGGCGCGGTTGCGGCGGTTGTTGCAGTCGCAAGCATGCAAAGCAGCAGGAAGGCGCCTGTGCTGCATGTCCAACGCTTGTTGCCGGCGACGCGCATTACGCCCTGATAGCTGATGGACGAGACGATGGTTGGCGTGCGTCCATTTCACGAGGCCCCTCTTCGCTGCCCATGCTTTCCAGGAAACGGATGACATTCGACATCTAATGACCCCTGTACTACCCCTTGCCGTGATCCCCTTATCGGCCGTCGCAATCGTTCCTGGATCCGGTCGGCAGTCCATCATATCGCGCGTCGGGAGCATGCGTCGCGATATCCAGGGCGATGTGACTCGACGGGCGCATGTGCCCTGATTTATCCATTGAAATGGCCGCAATCGGGCCAATGCCTCCAGGTGGGTGCGGAGCTCGTGGCCGGCTTGCAGTGGGAGAGCGGGCGGCCCAGGGTGCTCGTGAAAGACGCCACAACCTTCCGTTGGCGGTGCCGAGGGGCGGCCATCGAGCGCCTGAGCTTTTGGGTGAGGAGTAAGCGTGAGCCAGCACATGACACCGGACGACTGGGTTTTGCCTGATCCTGTAGGCGGGGGGCGAACGTTCGTTTACGTGCTGCCTTCGCTGGGCGAGGACTTGACCAAGGTAGGTTTCACGCAAGATCCGGTTCGGCGATTCCGGAGCTTTCATCCGCGCTTCTTTGCGCTGTTCGATCTGGAACGGGGTTTGTTGGTCGAGGCCGGGCGGTTGCGTGATGCACGCCGGCTGGAACGCCTGCTGATCGAGCGCTGGCCGGACCACCGCGCCTCGGCGCCGTTGCTGGTCGCAGACGCGGCTGGCGGACATACCGAATGGTTTCGTGGCATCGGGGAGGAATTGGACGCCTTCGTGCGCCGCATGGCGGAACGCTACGGCCATGTCCTGCATGCGCCGCTGAGTGATTGGTTGCATGCGCACTTTGCGGAGCGGGCGGATCAGCTTTACGAGTGGTCGCAGCGTTTGCTGGAGATGGTTGAATGGCAGGCCGCAAACCTGCCGCCGGAGGCGCGCGATCCGCGTTATGCCAGGGCGCTGATCGACAACCTCGATGCTTGTCATGCGGTTGGCATGGCGCTGGTGCCGTTGCTTCCGGCCAAGGTGTTGGCCTGGTATGCGTCCGCTTCCGGCAATCAGCCGCGATCGTTTGGCTAAGAGCTTGTCTAAAGTCTCTAACCGGTTGGCCCGATCGCCGAGTGCATGACAACTGCTGACACTATGTTGTCAGTAGCCGGGCGTCACGCTACGCATACCTTTCTGAGTGGAACTCAAGGACATGGCCACACCGAGCATCACCCTGTACGCAACGCGCCCTGGTTTCGGCATGCCGGAAACCAGCCCGTTCGTGATCAAGACCGAAGTGCAGTTGAAGATGGCGGGCCTTGCTTACGTGAGGGCATCCACGACGCCGCCACAAGCGCCCAAGGGCAAGGTGCCTTATCTTGTCGACGACGGCGAAGTGGTGTGCGATTCCACCTTCATCCGCGCGCACATCGAGCGCAAGTACGGCGTGGATCTGGACGAAGGGCTGGACCGGCGCCAACGTGCCGAGTCCTGGGGGATCGAGCGGATGCTCGAAGACCATCTCTATTTCGCGATGGTGTGGTTTCGCTGGATCGTTCCGGAAAACTTCGCCAAGGGGCCGGCCAACTTCTTCAACAGCGTGCCGGAGGAACAGCGCGAAGCCTTGCGGCGCGAGATGCAGGCGCGCCGCGACGGCGATCTGCGCAGCCACGGCATCGGCCGGCATTCGGCGGCCGAAATTGCTGCGCTAGGCGTGCGCTCCATCGATGCGGCCGCCACCTTGCTGGGTGACAAGCCTTATCTGATGGGCGAGCGATGGAGCGCGGTGGATGCGACGGCGTTCGGCATGCTTGCATCGGTTCTTACGCCGTTCTTCGACACGCCGCTGCGGGATGCCGTGGCAGGCAGGCCCAACCTAGTGGCGTACGTGAACAAGCAGATGCCGCAGTATTACCCGGAGCATGCCTGGGAGCCGCTGGGCCAGGCGGAAGCCGTTTGATCGCTGGGATGTAGCCCAACAAGCAGGCAGGCTGGGATTGCATCCCAGCCTGCGTCTTCTTCGCATGGCGTTACCTCGGCGTGAAATCCCGTGCCGGCCAGCCAATGTGAACAGACTCATCCACAAAAACGACGCGCCCACGCAGAATTGATCGCCGCCCCCCTAGGCTGTAGCCGTCTCCCAGAACCCGAGGAGTCAGCCATGGAAGTCAGTTTCAATAACTGGGGCGAGGCCGTCGCGTTCCTTTCCGAGCGTACCGATATTGCCTTGGAGGGATTGATGGCACTCAGCGCGCAACAGATGGTGGACCAGCAGGTGATCGCTGCGTTGCTGGCGTCCCACTCCCACTTGAAAGCCGCCGCGGATGCGTGGCGGCAGATGGCGTCGGCGACGTTGCCGATCACCCACGTGCGCAGTTTGCAGAACGACCAGCCCGAATCGGTGCGTGAAGCCTATTCCGAACGCATGGCCTATTGGGAGGAAATCTTCCGGCGGGCCATACCGCAGGAAAGCGAATGAGGCAAAACGCGGGCAAATAACCTTGAAGGGATGCGAAGACGTCATCGGCGTGCAACCATATGCGCCGTGATTCTTCACATGCCCTTTGCGCCCGCTCCATGACCCAGCGCCATGCTTTCCGACGCGTGATCGCGTCTGCCGTTTTCGTTATCGCCGCGCAGGCTTCCTTCGCGCAAGCGCCTGCCACGGTGCAGTTGCAGAATCTCACCTGGACCGAGCTGCGCGAGCAGATGCATGCCGGCAAGACCACCGTGATCATTCCCATCGGCGGCACCGAGCAAAGCGGCCCGTATGTGGCGCTGGGCAAGCACAATGCGCGCGTGGCCTATCTTGCCGACAAGATTGCGCAAAAACTCGGCAATGCCCTGGTGGCGCCGGTGGTGGCCTATGTGCCGGAAGGCGGCTACGCGCCGCCCACGTCGCACATGCGCTTTCCGGGCACCATCACCATTCCCGATGACGTATTCGAGAAAATGCTCGAATCGGCCGCCAATAGTTTTGCGGTGCATGGCTTTCGCAACATCGTGTTTCTCGGTGACCATGGCGGTTACCAGAAAGACCTGAAGCTGGTGGTGGCCCGCCTCAACAAGACCTGGGCGGGTACCCATGCGCGCGCGATCCTGCCGGCGGCGTATTACGAAACCTCTTCCGACGGCTATGCCCAATTGCTGCGCCAGCGCGGTTTTCGTGACGATGAAATCGGCACGCATGCAGGGCTGGCGGATACCTCGCTGCAACTTGCCGTCGCACCGCAGATGGTGCGGCTGAGTGAGTTGCGTCATGCACCCAAGCCTGGCGCGGCCGATGGCGTGTACGGCGGCGACCCGCGGCGTTCCACCGCAGAGCTGGGACAATTGGGCGTGGATGCTATAGTTTCGCGCACGGTCGACGCCATTCGCCAGGAAACCGCGGGGCATTGATACGAGCCTTGAAAACAAATCTGTCGTCTTCTTCAAATACGGGAATCTGCCGTGAAATTTGATCGCTTTGGGCGTCTTGCCTTGCTTGCCGGCGTAGTGCTGGTTGGTTTGTGTGTCACCGCCGCGGCTGCGGCGCAAACGGTGCAGACCGTTCCCGGCATGCCGCCGGTGACCAATCCCAACAACATGTACAGCGACGCCGGCTACAACATGTTCAGCCCGGCTGTGAAAGGCGCGCCGGCGCGCATCTATGTACCTAATTTGCGCTCGAACGACGTCTACGTGATCGATCCGACTACGTTCAAGGTCCTCTACAAATTCCCGGTCGGCCGCAGCCCGCAGCACGTGGTGCCGTCGTGGGATCTGCGCACCTTGTGGGTCACCAACAACGCCGAAGGCCATAACGACGGCAGCCTCACCCCGATCGACCCCATGACGGGCCAGCCGGGCAAGGAAGTGATGGTCGA
>DATJMR010000099.1:0-14257 GCA_035508595.1 Dyella sp.
CGGCATATGCGCGGCGGCGAGCGTGGGATCAAGCGAGGGCGCCAGCGGAAGCGAGGCGCGCGTGTGATGTTCGGTATTCTCGGAATGCATGAGAGGCCCCTGTGAGGTGCGGCAAGGTTACCGGGGTCGAGGCAAAGTAGCTGGCTGGAAAATGAATTGCCCGTTCGATGATTTTTTAAGCCGTCATCGGAGCACTTGACTCTAGACCTAGATCAAGGGTCTAGACTTTCCGGCATGAACACACAACCCGCTTCGTTGACGATCGGTGCCGTCGCCAAACGTGCCGGCGTTCCCATCGACACCATCCGTTTTTACGAGCGCGAAGGCCTGCTGCCCGAACCGCTGCGGCGCGCCTCCGGCTATCGCAGTTACAACGAGACAGCGGTCGCGCGCTTGCGTTTTATTCGACGAGCCAAGGATCTGGGCTTCAGCCTGGACGAAATTCGCGATCTGCTGGCCCTGTCATCCTATCGCCGCGGCGGCGTAAAAGCGGTGCGCAAACGCGCGGAGCAGCGGCTGGCGAGCATCGATGCGCGTATCGCCGAGCTCATGCGTATCCGCCAGGGGTTGGAGCAGCTGATCGAGGCGTGCCCGGGGAAGGGCGATCCGGAGCATTGCCCGATCCTGCGGGCGCTCTCGGACGAGGAGCCACAGGTATGAACGGCCAACATGCCTGCTGCCACGCGCACGCATCACCCTCGCACGATGCGGCGGCCGCGGCGAAAGATCCGGTCTGCGGCATGACCGTCGATCCGCGGACCACGCCGCACCACACCGAACACCAAGGGCGCACGTATCACTTTTGCGCAGCGGGATGCCGGCAAAAATTCATCGCCCATCCCGGCATGTATGTGCACGAACATCGCGCGCCTGCGCCAGCCGTGTCCGGTGCGGTGTACACCTGTCCCATGCACCCGCAAGTGCAGCAGAACGGCCCCGGCGATTGCCCAAAATGCGGCATGGCGCTGGAACCGATGATGCCGAGCCTGGACGAGGACGATGCCGGCGACATGCACGCCATGAGCAGAAGGCTGTGGTGGCTGACCGGATTGACGCTGCCGGTTTTTCTCACCGCCATGCTGCCGCACGCGGGCATGCGCCCGCCGCCGGTGTGGTCGACGGCGACGGCGTGGATCGAGGCGTTGCTCGCCAGCGTTGTCGTTGTCTGGGGCGGCGCACCGTTCTTTGCGCGCGGCTGGCGTTCGCTGCGGCCGTGGCAGCCGAATATGTACACCTTGATGCCATCGGTACGGGCGTCGCGTGGCTCTACAGCGTGCTGGCATTCCTGGCGCCCCAGATGTTCCCGCCCGGTTTTCGCGATCGGCATGGGGTTGTCGGCGTGTACTTCGAATCCGCCGCTGTCATCGTCACGTTGGTGACGCTGGGCGATTTCTTGGAGTGGCGTGCGCGCCGGCGCACGGGCGCCGCGTTGAAAGCGCTTTTGGGACTTGTGCCCAAGACCGCGCGCCGTGTGTCGCATGGTGAAGAGCGCGATGTCGCCGTGAGCGAGATCCAGATCGGCGACGTGTTGCGCCTTCGTCCCGGCGAAAAAGTGCCGGTGGACGGCGTCGTGCTGAGCGGCTCCAGTCAGGTGGACGAATCCATGCTGACCGGCGAACCCATGCCCGCGTCGAAAACGGCGGGCGATCCGCTTACCGGCGGCACCGTCAACCAGCAAGGTGCGCTGACGATGCGCGTGGAAAAAGTCGGCGCGTCGACCGTGTTGTCGCAAATCGTCGCGCAGGTTTCGCAGGCGCAGCGCAGCAAGGCGCCGTTGCAGCGCGTGGCCGATCGCGTGGCGGCGTGGTTCGTGCCCGCCGTGATCGGTGCGGCCGTGTTGGCCGCGATCGGATGGGCGTGGTGGGGGCCTGAGCCACGCTTGATGCATGCGTTGATTGCGGCGGTGTCGGTGCTGATCATCGCGTGTCCGTGCGCTCTGGGGCTGGCGACGCCGATTTCGATCATGGTGGCGAGCGGACGTGGCGCGCAGCAAGGCTTGTTGTTCAAGGATGCGAGTGCCATCGAAACCATGCGCGATGTCGACACCTTGGTGCTGGACAAAACCGGCACTTTGACCGAAGGCAAGCCGTCGCTCGCGTCCATCGTGGCGTTGGGTTCGTGGCGTCGCGAGCCGTTGCTGCGTTTTTCAGCGAGCCTTGAACGTTCGAGCGAGCATCCGTTGGCCAAAGCGATCGTCGCAGCGGCCGACGATGAGCAAATCCGTCTCGACGAGACGGAAGACTTTCAGTACCACGTCGGTGGCGGCGTCAGCGGTCGAGTGCAATCCTATCGATTGGCGTTCGGCAACGCGCGCCTGATGGAGCAGCTTGGCGTGCCGCTGAACCGTGACGCTTTAAAACAAGCGGACGATCTACGCGCGCACGGCGCCACGGTCACGTTATTGGCTGTCGATGGCCATGTTGCGGGCGTGTTCGCGATAAGCGATCGCATCAAGGCGGATACGCGACAGGCCATCGCGGACCTGAAGGCGGCCGGTCTGCATCTGGTGATGTTGACGGGCGACCATGCCACGACCGCCAACAGCGTGGCACGCGAGCTGGCGATCGACGACGTTCACGCCGATATGTCGCCCACGGACAAAGCTGCCGTAGTCCAGGCACTGCGCAAACAAGGCCGGCGCGTTGCGATGGCGGGCGACGGCGTCAACGACGCACCCGCGCTTGCATCGGCCGATTTGGGTATTGCCATGGGCCAAGGTACGGATGTGGCGATGGCGAGCGCACAACTCACGCTTGTGAAAGGGAGCCTTGGCGGTATCTTGCATGCGCGCACGCTGTCTCAGGCGACGGTGCGAAACATTCGCCAGAACCTGTTCTTCGCATTCGTCTACAACGCACTGGGCGTACCGTTGGCCGCAGGAGTGCTGTATCCGCTCTTTGGCATCATGCTGTCGCCGATGATGGCGGCGCTAGCGATGAGCTTGTCGTCCGTGTCGGTGGTAAGCAACGCCTTGCGCTTGCGCCGTTCCACATGAACGGATGAGGCTCGGCGAATAAAAGCTTTGTTAAGCGCAAGGCGACAGCGGATCTGCTCGACCTGCGTATAAGGGCTTTAACGCCGTGCCGTGTGCAGACAAACAAGCGTTTGGACGTCGTATTTCGTGGAAATGCTTTTCACCATGCCGAGACTTTCGCTATAGATGAGCGTCGCCATGATCGGGCCGTGCGACACGCAAGCGTGTTGCGCGTGACATCGATCAGGAGTGACAGCTATGACAGATTTCAAAAACGTAAGCACCCCGCGCAGCGAACAAGGCGGCGGACGAGGATTTGCCGGGATGGACGAAGCGCGGCAGCGCGAAATCGCCCGTCTTGGCGGACGCGTGGCGCACGAGCGTGGACACGCTCATGAATTCAGTTCCGAAGAAGCGCGCAGAGCGGGCCGCAAGGGCGGCGAAACGATAAGTCAGGATCGCAAACACATGTCCGCCATTGGTCAAAAGGGCGGCGAAGCCGTTAGCGAAAATCGCGAGCACATGGCCAACATCGGCCGCAAAGGCGGCGAGCGCAGTCATGGCGGCAAGCACGCCGCGCCGAAAAACGCCGGTACGACATGACACTAGGGGCGTACGTCGCAAGGAATCAGGCGTACGTCTCCATCAACTTTGTTTCGCGGCGATGTCGGTCAACGCCAGCGACATGAAGACGCTGTTGGGGTCCGCCACGTAGTCGCCAAACGGCGGGCACTCCACGAAACCATGGCGCTTGTAGAACGCCCGCGCAGGGATGAAGTAATCCCACGAGCCGGTTTCAAGCGCCAGGCGCGACAAACCCATCGCACCGGCCGCGTCGATGATGTGGCCAAGCATGGCACTGCCCGCGCCCAGACGGCGAGCGGCTTGCGCCGTGTGCATGGACTTCACCTCACCCAATGCCGCAGAGAGTTGCCGCAAAGCGCCGACGGCAAGCAGGGCGTCGTTCTGCCAAGCGGCCCAAAACCGGATGTCCGGCGAGCGCATCGCATCGATATCCAATGCATGCGCGCTACCCCGCGCGGTTTCCGCGCGGGCGGTGGTGACGTGGACGCGTAGCAGGTCGATGACACGCGGATCATCGAGGTCGCCCGGAACGATGCGCATCATGGCGTCAAATCTCGCGATTGCCTGCGCCATCATTCTTCATCGGTGCCGGCGGATCAATCCCGGTCGGGCGCTCCTAGCGGAAATAGCGCGCGATAAGGGCGCCCTTCGTCGACGGCGCGGGCAAACGACGGCCGCGCCAGCAAACGCTTACGATACGCGATCACGTTGGCGAACGAAGGATCGATGCGATGCGTCCAGTCCGCATAAAATAGCGCAGGCGCCGCGGCGCAATCGGCCATGCTGAAGCCGCCGGCGGCCCACTCACGGCCCGCGAGCGTTTTGTCCAGCCATGCATAAGCGGTGTCGAGCATGTCGCGCGCATCCGCCACGCCGCGCGCGTCGTGCTCCGCTTCTGGCCGCATCGCATCGAAGACGATCTTTTGCACGGGCGTGGAAAGATACAAATCGAAAAACCGATCCATGCTCCGCACCTCAAGCGCATCGCGTGCATGGGCGGGCAACAGGGATACGGGCCCCGGGTAATGCAAAGCCAGGTGCTCGATGATGATGGACGATTCGGCGATCGCTTGTTCGCCATCCATCAACAACGGAAAGCGCTTCAACGGCCAGATGCCGGCAAATTGCTGATAGATGTCTGGTTGATCGCCGGACAACATGCGCCACTCGAACGGAATGCCGTTCTCGTACAGCGCAATCAGCACCTTTTGACAGTAGGACGAAAAAGGGTGGGCGTACAGTTTCAAGCTCATCGCACAGGCTCCGAAAGTGGGGTCTTTGGACGGCGACGAACGGTGTCGAAGAAAATCGACAAGAGCGAAACGGCGAAACAGGCAACCATCCCGAAACGGGATGGCTGCCTGCTTGTGACTTACATGCCGAGCACGGTTTCCGCCTTGACGTAAGGCAGGTTGTGGGCTTGCGCGACAGGTTCGCAGGTGACCTTGCCCTCGAACACGTTGAGGCCGTTACGCAGGTGCGCGTCTTGCGTCAACGCCTTCTTCCAGCCGTTGTTGGCGAGCGAGAGCGTGAAGGGCAGCGTCACGCTGTTGAGTGCGAAGGTGGATGTGCGGGCCACGGCGCCCGGCATGTTCGCCACGCAGTAATGCACCACATCGTCCACCACATAAGTGGGATCGGAGTGCGTGGTGGCGTGCGAGGTTTCCACGCAGCCGCCCTGGTCGATCGCAACGTCCACGATCACCGAGCCCTTTTTCATGGTCTGCACCATCTTGCGCGACACCAGCTTGGGCGCCGCCGCACCCGGAACGAGCACGGTGCCGATCAGCAGGTCGGCGCGCGGTACCAGCTCCTCAAGCGCCGCACGCGTCGAGAACACGGTGGAGATCGAGGTACCAAATTGTGTGGCCAGGCGCTTGAGCGCATCGGGCGAGCGATCCACCACGGTTACCTTGGCGCCCATGCCCACGGCAATGGTGGCCGCATGCGTGCCGGACACGCCGCCGCCCAGAATCACCACTTCAGCCGCCGGCACGCCCGGCACGCCGCCGAGCAGGATGCCGCGTCCGCCCTGGGCCTTTTCCAGCGCATGCGCGCCGACTTGGGGAGCCAGACGGCCGGCTACTTCGGACATCGGCGTCAGCAGCGGCAGCGAGCCGTTGTTGGCCGTTACGGTTTCGTAGGCGATGCAGATCGCGCCGGAGGCGATTAGGTCGTGGGTTTGTTCCGCATCGGGTGCCAGGTGCAGGTAGGTAAACAGAATCTGGCCTTTGCGGAGCTTCTTGCGCTCAACGGCCAAGGGCTCTTTCACCTTCACGATCATGTCGGCTTCGGCAAAGATCTGGTCGGCGGATTCGACGATCGTCGCACCGGCTGCCACGTAATCGGCATCGGACAAGCCAGCGCCAACACCGGCATCCTTCTGAACCATCACCTGATGACCGTTGTGCACCAGTTCCTGCACGGACGACGGGACCAGGCCCACACGATATTCATGGTTCTTGATTTCTTTGGGCACACCAATGCGCATGGTTGGATTTCTCTATGGAGGTGGTGGAAGGTGAGCGCGACAGCCTTTCTTGGCACGCGCGGCGCGCAGTATGATCGGGTTGTTGCACAATTTCTCGCTCATTACGGCACCATCACGGCCATTTTTTCGCATATGGTGCGAATATTTGGCCAATATGTGAAATCTATGACGAATCCGTATCCGCCCTTGGACGATCGCGACCGCGCCATCCTTCGCTTGCTTCAAGAGGACGGCCGCTTGGCCAACGCCGAGCTCGCCATGCAGATCAATCTGTCCCCCTCCGCGTGCCTGCGGCGGGTCAAACTGCTGGAGGAACGGGGGCTGATCTCCCGCTACGTGATGCTGCTGGACGAAAAGGCCGCGGGCTTGTCGGGCACTGCTTTCGTGCTGGTCACCCTGGATCAGCAAGGCCGCGCCGCGCTGGACGCGTTTGAAGAAGCCATCCAAAAGCACCCGGAAGTCACCGAGTGCTGCCTGTTGGCCGGTGCCGCCGATTACATGGTGCGCGTCGCCTACGCCGATTCGGTCGATTTCGAACGCATTCACACGGAAATCCTCACCCAGTTGCCGGGCGTGGTGAGGGTGCAATCGACGCTGGCCTTGCGCACGGTGAAACGGACCACCGCGCTGCCGCTGTAAGGACTATCGGTGGTCCATGCGTTCGCATCCGGACAATTCGATTGCCCGAATGCTTACCGAGAAAATCCACTCGCGCGGCAGCCGTCGGTCAGAGCAGGCCTGCAGGATTGGAAGAGGGGTTCCACTTGATTTCCTGCATTGAACGGAGGCGCGTCATGAAGCGGTGGGCTATGGCTCTGAGTTTGCTGGCGGCATGCGTGTGCGCGCATGCGGCGACCACGGTTTGGCAGCCCCCGGCGGGGCACACGCAAGTACCGATCTGGCCCGGCCCAGCACCCGGGGTTCAGCCCATGCCAGGACCGGAATACGCGCAGACAAGCACCGCGCTGATCGGCGGCAAACCCGCGCTTGCCGAGCACAACGTGTCGCAACCGACCCTGACGGTCTATGCGCCGAAGGGAAAAAATACCGGTGCCGCAGTGGTGGTTTTCCCCGGCGGCGGTTTCGAAATATTGGCCATGGATCTTGAAGGCACCGAGGTGTGCGACTGGCTGACGTCTCGGGGAATGACCTGCGTACTGCTGAAATACCGCGTACCGAGCGAACCTTACAACTGGCATTGCGATTGTCGCCCTCGCAATTACGATCTGTCGGTGCCGTCGTTGCAGGACGCGCAGCGAACATTACGCTTGGTGCGTTTTCATGCGGCGCAATGGCATATCGATCCGCACAAGATCGGGGTGCTCGGATTTTCGGCGGGCGGTTACCTGGTTGCCGAAGCAAGCACCAACTTCCATCGCCGCTTGTACACGCCCGTCGATGCCGCCGACCAAGAAAGCAGCCGACCGGATTTTGCCGTCGCCGTGTATCCGGGGCATTTGGTGACCGACGACGGCGTGTTCAACGCCCATGTTCCGGTTTCTCGCGAAACCCCGCCCACGTTTTTAGTACAAGCCGAAGACGACTACGTCGACGGCGTGAACCAGTCGCTGGCTTACTACATCGCGTTGCAAAAGGCCGGGGTGCCGGTGGAGATGCACCTGTACGCGCAGGGTGGCCATGCCTTCGGCTTGCGTCCTACGAAGCGGCCGATTACCGAGTGGCCCCGGTTGGTGGATGTGTGGCTGCGCACGATTGGAATACTTGCGAATTAAACGGCTAAGTTGTCCTTCTTCGTTCGCGGCCACCGCACCTTGGCGGGGCCCGTGGCCTGGTATCGGTCATCGCTCAAATGGAAAGATTTTGCTCTAAATAAATGCTCGAACTCTTTCATTGGCAAGGACTATTTGGCGCAGTCGGTACGTTGAACCGGTTTGGCTGCCAGGGCGATTGTTCGCCATTCGTCAGCGACGTGTACCACTTGTATTACAGCGGCCTAACGACCTTTGGGGCACATTACGTATCCGGGCGGCACTCGCCGCTTCGGCAACCATCGGCGTGGTGGAGGCCAATTCATGAATACCCCTGGTTCAATGACCCCGAGCTCAAGGTCTTCGGGTACGACCCGGTCGCTTTGGCATCTCAGCACGTGGTCCGATTACATCAATCGCATGGTGCATCCGGTGTTGAAGCCGGTCACACCCATGCATATGACGCGGCGGCAACAGCTGCTGGCGGCGCAAGATCAAAAGCGCAAAGAACATCGCGAGCATGTTCTGGAGCTGTTGCGCGAAGTCAAAGAGAAACACCAGCACGCCTCGCAAGAGACCAAGCTCAAGGCTTGATGCATGCAAACGTGCCCGGCCCGTTTCATGACGGGCCGGGCACGTTCGTTTTACGAGCCGGCGTTCACTGTACTCGCGCGTAGAAAACGGGAGCGCGACATGGGACGCAGGGCCAAACACGTTTATATCGATGCCGACGATATCGCCATGCTGGAAAAGCGCGTGGACGAGTTGGCGGTGAATGCTGCCGTACGTATCGTCAAGAACGACGGCGAGGTGGTCGAGGGCGTCGTGAGCGTCACGCCTACCGTGCAGGTTTTTTTGGATCCCGACGATCGAGAGGGCATGAACGGGGTCGTGCGGTTGATCGACCGCGAGCGCCCGGATTGGGACGGCCTGATCTGGCTGGGAGACATTCGCGACGTGAGGCACCTGGATTCGGTGCGGACGGGAACCAGCAAAGCGTAGTCAAGCGTCAGCGTTTCTGCATGTCGATCCAGTGCGAAATAGGCGCCGGGCTTCCCAGCAGGTAACCCTGTCCCATCTCGCAACCCATGCTGACCAGCGTTTCGAGTTGCGCCTGCGTTTCGATGCCTTCGGCAATCACTTGAATGTTGAGCGCGTGCGCCAAGGCGAGAATCGCCGCGACCACCGTGGTCGTGTTGCTGCGGCCGGCTTTGTCCAATTCGTGCACGAATGCCCGATCGATTTTCAACATGCGCAAGGGCAGGGAGTGCAGATAACTCAACGACGAATAGCCGGTGCCGAAATCGTCCAGCGCCGCACCTACGCCCGCGCTGCGCAGGCGGTCGAGCACCGAGCGAACGCTTTCGGGGTTATCCAGCAGTGCGCCCTCGGTCACCTCGGTAATAAGTCGATCGGGTGCGAGGCCGGTGCGTTCGAGCATTTTTAGAATGCGCGTGTCGAAATCGGCGTGGCGCAAATGCAGCGCCGATACGTTGAAGGTAATGAACCGATCGGCCAGCCCGTGTTGCGCCAGCAATCGACAACTCTGCTCGAACAGTCGCCAGTCGATGGCTTCGATCAGGCCGCTGTCTTCGGCGATTTTTACGAAGTCCGACGGCCGCAACAAACCGCGTTGCGGATGATTCCAGCGAATCAGCGCTTCATAACCCACCACTTTGCTGTCGCCCAGTCGGCAGATGGGTTGGAAATACGGTTCGAATTCGTTTTGCCGCAACGCCTTGCGCAATTCGCTTTCCATCGCGAGCACGTCCACCATGCCTTTGGCGAGCGCTTCGTCGAAAACGGCGAAACGTTTGCGGCCCAGCTCCTTGGCCTGATAAAGCGCCATGTCTGCGTCGCGAATAAGTTCGTCCGCATCCAGATAACTCTGGTCGCCGCAGGCGATGCCCACGCTGACCGAGGGCTCCAGTTCTTTGCCTGAAATACGCAGCGGCACCGCTACCGCCTGCAATACGCGGTCGGCAATGATCGTGGCGGTGCCGGTGTCTTCGATATTTTCCAGCAGGATGGCGAACTCATCGCCCGAAAGCCGCGCCACCATGTCCGGTTCGCGCACGTGGGTCAGCAGGCGGATGGCGACGGCTTTCAGAAACTCGTCGCCGGCAAGATGCCCCAGGCTGTCGTTGATCACCTTGAAACGATCGACATCGATATATAGCAGAGCGCAACGGCGGCCCGGATCGCTCTGGATTCGGTTGAGCACGTGATCGAGGCGGTCGCGCAGGTAGCCGCGATTGGGCAGGCCCGTCAGCGGATCGTGCATCACTTGATGGTGCAGCTGCTGCTGCATTTGTTCGCGTCGCACGATTTCCGCGCGCAATTCGCGCGTGCGCTCTTCCACGCGGTGTTCCAGCCGCAGATTGGCAAGGTGCAGCGCCGCGGCGGAGCGCCGGCGATAGATGCTGTTGGCGATCTGCAACGCCACGAAGCTGAGCAGTTCCTGCTCCTGCGTACCGTAGCTGGCGTTCGGGTCGTAGCTCTGCACCGCGACCAGACCGATCACGTCTTCGTCCACCTTCAGCGGCACGCCAAGCCAGTACGCGGACGGTTCGCCGATGTGATGCGGCACGACTTCGCCGCTTCGACCCAGCGCCATGATGTCTTCGCGCGTGCCGGACCAAGGCTGGCCGCGGCGCAATACGAATTCGCTCAGGCCGCGCCCGATCGGACGCGACATCTGGTGCCGCACGCCGGCATCCATGTAATAGGGAAATTCCAGCTTCGTGCGATCGTCGCTAAGCAGCGCGATGAAAAAGTTTTCCGCATCCAGCAATCGCCCGACCACGATATGCACGCGCTCGTAGAACGTGTTCTCGTCGATATCCGCGGTAGCCAGCTGCGCAACCTGGAACAGCGCCTCTTGCAAGCGCTCGGCGCGATGCCGTTCGTGCACTTCGGCGCGAAGGCCGCGATTGACCAGATCCAGTTCTTCGGTGCGTTGCCGCACGCGTCGTTCGAGCTCGTCTTTGCTCTCTTTGCGCTCAAGCGCGGTCAGGATGTGATTGCCGACGAATTCGAGCAAGGCAAGATCGTCGCGGGAGTACACGATGCCGGTGCCGTAGCTTTGCACCACCAGTGCGCCTTGTACCTGGCCGTCGCGCACCATCGGCACGCCCAGCCAGTCGTCGCTATCGGGGCCGGCAATGACCAAGGGGCCGTTCACTTGCTCCAGCAACTGCTCGTTGCTGCCCATCAGGGGTTTGCCCTGGGCGAGCAGGTACCAGGTAAGCGTGTGCCGGCGGTCGTCCAACTGCATATCGCGGTTGGTATCGGGTTTGTCTTGGTCGTTGATGTCCGCGTAATACAGAAAGCGCAACGTTTCGCGTTCCGGGTAATAGCGGACGATGAAAAAATTTTCCGCGTACATCAGCCCGCTGACGATGTGGTGAATCTCGCGCAACATATCGGGCATGTCGCGCTTGGAGCCCGATTGCTCCGAAATCGAGAACAACGCGCGCTGCAGGTTCTCCGAGTGCTCCAGCTGGCTGTGCGAATCGTGGAGTTCGGCCAGCTTGATGGTGTGATGGAGCTGGCGTACGCCCAGTTGCAAGTAAGGGCTTACGTTTGCGAGCACGCTTTTGATGGCGCCGTCGACGGTCATCGACAGCAATAAAACGATTTGCTGTCCGGCGAGCAGCGCAACGGCGTAACAACGCCCATCCACCGATACGGGATTACCGTCCACCGCTCTCAGGGCCGTCTGCGCAAGACTTCGTTCCTCAGGGGTGAGGGGCTGCAGGCCGTCCTGCTCGTGGTCGAGCATCGCCACCCTGGCTTTGAGGCAATAAGGTTGAGCTTGCACCAGGGTTTCCAGGAGCGAGCAAACCTCGCCGGGCGTTTCGGCTTCGATCAAGCAACCAAGCCAGGCCGTATTTTCAGGCTCTTGCAATGACTTGGCCGGGATAGGAAGCGATCTGCTCATGGCTACCCAATCTGCCTTTATGGCAGGCCTATGAACGAGTACATACCGTGCAAGAAACGTGAACCCCTGCAACTAATGAGGCAATGTTGTCGTGACTTTGTCAATGTATCGGCCAAATCGCGGATGGCTTTAAAAAAGCATTCGGTTGTCGCTGGCGTCGCGGCTATCGGGCTTAATGGTTGATTGCACTGGGCTTTCAAAACGGTTGCCGCGCACAAAACGGTTGATGCTTTTTGCAAGCAATGGCTCTGGCTTCTCAGGAGCGCGCGGACAAATCCATACAGACGACGCTGTTTGGCGATGTGACTTCAGGCATGTATCTGGATGCCTTGTTTTCGCCGAGTATGGCGCGCTTGGCATTTACAGCACGTCTGAGGATAGAAAGGAGAGGTACATGAACAAGGTCGTTGCGTCTGCCCTTGCGACAATGTTTCTTGCAGGTTGTGCGTCGTCAGGCCCCAAAGCCGATCAGGGAACGCTCGCTTCGTTTCAACCCGGCGTGACCACGGTCGCTCAGGTCGAGAGCGTCCTGGGTCAGCCGTTTCAGGTCAGTCAAACGCCCGACGGTGGTCAGCAGCTTCAATATGTGACCAAGCATCAAGAAGTGTCGGGAGAGGCGACCACCGGCTCGCATGTTCCCAAGCATGTGGAAAAGACCGTTTCCACCATGTTGAGCTTCGATCAGCACGGACATTTCGTTCGCGCCTGGTCGAACTCGTCCGCGCAAAGCCAGCAGGGATCGAGCGACCTGAGCCATCTGGACCAAGGCGACATACCGATGACGCAGCCGGGCAGGTAAGTTGTGCCTGCGAAGACCGTGATAGACGGCTAATCCGCTACCACGGTGCCCTGGTGATAGACGATTTTCCAGCCTTGCGCCGTATGGCGCCATAGCGTGGCGCGACGCGTAACGCGTGCGCCTTGCTTCAAGGTATAGGTGAGCAGGTAGTTGTCGGCGGCGATTTCCATGCAGTGGAAATCGCTCGTTTCCCAATCGTCTTCGAACGGCTGGCTGTAGCGTTTTTCCAGCACGTCCAGCACATAGTCGCGGCTGTAGCGGCGGCCGGAGGCACCCGTTTCCCAATAATCCGCTTCGGTCATCGCCTCGAAATCGGCGCGCGCCGTGCCCCATTCCGGGCGATGAAAAATCGGTTCGCGGCGCTGCAGCGCATCCAGTATCGGCAACAGCTTGGGATCGGTAACGAGGCGAGGTTCCATATCGGCGCGCTGCGTAGAAGGCCGCAAACAGCTTACCGGCGATACAACGTCACCGCATGGCCCCTCTCTGTGCGGGTAGAGGGGCGCGCAGCTTGCGGTTAAACCGGCGGCGGATTGCGTTCGCCAAAACCACGTTGATGCCAATACGGATAAACCGGCGCGATATCGCTGGCGGCGTCGAGCTTGGCGACCTGTTCCGTCGTGAGATTCCAGCCGACGGCGCCGAGGTTTTGCCGCAGCTGTTCTTCGTTGCGCGCGCCGATCAGCACCGTCGACACCGTCGGGCGCTGCAGTAGCCAGTTCAACGCGATTTGCGGAATCGTCTTTCCGGTTTCCGCGGCGACCTCATCCAGGGCGTCGATCACACGGTACAAATACTCGTCCGGCACCGGGGGCCCGATGTCGGCGGTCTTGTGCAACCGGCTGACGGCGGGCAGCGGCTGGTTGCGGCGGATCTTGCCGGTCAGGCGGCCCCATCCGAGCGGGCTCCAGACGACCGCGCCGACGCCCTGGTCGAGACCCAGCGGCATCAGCTCCCACTCGTAATCGCGGCCGATCAGCGAGTAATACGTCTGATTTGCGACATAGCGCGGATAGCCGTAGCGATCGGCGACGTCGAGCGACTTCATCAGATGCCAGCCCGAGAAGTTCGAAACGCCGGTATAGCGGATCTTGCCCGCGCGCACGAGGTCGTCGAGCGTCGACAGCACCTCCTGCACCGGCGTTTTCGCGTCGAAGCCGTGCAGTTGGAACAGGTCGATATAGTCGGTCTGCAGACGCTTGAGCGCCGCATCGACCGCTTTGATCAGGTGATGGCGCGACGAACCGACGCTATTGGGATCGTTGTCGAAACGAAAGGTCGCCTTGGTCGAAATCAGCGTCTTGTCGCGGCGGCCCTTGAGCGCTTCACCCAGAATCGACTCCGATGCGCCGCTCGAATAAATGTCGGCGCTATCGAACATCGTCACACCGGCGTCGAGGCAGATGTCGACGAGCTTGCGCGCTTCGGCGACGTCGGTCTCACCCCACGCCTGAAACAGTTCGCCCTTGCCGCCAAATGTGCCGGTGCCAAAGCTGAGCACCGGTACCTTGAATCCTGAAGCACCGAGATGTCGATATTCCATGCTCGTTCCAGAGAAAAATAGCGGGAGATTGGCGAGCGCTCCGCCGACGGCTCCAGCGGCGAACGCGTCCGCCTGTGGCTGATGACATTGCGCCTTCGTCATCAGTGTTTCAGCCTACCGTAACTCCGGCATGCGTGCAGACGGCCCCTCAGGGACGTCAGCCTTCAGCGAGTTCAGGTGTCCGTGTGCTCTTGGCGCCGTAGGACGACATGC
>DATJMR010000100.1:0-4530 GCA_035508595.1 Dyella sp.
GAAGGCGGTGCGCTGGTTCAAGCGCGTGGGCGCAACTGGGCGCCACTGATTTTCCAGGATCTGGTCCGGTCTGAATAACGCAACCGCATCACTCCCGCTAGATGAGGTTCCATACATGATCGACAAAGTGATTTGGCCCGACCGATACGACCCGAGAATATCGGCCATTTATGCGCTCAACGACATCGATGTGAAAGCACCACCCGATGTGGTGTGGAAGCTGCTCGTTGATGCCGAGTATTGGTCGCGTTACTTCCCCGCCGAAGATCAGGTCAAGATTTTGTCCGGCGAACCTGAGCTGGCGCTGGGCACTCGGTACAGCCGCGTAACGGTCGGTTATCCGATGTCCTTGACGGTAACCGAATGCGTGCCCGGGCAACGCCTGGCGTGGGCGACAACGGTCGATGGCGACAAGACCGGCTCAAGCGCCTACCACGGCTGGGTCATCACGCCGACGCAGGACGGTTGTCACGTGCTGACGGAAGAAACGCAGCAAGGCGATTTTTTTGTTGAAGTCATCGGTCGCCAACATCCAGGTGCGCTTTATCGCTATCACCAGGAATGGGTCGAGTGCCTTGCGCGCGCGGCCGAAGCGGAAGCGACCAACCGCGCCGGTTGATGCGGCACAACCAGGTGCCATCTGTCGCGCGGCAACAAGGCATCACACACCGAACAACGTAGGCGACGCTAAAACGCGCCGGAAGGATTTGTTATGAGTCATCCCATGCTTTTTACGCCGACACACGTCGGCAATTTGAAATTGGCCAATCGTATCGTCATCGCTCCCATGGCCCAGTACTCGGCCCAAGACGGACAGATGGGCGATTGGCATCTGATGCATCTTGGCCAACTGGCGATTTCGGGCGCGGCGGCGCTGACCATCGAAGGGACGGCCGTTACACCCGAAGGACGTACCACTCATGCCGACGTCGGGCTTTATTCGGACGCATGCGCGGCCGCCATGGCGCGCGTGCTGCGCAGCGTCCGGCGATGGTCGGACATGCCGATTGGAATCCAGCTCAACCATTCGGGTCGAAAAGGTTCCCGCCAAAAATTGTGGGAAGGCGGTGCGCAGATTCAACCCGATCACACGCACGGCTGGAACACGTACGGCCCATCCCCCGTCGCCGTGGCGACCGATGAAACACCGCCCATCGCCCTGGACCGCGCCGGCCTGTCTGCCATTCGCGACGCCTTTGCGGCGGCAGCGCGGCGTGCGTCGACGCTCGGGCTGGATTTCATACAGATTCTCGGCGCGCATGGCTATCTGCTCCACCAATTCCTGTCGCCTCTCTCAAATCATCGAGACGACGAATACGGCGGCTCCCTGGAAAATCGCATGCGCTTTCCGCTCGAAGTTTTCGACGCCGTGCGAGACGCGTTTGCGCACGATCGTCCCGTGACGATGCGCGTGTCCGCGACAGACTGGGTAGACGGTGGATGGTCTATCCACGACACGATCGCGTTTGTCAAAGCGTTGGAAGCGAGAGGTTGCGCCGCGATCAATGTCTCAAGCGGCGGCTCCAGTCCCATCCAGCAGATTCCGATCGGCCCCAGCTATCAGGTTCCCTTTGCCAGAGCGGTGAAGCAAGCGACAACAATCCCCGTGGTCGCGGTCGGCATGATCACCGAGTTCGAGCAAGCCGAATCCATCCTCAGCACGGGCGACGCCGATCTGGTCGCACTCGCGCGGGCGATGCTCTTTGACCCTCGTTGGCCGTGGCACGCTGCCGCTCACTTCGGAGCCCAAGTCAGAGCGCCGGACCAATATCTTCGCGCCCAACCCAGCCGGCTGCGCAAGCTATTCGCTTGAATGTGTTTTGTCGTTCTAACGCCAACCTCAAGACGGCGGGCAACGAAGTGCCTGCCATTCACCGGGTGACCTCGCCGCGATGCGCAGCCCGAGGCCACCTGGCGGACTCTATGCACGCATTTCGCCACTCACCCTCACCGGTCATGCTGCTCGTGAAGCATGCACATCTCAGGCCATCCGTGTCGGATAGTCGGTGTAACCCTTGGGACCGGAGGTGTACAACGTGGACATGTCCACGGCATTCAGCGCCTCATTCGCGCGCATGCGTTCCACCAGATCTGGGTTGGCGAGGAACGGGCGTGCGAAGGCGATGAGATCTGCGTGTCCTGCCCTGAGCGCATCTTCGGCACTTGTGCGATCGAAGCCGCCTGCCAAGATAAACAAGCCTTGAAATGCGGCGCGCAATCGTAATTTGAAGTCGGCCGGCACTGGGGGCGCGCCCATGTACGAGTCCATGGCTGAATGATCCAGCACATGGACGTACAACAAGCCAAGTCTCGATAACTCCTGCGTGAGGGCCACGTATTGCGCGTCGACTTCGGGAAACGCGCCCGTGCTGTTGAACACTCCGTAGGGCGAAAGTCGGATCCCGACGCGGTGCGCGCCTATAGCAGCGGCGGTTGCACGAGCAACTTCGAGCGCGAAGCGATTGCGACCGTCGATGCTGCCACCGTAGCCGTCCGTCCGCTGATTGACATTGGCATTCAAAAATTGCTCGATCAGGTAGCCGTTCGCGGCATGCAGTTCAACGCCATCGAACCCCGCTTCGATAGCGAGTCGGGCCGATTTCGCATATTCATCGACGGCACAGGCGATATCGGATTCGCTCATCGCTCGCGGCGTGCTGCGTGGCTGTATGCCCAGTGCGTCGGTGTGCATCTGGCCCGGTGACGCATCGGCTGTCGGGCCGAGCACTTGCGCACCCGCGGGCAGGTTCGCCACATGCGACACGCGCCCTGCATGCATAAGCTGCACAAAGATCTTGCCGCCTTTAGCGTGGACAGCATCGGTAACCATCTTCCATCCGCGCACATGCGCTTCGTTGAAGAGCCCGGGCATGCGTGCATAGCCAAGACCGTTGGGCGAAGGCGACGTTCCCTCGGCGATGATCAGGCCTGCCGTCGCCCGCTGACCATAATATTCGGCCATCAGCGCATTGGGTGTGTTGGCGTGGACGGCGCGATTGCGCGTCATCGGCGCCATAACCGTGCGGTTGGCGAGCCGAATCGACATGGTAGTGAAAGGTTCGAAAAGCATGACGGCTACTCAGTGGGTACAGTCGGTTCTAAAAACGTGTTTGTCGGTAGAGGGCGGACCCGGCGATCAAACGCTTAATTCACGGGAGCTGCGGCAGGTAGATGGGTCTTGCTGCCGTCAAGCCTTGCTTCACTTGCCGGCTGCGTTCGTCGGCTAACACCTCATCCAGGCCCGATTCCAGTCCGTCGAGTGCGCGCTCGACAATCTCCTCAGCGCTGGACTTGGGAGCATCAAACCCACGCGCCAAGTCGGTATCGACAAAGCCCATATGCAGTGCAAGCACCTGCGTCTTCTGCGCCGCCAATTCGAGACGCAATGCATTGGTAAGCGACCACGCCGCCGACTTGCTCGCCGAATAGGCGGCCATCGCGCCACTCACCCACGAGACGACCGACAATACGTTGAGCAATGCGCCACCGCCGTTGGCCTTGAGGATCGGCGCAAAGGCCTTGCTCATGCGCAACATACCGAAAAAATTGGTCTCGAAGATGCGTCGCGTGACCTCTTCGCTGTCCGGTGCGAGGATGCCCCCGGTCTGCGCGATGCCTGCGTTGTTGATTACAAGCGTTACGTCTGATGCCAGTTCTGCGACCGCCGCCACATCGTGTACGTTGGTGACGTCGAGTCGCAGCGGCTGAACACCGGTTTGAGTAATGGTCGCCGGATCGCGCACACCCGCGTACACCTTGCGGGCGCCGCGCGCGAGCAATTCGCGCGCAAATACCAGGCCGAGCCCGCGATTGGCTCCGGTGACAAGAACGGTAGCGTTCTCGATTTTCATAAGTCATAACTCCGAGCGTGAGGAAAAAACAGGAGAGCGTCGTTTTTAAGCTCGCTTCAAGCCGGTTCGTCGCAGTTAGAACGACGAGCCGGCTTGACCGTGCTTCATGCCGTAACCACTTCCGTAATAACTTCGATATTGCCCTTCGTAGCCTGGGAATACGGGCAGAACTGATGAGCCGCATGAGCAAGCGCTTCCGCGGCGGCCTCGTCCATGCCCGGAGCACGAAGGGTGAATTTGGCACCCAGTACCCAGGCAGGACCGTTCTCACCGACGTCGATCTGGAGATCCACTGTCGTGTCTTGCGGCAGTGCGATCTTCTTCGTCGACGCGACGATATTCAGGACGGTGATCCAGCAAGCCGACCATGCGCCTGCGAAAAACTGCTCGGCAGTGGGATGGAACTCGGCGGCGATGAACTCGTAGTTTTTCCCACCTGCAGCCGACAGCTTGATGTCGGCAACACCGTGCCCCTCGCGCTGAAGAGCGGGGTCACGGTTGACCTTGGTGTGGGTCTGGCCGGTGTAGTGGACTTTTTCGATCTTTTTCATGATTCATTCCTTACAAGGGGATGGGGGGAGGACATTGCAGAAATCGGTTGAGTCGGCAGTCATTGGATTCGTCGGTAATGTCTCAACGAATCGATCTGGCCGCGCTTCATGCCGTGACCACGTCCATG
>DATJMR010000101.1:0-8210 GCA_035508595.1 Dyella sp.
GCGGCGCTCGTCTTCGTAGGCACGGATTTTCTCGTCTTCGCGCTCTAGCCTCGGAGCCGACCAGTGCTGACGTTCCCCGCCGACCGGCAGGTGGTCGCTTTCGGAGTCAATGCCACGGAAGAAGACAAAGTCGGTGTCCCATTCATCGCGTACCTTATATGCCAGACGCCGTAGCACTCTCGCTGACTCGATAACTCCCTTACGTCCCTCGATCAAATCGTGGGCGCATTGGGTAACCGCACGGCAGTCCGCTAGCCACTCCGGCTCGTTTGTCACCCATTCAGGTTTGTCCATATGCACTCCAGATGACTCAACGGCCGCACCGTTCCCATGGTGATCGGCAACCTTTTAGGTCTTTTTCTTTCGGCTCGGTCCGCTACGGAGTGATCGGCGCGGCTACTGCGACCGGGCGGCTGCGGCGTGCCCAATCGATTTGCGAGACCGGGCCGATGCCGAATATCCAGGCGAGTCCGCCGCCGACGGAGACGGCGGCCGTAATGGCGAACGCCAGCACGAAGTGCCCGGTGCGCTCGATCAGAATGCCGGTGAGGAGCGGTGCCACCAGGCCCGCCACGTTGCCGATGCAGTTCTGAATGCCAACCCAACGACCAGCGGCCTGCTCGCCCGCGAGCACCTGGGCGACGCCATAGACACTCGGCGACACCAACCCCATGGCGGCGCACGCCAGGCAGAAAAGGAGCACAGAGGCGCCGGCGCTCGCGACGGCGCAACCGAGGATGGCGACCCCGGTGAGCGCCGAACCCACGCCCATACAGGATTTGTGTGCTCTCGTCACCGAGACCCCGGAGACGATCCGCTGATCAATCGCCCAACCGGTGATCATGGTGGTGAGCGCCATCAGGAGATAGGCCACGCCGCCGATTGCGGCCATCTGCCGCATGGACCAGCCGCGCTCGTGCACCAGATAGTACGGCATCCAGGAAAGCACGAAGTACCAGACGTAGTTGGCGCAGAAATGGCCGAGACTTACGCCCCACAAGGAGCGCTCGCGCAGAACCGCCCACATGCTCGGGCCGCCTTCGCGGGCTGTCGCCTGATGTTGCCGCAGGCGCGGCTGCGCGATCCTCAGCCACGGGATCACCCAGAGCAGGCTGAGGAGCCCGAAGCCGACGAAGAAGTGGCGCCAGCCAAATTGGGCGATGAGCAGTCCGCCGAAGAAGATGCCGAACGCCGGACCGCAAGCCATCCCGGTCATGATCACGGCGTTGGCCATGCCTTGACCGCTTTCCGGCGCGCAGTGGGCGAGGATACTCGATGAGGCTGGAAAGAACACGGACTCGCCGAGGCCGAGCAGTACGCGCAGCGCCGCGAAAAGCGCGAGCCCGTGCACAAACCCAGAGCCTGCCATCGCGAGCGACCACACGATGAAGCCGATCAACAGCACTCGGCCCGCGCCGAAGCGGTCGGTGAGCCAGCCGACGAGCACCTGCATCGGCACGTAGGCGATGAAAAACGCCGTGAGGAGGAATCCGAGTTGTGTGGCCGAAAGCCCGAGCTCGGTTTTGATCAGCGGCGCGGCGGTGGCGAGATTACCGCGATCGATGTAGTTGATGAAGACCGCGACGCCGAGGAGCGCAATCGTTGCAACGAACCACATGGGCGTGCGTGTCGACTGGCCCGCGGAAGCGACGGTGCGCATTAAGCCCCCCACGGTCAATGCCGCTGCGACGGCACGCTACACCCGCCTCCGGTAGCCGTCAAACACGAACCGGTTGACGGCATGAGCGTCGCCCGGAAAGTGCTGCCCGGACGGAGATTGTTTCACATCCCGCGCACTTAGGCATTCGGCCGGGCTCAGGTGATTCGGACGAGTATCAGCGCGTATCAGGGCGTCTCACCGCAGCGCACGATGGAGTTACCGCGGCAGTGGGCTCAGATGTCGAATCGCTTCCACTGGCCCTCGGAGATCACCTCGACCTTCCCATGCACGACGCTCACGGCGCTCTGGTCATCGAGTGCATACACCGGCACGGGCAGACTCGCCGCCCACTGGGTCGCATTGGTCAGGGACATATCGGGGTGATTCGGATGATCGAGATGCGGGATGATCGCAAAGTCCACGAGTCCCGCGCCCTCGCCGGTGACGTAGGTCGTGTCGAGGCGCCCCTTCGGGGTCGCGAACGTCCGGGCGGTCGCCAGGCTGCCGGCGCTCACCCCCACGTAGACCGATCCGTCGCCCAATGACCGGAGGACCGCGCCGAAACCCGATTCCTTCATCCAATGGGACAGGAACATGGGGTCACCGCCCCACACCAAGATTGCGTCGGTTTGCTCGACGATCGGAACCCACGCGCTCCGATCGATGCTCGGCAGTACGCTCAGTTCTAGGATTCCCAATGACTTCCACCCGAGGTTGCACAGCGGGCTGTACGCCTTCCCGCTGAGGGCCTCCCAGGCCATCCGGCTGCCGCCCGGAAAAGGGTAGATCGCCGTCGGAACGAACAGCGCGGTGGCTTCGGCAATCGGCTTCCCGAGCATCTCGACGAGCCGTCGGTGGATGCTCCCGTTGATGATGCCCGCCGAGGTGAGCAATAGTTTCATCCGCCGTCCTCCCGCATTGACCGGCCTGCATTAACTGATTCAGATGCAAAGTTAGTTTAAGCGGCTAAACGCAGTTGCGCATCTACCCTGTTTGGCAAGACCGCTTCAGGTGCGATGGCCACTTCAGACCCAACCCAAAGCAGACATCTGCTGCCCCGCTCAATCAACCAAGCTTTTTGCGCAAATCTACGGACATCATTTCTCATGCATATCGCAATTATTACCTTCCAGGGATTCAACGAGCTTGATTCTCTAATGGCTTTTGGTGTCCTGAATCGGATTAAGGGGCCAGATTGGCGGGTCACGATTTGTTGCCCCGAACCGGAAGTTACATCCATGAACGGGATGGCTGTGCGTGCTCAATCAACCCTCGAAGACGCCACGTCAGCTGACGCAGTTATCGTCGGCAGTGGGGCTCAAACACGGCAAATCATTGCTAATTCCGAATTGATGGACCGGATCGCGCTTCAACCAGATCGCCAACTTATCGCTTCGCAATGCTCAGGTGCGCTGATCTTGGCAAAACTAGGGCTGCTTGCCGGTGTTCCTGTATGTACTGATCTTGTCACTAAGCCTTGGGTACAAGAAGCGGGAGTAAAAGTTCTCGACCAACCGTTCTTTGCTCAAGGCAACTTGGCCACGGCAGGAGGATGTCTTGCATCTTCTTATTTGGCAGGATGGATCATTGCGCGAAGTGTTGGACTGCAAGCCGCTGCTGAAGCCCTTCGCTATGTCGCGCCCGTCGGTGAAAAGGAAGCCTTCGTTGCCAACGCGATGAGGAACATTGAGCCTTATCTCCCTGAAGGGGTACGAAATAAAGCTGCATGTATTTTCGGCGATGTATAACTTAAATATTAAATGTCCGCTTACGACTGCGGTCTCAATGGGTCAATGCAACGCCTAAAGAGTGACAAAACGGCCGCATTTTGTGATCGCATTTAGATTTGAACTCATCATGGGTTCTCAGCCTGTTTTACGAACTATCGCTTGCTTCGTCGGCATAAGAGCCATCAGCGGCACGCCGATGGCTACCAGGACGGCAGACATGCCAAATAACTCGGGGCGACCGTCAACGTTATGGTAGGCCTGAATCAGCATGACGCCCGCATGCACAAAGCTAGACCACGCCGTGAACAAAATGACGCTGCGATGCTCCGACGGATTTCGCGCTGCCATCAGCAGGAAAACCCCGAGCGTGACATAGACGCTGAGGAACATCGGTACAAGGTCATCGGCGTGCTGCCAGAACCACAGCGACATTATGAGCGGATAAACGCTTGCCAGAAAAAGCAATCCGCTTACGACCATCACACATTTTAGTGCCCGCAATCTAGACATAGTGCCATCCTACGAGTTCGTTGAAGCTCGAAAAGGCAACACGCCAATATTGGCAGCCATGACGGAGAAGCTTGATCACGACACGAGTGAGCGCGCCGCAGTGAGCGTCAACGCCTAACGTCGCACATGATCCGTGGTCAACATGGTGACAGCTATGGGTAATGATTTACAGGATAACCTGCCTTTGGATCGGGCTCGCGTGCCGTATGTCATTGTGACGAACGACATGTCGCATCGGGCGCGAAAACAGGGGGCAGGGTGCGCTTTCACCTAACGCGCTAACCTTTCTGACGGAAAGTACGCTGTGACGTTCTCCGCTTTTGTAGTCACGCCCTTCAGGCTTGCGCGGTGTCCCGCTCCAGCAACGCCCCGAACGCATCGGCCGTCAGCGGTTCGCCCAGCAGAAAACCTTGCATCTGATCGCAAGCCATATGACGCAGCTCCAACAGCTGCGACGGTGTTTCCACACCTTCGGCCACCACTTCCATATTCAACGAATGCGCAAGCGCGATGATGGCGGAAACGATCGCGCGGCTTTCGTGGCCTTGCGCATCCAGGCCGCTGGTGAAGAAGCGGTCGATCTTCAACTGTTTGACGCGGAAGCGTTCGAGGTAGGCGAGGCTGGAATAGCCGGTGCCGAAGTCGTCGATGGCGATTTCGAAGCCTGCGCGCTGGAAGGCTTGAATCATCTCCACGGTTTTCGGTGCATCGTGCATGGCTACCGCTTCAGTGATCTCGAACATGATCTGTTCGCAGTGAACGTGTTCGGCGCGAACGATATCCACCATGGTGTCGATCAGATCGGGCTGCGCCACCTGGCGTGGAGACAAATTGACGGCTACCTTGATGTGCAACCCTTCTGCCTGCCAGCGCCGTATGTGCCGGCACGCCTCACGCACCACCCATTGCCCGATCTGCACGATCTGGCCCGATCGCTCGGCGGCGGGGATAAACTCCGACGGCGCCAGCATCCCCAGCTCGGGGTGATGGAGGCGGAGCAAGGCTTCGGCGCCCACCAGTTTTTTGGTGATGCCGTCGAATTTGGGTTGGAAGCGAAGCGAAAAATGCCCCTCATCCAGGGCTGCGCGCATTGCGTTCTGAATCTGCAGCGTACGCATCGCTGCGGCGTTCATGCTGGCTTCGAAGAAGCGCCACGTCGCGCGGCCCGCGCGCTTGGCTTCGTACATGGCGGCGTCGGCGTTTTTCAGCAGGGTCTCGGCGGTTTCGCCGTCGCGTGGAAACAACGCAATGCCCACGCTTGGCATGGCTTCAAAGGGTTGTCCGTCGTTCCAGTTGCCGCGCCCCATGCGGTCGAGCACATGCTGCGCAACATCCTGAGCTTCATCCGGCGATGTCACGTTTTCCATCAACACAACAAACTCATCGCCGCCGAGCCGTGCGACCGTGTCGCCTTCGCGCACGCACTGCTGCAACCGTTGCGCGAATACCTTGAGCACTTCGTCGCCGGCCGAGTGTCCTAGCGAGTCGTTGATGGTTTTGAAACCGTCGATATCCATAAACAACAGCGCGAAGGTTTCTTGTGCGCGCTTGGCGTTGTGAACCACCGTTTCGATGCGTTCGACCAGCGCTCTGCGGTTCGGCAGGTCGGTGAGCTCGTCGTGGTTGACCATGCGAACGATCTGGTCGTTGAGCTTGGTGACCGATCCGGCGAGCAACGCCGTTCTCACGTCGAACCGTGAAAGGATGAGGGTTACGATCAATATCGCAAACGTAAAGAGCGTAATGGTTGTGGCAAGCCACCGGGTATCGACATCGTTGGCGGCGCCGCAGATCGATCCCGGCATGAAGCCGGCCGCTGCCATGCCCGTGTAGTGCATGCCGGTAATCGCAAGGCCCATCACGAAAGCCGCCACCACGCGTTTGGTAATGACGTGACGCTGCCGGGTGTCGCTCAGCGTGCGGGCGATCCATAGCGCGGCGGTCGATGCGGCAATGGCAATCGCAATGGAGGCCGTGAAAAGTGTCGGGTCGTACTCGATGCCCGGCTCCATCCGCAGGGCCGCCATGCCGGTGTAATGCATGCCGGCGATGCCAAACCCCATCAGCACGCCGCCCACGGCAATGCCCCGCAACCGCAGTTGTGCCCGCGTCACGACATACAGCGCAAACCAGGAAACAAACATCGCGATCAGCAGCGAATAGCCGGTAATGGCCGGGTCGTAGCCAAGCGGAATCGGCAGCGAAAACGCCAACATGCCGACAAAATGCATCGACCAGATGCCAACCCCCATCGCCGCCGCGCCGCCGGCCAGCCATGCGTGGCGACTTCCCGATTGCTTGAGCATCGAAATGCGGCTCGCGAGATCGAGCGCGGTATAGGATGCGAGCGTGGCCACTAACAGCGAGATCACGACAAGCAGCGGGTTGTAGGTGCTAGGCATAGGGTTTTGTGAAGGGAATGCTGGCTTTCAAGCGTGACCTATCGGCACGTCATTGCATGCCCTGAAGGAGGGTGCTGTTTTTGTCAGCTTGATACCCACGGGGTAGCAAACTGCCGAAAATGGGCAGCGTCGGATTCTAGAAACGGGGTTGCCGTTTCGCCGCGTTGTATAGGTGCAAAAGCTATTCCAGCTTTTGAAAACCGCGCTTCTTCAATTGGTCATCTCGACGAAAGCTGGAATTCAGTTTCTTAGCGTCGAAAATGCGGCCTTAAGCGCGACAGTGAAGAACGGGGCAAGGGCAGTTAAATCACCTTAATCACTTTCGCCCCCTGAAAGAGAGGCGACGGTAACTAATTCGCTTTAACGACTTCCAAGCGCGAGGATTGCCGATGTCTTCTGCTCGTCATTCCGGCGAAGGCCGGAATCCAGTTTCAGTACGTCGTGCGAAGCACTCAACGTAAGATGTAAGGTGTCCTTCGGACACATGCTTAGACTGGATTCCGGCCTTCGCCGGAATGACGGTGAGGCGGTTTGAAGGATCCACATTGGCTTGAGAGGCGCCTGGATATGGTTGGAATCGTGGAACTGGCCTCAGCCGCCAGCCCCGTTAGGGTGGCCGCCTCAGAGCCGTAACGGGCGGCTTGGGCCGCGCTTGAAGTGCTTCTCATGCTTGACGACAACTACAACGGCAACCACCGTTATCGACAAAGCCAAGCCGATACCAAATTCACTGGTGATATAGGGTGCTTTGCCCGTCGTGGATGTGGCCGAGTCAAGAACACCTTGCACCAGGGAATTGTGCACGGCATGCAGAAGCACACACGGCCAGACATTTCCCGATGCAAGCCGAAGCCACGCCATCACCACGCCCATGCTCACGACCATCAGCGTAAAGCAGCCGATTTCATAAGGCGGATAGGTGCCTGCGTTGTACGTCGAACCCAACAGACTTGGGTAGTGCCACACCGCCCACAGCAAACCCGTTGTCACGCCGGTGCCGACCAGCCCTAACTTTTCGTGGACACGGGGAACCAGAAAACCACGCCAACCCAGTTCTTCTCCGAGCGCCCAGGCCATGGTCCCAATCACTATGAAGATAAGCGTGGTGGGCACGCCGAAAAGCAAACCGAACGCATCGGCGTGTGCATGCACGTGATAATCCCGGGCTAGCGGCGCGGTGTAAGTTTCCAAGGCAAAAGACCCTGGAATAAACCACCACACGAGCAGATATACAGGGATGGCATAAAGCAATGGCAGAACGTATCCCCACGCCACAAACTTTGCCTTGGGCCACGTCCAACCCAATGAACGCACGGGCACGTTGCAAACCAGGCAGGTCATCAGTGCCGCGGCGCCTGGGCACCACATGATCATGCGCGAGGTCATGGGTGGCTGGGTGCCGAGGTGCACAATAAAGGCCGACACAGGCGCACTGAACACAATAAGCCAAACGACAAACCAGGCTATTTCTCGACCTGGAGATTTAAGGGACATATTTATGGGGCGGTGAGAGTTTCAAACTCACACTTTAATCTTCAGGCCCATCCAGCGGAAGCCATGCGCTGCAAAAGTCACTCCGATCAAAGCGGACAGAGGTAGTTAGACCACCTAACTACCTTCGCCCTTTACACGCTTGCTTTTCCATTTCCGCTTTTTCTTCGCTATTGACGCGCCCAACTCTGCGTCCCCACCCAGTTCTCTTTGCCCAACTGCTCCAACGAAGCGCCGATCAGGTCGCTTATTTCCCGAAAAATAAAATGAATCTCGGCGCGCGAAATCGTCAGCATGGTGTTGTCGCTGTTATCGACGCCTTCGGTGTAAGCAATGCCGGCCATCAAACTCAGCATGGTCTGGATGCTTTTGAGCCCTTGATAACCTTCTTCGGACAAGAGATAGAGCTGCGGCCCA
>DATJMR010000102.1:0-35751 GCA_035508595.1 Dyella sp.
AAACGTCATCGGGCGGTGTGAACTATGCGATCACGGATACGACCAAGATCGGCGCCGACTATATTTTTGGCAGCGGTTTGCGTGAGGACGGTTTGACGCCCAATGGCTTGTCACTGCCGGATTACTTCCAGCTCAACGCCAACATCTCGCACGACTTCAACTTCGACGGCTTCGGATCGCTCCATACATCGTTGGCGGTGATCAATCTGTTGGATCGCGTCTATGAACTACGCAGCGGCACAGGCATTGGCGTGGGTGCACCTCAATTCGGTCCGCGTCGCGGCCTCTACCTGACGCTTCAAAAAGACTTCTGATTGCCCCTCTCGGGTGGGGAGCGGGATCTATTGGGCTCCTCACCCGATCCTTTCGAGCTACAGGGATGGCAGGTTTTATCGCAGTTGATGTTTGGGCTCAAAGCCAAGGCTAACGGCCGAGACCGCATGGGTCTGCCGGCATGAGACATCGGCCTGGATTTGGAACCGATGAACTCCAAAGTTTGTACAAATGCCGAACTCCGTAGTTGGTGCAATCGGCACAAACTACGGAGTTCTGTCCAACAGATGTCGGCGGCAGCAAATGATGTCACTAAGCTGATGTTTTTGAATCCATTGAAAATATTTTTCACCGAACCCTTTGGATCGAAATTGAGTGACAACCTTTAGGGTTCAACCGATCCCTGCTGCCAGTGTTTAGGCTATCCTGTGAAGCGTCAAGCGCATACGAATTTCCGCTTGTCTTGGCTAACGCAATGAAGACCTGGCGAGTTGATCACCGTAGCTACCAAGCACTTCCCGACGCCATTTATCCAGAGCCTGCTCGGTAGCTGCAGCGCTTTGCCTGCGAGCGCTGACGAAGTAGATCAATCGAACCAATCGATTGTGATCAGCGCGCCAGCATGTTGATCAGCATAGGCCCGCGACCGAAATCGACCAGAATTAGATGTTCAGCACTTGAGTTCAGCGACTATCAGAGGCGGCCCGTCAGGATGACGGTGCATCTTTTGAAATCAGATAGTTGCCGTTTGGCTTGTCACGACATTGGACCCTAAAAAACTCCATAGTTTGTACATCGATCATGGCTCGGCGATCCGATAACCCATGGCACGATATCCGCGTTGACGCTTGTCCCACATTCGCAGCAGAGCGGGATGGCCCGTGTCTACAAAGTCGACGATTCGCACGTTGGTCTTGGTGGCGTGCTCGCGATGCAACCGACCAGCGTATTGCTGCAGTGTGCCCTTCCAGGATATGGGCATGGCGAGCACTAGCGTGTCGAGCGGCGGATGGTCGAAGCCTTCACCAACTAATTTGCCTGTGGCGAGCAGCACGCGAGCCGCAGTCGGGGCAAGGTCATCGAGTTCCTTGATCGACTTGGCCCGCTGTTTTTTCGACATTCGCCCATGAAGAATACAGAAACTGGGTACTTTGCCGAGTAATGCGCTCGCGACGGCTTCGAGATGTTCGGTCCGCTCCGTCAACACCAGTATCTTTCGACCTTGATCGAATGCGCCCTGGACTGCATCGGCGATTGAGTTCGTTCGCTCGGAATCGTTGGCGAGATGACGGAAGACGTCTTGAATACCGGCTCCTTCTGGGAGATCGATTGCCCTGCCCAATGAGTGAGGCATTACCTCCAGATCATGAGGTGCACTCGCCGATTGCGCGGCGGTGTAGCGCGTTGGCCCACACTGCATAAAGACGATCGGTTGTTGGCCGTCGCGGCGGATCGGCGTAGCCGTAAGTCCAAGCACATATTTCGCTTTAACTCTTCTGAGTATCGCGTCGAAGGAAACCGCTCCGACATGGTGACACTCATCAATGATCACATGCCCATAGCTTTCGACCAATGAGTTGACTTCGCCTTGGCGCGACAGCGATTGAATTACGGCGATGTCGATTTTGCCTGTGGGTTTGGCTTTGCCACCACCGATGACGCCAATCACACCCTTGCCGACACCGAGAAAGGATTGCAGGCGTTCTTGCCACTGCTTGAGCAACTCGTTGCGATGAACCAATATCAGCGTGTTCACGCTGCGTCGAGCGATCAAGGCAGCAGCGGTCACGGTTTTGCCAAAAGCTGTCGGTGCACATAAGCTGCGGAGCTGACTTAGGCGGAAGAGGCAAGTTTTCCGCGAAAACCCCGCTCTTTACGTGGGTGGAGAGTCAAGCACTTAGCCTGGTGAAATTTTGTGCAGCGTCCGGGCGACAGGCGCTTTCTGGTGAGGTGCTTTCAGAGTTGAGGGCCAAGTTTTGGTCTAGAGCTAAGGACTGGCGTGGTTTCCGCGAGACTGCCACATCGATCGGTGTGCCGTCTCAAAGCTCCGAGATCAATCCGCTTACGCTTAGAGTGTTCATCAACCTGAGTGCACTGCATGGCGTACCCATTATCGATCTTATTGCAAGGCCTGATGAAGCAATGGGGGAGCCGCTCTTCGATCTTTGGCGCGGCTTTCATTGGATCTCTGATCTTTTCGTAGGCAACGATGATCCAGTGAAATTGGCACGCTGGATGGCGCGTCGGCTTCTTCGACGCAAGCCATTGTACTTTCCCCCCCGTGCGCATCCTAGCTAGGGACTTCAACATCTCTCCAGTTCGCCTAAGAGAGTTCGATCCGGAACTCTACGAGTCCTATCTTGATGCATACAAGGGCCAGGCAGCGCCTAATGCCTGCTATGCAAGGACAAAGGCGTTTTCGGTGACCCGTAAGCGTCTAGAGGGTATGGATATCACGCAATGTGGACATCGCTTATTTTGGTGGTTGCCTGGCGAGGTAATGAAAGAGGCTAATGTCAATCAACGAGATGCGGTCTGCGGATGCAGAACGGCAGTTGAGTATTTGCGGCTATTGGCAATGACGCAGAATCATTCTTTGATGCTGTCTGCGGCGGAGAATGATATGCGGTGGCTTAAAGAACCCCTACATCCGAACAGATAGCAACCCAGGCGGTTTCCCGTGTCTCGGCGGCTGGGTTAGCTGTCCGTGACCCGGTTACGCGTTTTTGCGACCAGTAACGTGTTCCCGATAGCTGCTCTTTGGCCTCAAGTCCACATCATGCGGATTAGTAACTCACTGATATGAAAGATTTTTGCAAGAAATCGAAAGGCATAGTTTGTTTTAGGCTCAAACGTCAAAGTTTGTGCAAGCAGCACAAACTATGTGCCTGTGAACACAAGACAGAGCGTCGGCCAGCCTATTGCCTTCTGGCAATTTGCACCAACCCAGCGCATTGTCCATTATTGGTGCAATGAGCGACCTACAGTCCAACCGCTGGGCGGAACAGATGTCGACCGGATTGGCGGTGGTCGGTGAAGGGTTGCGCGTCCGGTGGATCAATGCGGCGCTGGCGGAATTGCTGGGGCTGGGGCTGCGGCATGCGCAAGGGCAGCCGTTGATCGCGTTGCTGCAAGATATCGAGGTTGCCGAGCAGGCGGCGAGGAGTCTGGCGGAGCAACGGTCGGTGCAATGCCGCGCGGTGCTGTTGCCCGGCGGGCAGGGCCATCAACGCGTGGATGTGTCGTTGCAGCCGCTCGAGGCCGGCACGCTGCTGGTGGAAGTGCATGCGCTTGCCGAAGCGCCTTTGCCGGTTTCGCCGTTGTCGGCGACGTTGCGCGGTTTTGCGCACGAGGTGAAGAATCCATTGGCCGGTTTGCGCGGTGCGGCGCAATTGCTGCAGCGTCGGCTGGATGATCCGGACATGCAAGCGCTCGCGGGCATGGTGATTGCCGAGGCGGATCGCCTTGCGGGCCTGGCGAATCGGCTGTTGCATCACGATGGTGCGCCGCGCTTGGGTGCGGTGAATTTGCATCAACTGTTTGATCGGCTCGGCGAATTGATTCGTGCGGAGCCTTCGCCGCCGCGTCTGCGTCACGATTACGATCCCAGCTTGCCGGATGTGGAAGGCGACGCCGACCGTTTGCAGCAAGTGATGCTCAACCTTGCGCGCAATGCGATCGAAGCGGGTGCCAAAACCTTGACCTTGCGCAGCCGCGTCGAACACGGCGTGCGTTTGGGCGAACGCATGTTTCGCAGCGCCTTGCGCTTGGATGTGATCGACGATGGTCCCGGCGTACCCGCTGCGCTGCGCGAAACCTTGTTCGAACCGCTGGTATCGGGGCGCGCGAACGGCACTGGTCTGGGCTTGGCGTTGTCGCGGGAAATCGCGCACGAACATGGCGGCGAGTTGCGCTACGTAAGCCGGCCCGGCGAAACCGTGTTTTCTCTCTATCTACCTTTGCCGCCGCGCCCCGGTGCCGCGGCAACGACGGGGCGTGCTCATGGCTAAATCGAATGACCGATCTGGCATCTGGATTATCGACGACGATCGCGGCGTGCGCTTCGTAATGGCCGAAGCACTGCGCGATGCCGGGCTGGATGTGCGCGAATTCGAAGATGCCGCAAGTGCGCGCAAAGCCCTGCGCGAAACAACACCGGCGCTGGTGATTACCGATGTGCGTATGCCCGGTGAAGGCGGTCTGGCGTTGCTCGACGAATTGCGCACGCAGCACATCGGCCCGGTGATCGTGATGAGCGCTTATACCGATGTGGCGACCACGGCCGCCGCGTATCGCGCGGGCGCCGTGGATTATCTTGCCAAGCCGTTCGACCTGGATCAGGCGCTGGCCGCCGTGCAGCGCGCGTTGGCGGATGCGCCGCATACGGATACCGCACCCGTCGTCGCCACGACCGCCGCGCATTCGCTGCTGGGCGAAAGCGTGCAGATGCGCGAGGTTTTCCGGCTTATCGGTCGTGTCGCCGCCAGCGATCTCAACGTGCTTGTCACGGGCGAAACCGGAACCGGTAAAGAGCTGGTGGCGCGTGCGCTGCACGAAGAAAGCGCGCGGCGGGGCAAGCCTTTCGTGGCCTTGAATACGGCGGCCATTCCAAGCGAACTGCTGGAAAGCGAACTGTTCGGCCACGAAGCTGGCGCGTTCACGGGTGCGACCCGGCGTGTATCGGGACGTTTCGAGCAAGCCGAAGGCGGCACCTTGTTTCTCGACGAAATCGGCGACATGCCGCTGATTCTTCAGACGCGCCTGTTGCGCGTGTTGGCAGGTGGCGAGTTTTATCGCGTGGGCGGGCGCGAGTTGATTCGTTGCAATGTCCGCATCGTCGCCGCCACGCATCAGGATCTGGATGCGCGCGTGGCGGCAGGGCAATTCCGCGCCGATTTGAAGCATCGCCTGGATGTGGTGCGCATCGAGCTGCCGCCGCTACGGCAGCGACGTAGCGATATTCCGCAACTGGCACAACACTTTCTCGCCAGTGCCGTGCAGGAACTCAAGCTTTCGCCCAAGCGTTTTTCCAAAGCGGCACTCAAGGCGATCGCACAGCGCGATTTTCCAGGCAACGTGCGCGAGCTGGAAAACCTGTGCCGCCGTCTGGCGGTGATCGCGTCCGGTTCGGAAATCCTGCCGACGGACCTGGGCAAATCCGTGGATACGCAACGCGGCGATTGGACGGATGCCTTGCGCGACTGGGCCGATCGCGCATTGGAACATGGCGAAGCGGAGATCCACACCCGCGCACGCGAGGCGTTGGATCGTGTGTTGATGGAAGCTGCACTGGCGGCCAACGAGGGACACCGTCAGCATGCGGCGGCAGCGCTCGGCGTGGGGCGCAATACGCTGACGCGCAAACTCGGCGCATCGCGCGCGCGGCGCAAAACTTAACGATGAGGTTCAAAGCGTGTCGACATTGATCATTCGCCCTGCGCAGCGCGGGGATATTGCCGTGGTCGCCGAGTGGAACGCGGCGATGGCGTGGGAAACCGAACACAAACGGCTCGATCCGCAAGTGCTGCTGCGTGGTGTGACGGCGGTGTTGGACGAGCCACGTCGCGGCTTCTACCTGGTGGCCGAGCGCGATGGACGCGCGGTGGGTTGCCTGATGGTGACCTACGAATGGAGCGATTGGCGCAACGGCGATTTTTGGTGGATCCAGAGTGTTTATGTGGCACAGGAAGCGCGCCGCGGCGGTGTGTTTCGCGCCTTGTATCAGGACGTGGCGCAACGCGCGAAGCAGGCTGGCGCGGTGGGGTTGCGGTTGTACGTGGAAACCGAGAATGCTCGCGCGCAGCACACGTATCGCGAGCTTGGCATGGAGCAGTGCCACTACTTTATGTACGAGCAGATGCTTTGAAATTTGCGCTTTTGCGCGATGAAATTTCTTGCCGTGTCGTCATTCCGGCGAAGGCCGGAATCCAGTTTTGATATGCGTCCGCAGGACACAAAACCGGTTTCGAATGCTTCGCACGACGTATTTGAACTGGATTCCGGCCTTCGCCGGAATGACGGTGAGGTTCAGATAGGGCGATATGGCGAGATTTTCTTCAGCCAGCCCATCACCGTAGACGAGAGTGCACGTTCAAAGCACGCCTTGCACGCCCGCGCCAAACGCCGTGATAAGCCGTGTATAGATCAACTTCGGTGAAATGGCGACATCGGGGAAATCGCCCACCGCGGCGTAGCAGCGGGTGAAATCCGGGTTGGACGGCTGCATCGGCGGGCAATCGGGCTTGAGTTCGTAACTGGTGGCGTAACGGAACGGCCAGATGTCGAACAACGGAAGCTTGGCCGAAACATCGCCGATCGCTTGGCTGATCTGGCCGAGTATCGGAATGGACGGCTGGCGCGGCGCGATGATCCACGCGTTTTGCGGCTGAGTCGCTTCAAGAATGGAGGCGCGCAGTTCCGACGCAAAGCGTTGGTCGTAGACGATCACGCCCGCTTCGGTGTTGTAGTGATCCGAACGCGGGTCGAAGTTGTGCGACCCGACCATCGCCAGGTCGTCGTCCACCACCAGCGACTTGGCGTGAAGGCCGAAACGGCGGCCGGGGCTGATCAGTGGCGCAGGGCGATTGCGGCGTCCCGCGCTACCGAAAAAGCCGGGGCGGCGCTCGGTTCCCGGGAAACGTCTGTGCGGTTTGTCCGTGCTGCCGGGTGCGCTCGGGGTGCCGTCGTCTTCGTCTTGGTCATCGACATTGGCTTGCAGATAGGCGTCGTTCGCGAACTCGGCATGCGGTTTCATTTCGTAGATATCGAAACCGAACTTCGTCAGGTAGGTCTTGCGGCGCTTATAGGAGAGCGCGTAAACCGCGAAGGCGTCGGTGGACGCCAGCGAATTGGTGGAGACGACGATCTGTGGCGAGGGGTCGTCATGACGCAGTTGCTTGAAAACCTTCTCCGCACGCCGGCTCATCACCAGATACGGCGTTTGCAGAATCACTTCTTTTTTTGCACCGTTGACCAGGTGCATCAAATGCGCGGTGAATTCGCGCGCTTCGCGTCGCGAGGGCTCCTCGGTCTTGGCGGGGAAGTCGCTAAAGAATTCCACCTTGCTGACGGACAGGCTGTTGTCGAGCAAGTGTTCGGTGAGCCAAGCGTTGTCTTGCGCTTCTTGCTGAGTGATGGCGACACGGGCCGGATAGACGTAGCGCGGCCCAGGCCAGGGTTTTGGTGGTGGATTGCGCATGATTAACCGATTCACGTCGCGCAGATGCGTCAACGGCACGGCGCGCTTGTGATTCCAGAACAGATTGAAGCTGGCCGCCATGTCGCGCGCCGCGGGGCCGCCCACCATCACGTCGCGGTCGACGTAATCGAAATCGTTGTCCCAATTGAAGTAGCGGTCCTGGTAGTTGCGTCCACCGGTAATGCCGATGGCGTCGTCCACCAGCAGCAGCTTGTTGTGCATGCGCTGGTTGAAGCGCATAAAGCAGCAAACGATGCCGGCCGCAAACTCCAGCGGCGGCGTGTGCGCGTTATGAAACGTGGGGTTGTACAGCCGTATCTGCAAATTGGGGCTGACCAGCGCCAGCTGCGCGAGCAGATTGGGGTCTTCGAACGAAAACAGCTGATCGGCGAGTATGCGCACCTGGACGCCGCGCCGCGCCGCGGCGAGCAGCTCACCGAGTGCCAGTTCGCCGATGTCGTCCTGATCCCAGATGTAGGTCTGCACATCGATCGATTTCTTTGCGGCGCGAATCAGGTTGATGCGCGCCACCAAGGCGGCCTGACTGTCGTCGAGCAAGGTGACGATATGTTCGGGTTTGTCGGGAGTCGAATCGGCGAGCGCCTTGTCGGCGGCATCGAGCAAGGGCGACGGGGTGGCGCAGTGATCGTTCCGATCGCACGTCGTTTCGCGATCCATGTTGGCGGCGACAACGGTGTCGGCATGCTTGATTTGCGCGTGCGTCAAGGTGCAGCCCGGCAACAGCGTCGCCGACATCAGCAACATCAACAGGAGGCGGCAACGCATGGGCATGCAGGCAGCTCGCTCAATGCATATGTGGCAGTTGCCTAAGGGGATAATCCTGGGATGGTTGGCGGATCGTCGCCAAGGACCGCGCATCTCGCCACATACATTTCACTTTCCTCATCGGCACGCAAACGATTCCTGCATGGAAGCGAGTAGTAAGCGAGCCCATCATAACTGCGCTTTAGCGCGTTTCGCGTTGCAGCGTGATGCTGAGGTTCAGGTCGACGTTGTCGGAAATCGCCAGACGATCGCTGGTCATGCCGAACGTGCTGCGATGGAGGATGCCGCGAAGCACGATTTTGCAGGACGGTATCGTAAGTGGCTGGCATTGCGCCGGGTCGACGGTGAACTGTATCGGCGCGGTGACGCCGCGCAGCGTGAGGTACCCGGTCAAGGTGCCGCCGCGCTGCAAATCGCTCTGCGTAACGGGGTTGGAAACGAAATGGATGATCGGGTGATGTCCGGCATCGAAGAACGCCGGTGCGAGCACCCATTGGCGCATGCGCCGGGTGGGCATGGCCACGCTTTCCACCGGAACGCTGGCGTCTACCACCAGGCTTCCGGGATTCGGTCCGGGGGAGACATCGCCGTCGACGTGTGTGAAATGGCCGTTGACGTTATCGACCCAAAACAAACGCACGCGAAACACGGCTTCGGAAGTGTCCGGGTCGATGCGATAGTCGGTTCCGTTCGCCGCGGCCAGCAGCGGGAGCGATAAAAGTAATAGAGATGCGGTGCGCCACCATGGCTGTTTACGCGAAATGCGCAAACCAACCGTCATGGCGACCAGAACGCATCCAGTCGTGCGTTGCCCGGTTCCAGCGGGCCATCCAGATGAAGCACGGCCAATCCGGCCGGCGGCATGCCGCGAAATTCGTCCGAGCGTCCCTCGACCAGCAGGGCAACCAATCGCTCGATACCCGGGTTGTGGCCGACCAGCATGACGGTATGCGCATCGCCGTGCTGATCGAGCAGCGCCAGCAATTCGCCGGGGGTCGCGTTGTAGATTTCCGACGCCGTTTGCGGCGAGGGGCTGCGTTCCATGGCCGAAAGCGCCAGCGTGGCCGTGGCGCACGTGCGTTCGGATGGCGAGCAGAGCACGCGATCGGGCCGCTTGCCGTGCGCCTTGAGCCATACGCCGGCGGCGCGGGCTTCCTGTTCGCCGCGACCGCTTAAGCGACGCACCGTATCTTCCCCGCCGGGCGTGGCGGGCTGGGCTTCGGCGTGTCGCAGCAGAATCAGTTCGTGCATGGTGGTGAGTTCTCCTGAAGGATGTTCTGGTTCATGAACGCAAAACACCTTCATTGATGTCGTTTGATCCAGCGAAGCAGTGGCGTCCAATCCTGTTGATGCCCACGTACTTGCTCGGACCCGTAATCGAAAATGCCCTTGCCCAGCGAGGTAAGCAGCACGTACGCCTGGGTGTCGCGCAATTGCGCCACCACGGGGAACGGCGCCTCTTCGGCCAGTTGCGCGATGGCTTCCTGGCTGGCGTGGGTCCACGGCTTGAGGCGATTGCCGACCAAAGCCACCGGCAGCTTGCCGCGCTTGATGCGGTTGATGCTGCGCAGGTGGGTGAGAAAGCGCAGCGTCGCGTGCAGATCGAAGGACGAAGGCAGTACCGGCACCAGGATGACGTTGGCCTTGTCCAGATACGGTTCGAGCTCTTTTTCGTGCGAGCCGGCCGCGGTGTCGACCAGCACACGGTCCGTGTCTTCGGGCAATTTGTCCAACGCCCGGCGACCGCCTTCGACCGCCAGCACACCCGGCACATTGTCCGGGCGCAAGGACGCCCAGCGATAGCTGGAGCCCTGCGGATCGCTATCGACGATAGCTGTCCGTTTGCCGTCCTGTGCCCAATGTGAGGCGAGCTGGGTGACCAGCGTGCTCTTACCGCAACCGCCCTTGCTGCTTGCTACCAACACCGTAAGCATCGGCTACCCCTTGTGGCCTGAGGTGGGGCCAAGGTTAGCGGGGGAATGGTGATTTAGGGAACAGGGTAAGAAAGAAGGGGCCTTCGGCCCCTTCGGTCATTCGCTTTTTTGCGGCTGCCAATCGGTTGGCGCGTCCGTGGGAATGCCGGTGTCGTGCAACGCCGCCAGCACCAGGCTCATTTGCGTGCCGCCGCTGCGGGCCAGCGCCAGCAAGTGCTGCGATTGCGCCTTGTCGTTCTGTGCGCGCAGGGAAAGCTGGGCGAAGTTCTGCACTTGCCAGACCAGATTGCGTCGTGCGTTCTGTGCATCCTGCTGCGCCGAGGCATCGCCGCTGAGCACCTCGCGCAGATGCAGGCCGAGCGAACGGGCGAGCGGGCTGGAACCCCATTCCAGCACCTTGCCGAGCTTCAGGCAGTCGGCCTTGATCGAGGCGTCGTTGGGGGCCTGTTGCTCGCAGTAGGCCGCGGTGTCGCGCAAAGCGGGCTGCGGCATGGCCACGGCGGAGCCGAATACGATCAGGGTCTGCACGCCGTTGACGCCGGCATTGGAATTCGGGTCGAGGGTGGCGCTGGGCGGCGGCAGCATGGTGGCGGCGTTGGCCAGCACTTTGAGCGCGATGCCGCTGTAGTCGTCATACAGCTGGGCGGAGGCGGCCTTGGCCAGATCCTGGCGGGCGTCGTCCTTCTTCAACGTGTTGACGTCCTGGCTCAGTTTCACCAGCCAGACGGCTGCGTTGTCCGGTGCCTGCTGCACCAATTGCCCAAGCGCGTTGCCGTTGGGGCAGCTGTGGGTGTTCGGATCGCAGTCGGCCAGGCGCGCCCAGCTCACGGCGGGGCCGGCGTTGTCCACATGCGAGGCGCGTTCGATCAGGGTGTGAAAGTTGTTGAGCTTGCCCGGGTTCGGAAGCGGGCGGGCCATCAGCGCGGCGGCCAACAGGCGATCCGCGTCGCCGCTCGGGGCGAGCACATTGATCAGGTCGGTTTGAAAGCTGAGCAGGGCCTTTTGGCGTGCCTGCGACGCTTTTGCATCGTCCTTCGAAGGACCCGTTTCCGGGTAGGCCGTGACGGCGGTAGCGCCCAGGGCGCAGACCAGGGTGAAAGCTAAGACGCGCCATCCACGCATGGAGGGAACTCCGACCAAGATAAAGCCGCCAGCATAACGGGGCGGGATTGAGGGGTTCTGAACGGCAATTCAGGCGTTTTCGAAGAAGTTCGAGCATGGGCATGCCGGGCCAAGCTCCTGTAGCATGCAGGATCGCCCGCCCACGTAGTACTCAGGAGACCGCTGTGGAGCAGTTTTCGATGTTGGCTCAGGGGGCCGCCCCATGGTTTGCCGGATGGGGCACGCTAGCCCTGATCAATGCCGGCCTGGCGCAAGGCAAGAATCGCAACGGCCTGCTGTGGTTCCTGCTCTCGCTGGTGTTCGGCCCCATCGCGACCCTCGCCATCGTGGTGATGCCGAAGGTGCGCGCCCGGATTTTCTAATGCATGGCCCGACCCAGCGTGTCGGGCAAACAGGCCTTATTCGCCCAATGCTTCGCGCATGAATTCCGGCGTCGCCAGCGCGCCTTTGTGCGTGTCGGCGTTGTAGTAGCGCGTGGGGAAGTTTTTGCTGATCGCACCGCGTTCGCGGAACCCGGCCAGATCGCCGCCTTTGCGCGCCATGGTGCAACTCCACCAGCCGGTGGGGTAGCAAGGTTGCGGGAAGGGCAGCGTTTTCACCGCACTAAAGCCGGCCGTGCGCATGGCGGCGCGCATCGACTTGATCAGCTCCAAATGCGCCAGCGGCGATTCGCTTTGCTGCACCAGAATGCCGCCGTGACGCAGCGCCTTGAAGCAGCTGGTATAGAACGCGGCATTGAACAGGCCTTCGGCCGGACCGACCGGGTCGGTGGAATCCACGATCACCAGATCCAGCGATTCGGGCTCCGCTTCGGCCATGTACTTGATGCCGTCGATGAACAGCAGCTCGGCGCGCGGATCGTTGTTGGATTCGCACAGCTCCGGGAAATACTGCTCGGCCAGGCGCGTCACGCGCTCGTCGATTTCCACCTGCGCGGCGTGTTCCACTTCCTCGTGCTTGAGCACCTCGCGCAGCGTGCCGCAGTCGCCGCCGCCGATGATGACCACGCGCTTGGCGCGCGCGTGGGTGAACAGCGCCGGGTGGGTCATCATCTCGTGATAGAGAAAATTGTCGCGGCTGGTGAGCATCACGCAGCCGTCGATCACCATCAGGTTGCCCCAGTCGGTGGTCTGGTAGATCTCGATCGTCTGGAACGGGGTTTTCTCGGCATGCAGCAGCTTTTCAACGCGATAACCGATGGAGGAACCGGAAGCCTGGTGGGCTTCGGTGAACCAGGAGAGCTGCGACATGACCGGAGAATCCTGCGGGACGTGGAATAAAGAAACGAGATTGTAGCGGCAACCGCCGTTGCCGTGCCGGCATCGCCTGCACGGAACCGCCGCGTGCCGCGATCAGATGACCTCAAATTGTCGCAGCCGGCCGTTACAATATGCGTTCGGGCTGTCGACTCGGCGGCCCGCCAGGCTCTTCCGGCCCCGCGGCGTGCGAGGCTTCCGGCCGGCGAGCCAGGGATCCGAACATCCCACATGTTCGTCAAGGCTCGCCGCTGCGACGACGTCATCCCCCTGAGGTCTTGCCGACCCGTACAAGGAGATACCGTCATATGGCGAACGCCTGGAACATCGATGCCGCCCGACACACCTACGCCGTGCCTTATTGGGGCGATGGCTATGTCGATATCAACGACGCCGGTCATATGGTGATCCGCCCACGCGGCCCGAGCGGCCCGGGGTTTTCTCTGCCGGAGATCGTGGAACGCGCGCGCGGCGAAGGCTTGCGGTTGCCGTTGCTGGTGCGTTTTCCGGACATCCTTGCCGATCGCCTCGCACGATTGCAGGGCGCGTTCGCCAAGGCGATCGGCGAATGGAACTACGGCGGCGGTTATACGGCCGTCTATCCGATCAAGGTGAATCAGCAACGCGGTGTGGTCGCCGAACTGGTGGCGGCGGGCGCGCACGGCTTCGGTCTGGAAGCCGGCTCCAAGCCGGAGCTGATGGCGGTGCTGGCGATGGCGCGACCCGAGTCCATCGTGATCTGCAACGGTTACAAGGATCGCGAATACATCCGTCTCGCCTTGATCGGCCGCAAGCTCGGTCTGCGCATTCATATCGTGATCGAAAAATTGTCCGAGCTCGATCACGTGATCGCCGAAGCCAAAGCACTCGGCGTGGAACCGCTGCTCGGCGTACGCGTGCGCCTGGCGTCGATCGGTGCGGGTAAGTGGCAGAACACCGGCGGCGACAAAGGCAAATTCGGTTTGTCGCCGGCGCAAGTATTGAGCCTGGTCGCGCGCCTGGACCAAGCGGGTTTGAAGCACACCTTGAAGCTGCAGCATTTCCACATGGGTTCGCAGATTTCCAACGTGCGCGACATCGCCAACGGCATGCGCGAGGCGACGCGTTATTTCGTCGAACTTACGCACATGGGCGTACCTTTGGAGATGGTCGACGTCGGCGGCGGTCTGGGCGTGGATTACGAAGGTTCGCGTTCGCGCAGCCACAATTCGATCAATTACTCCATCGACCAATACGCGGCCACCATCGTGCAATCGTTGGCCGAAGCGGTGGAAGCGGAAGGCTTGAAAGCGCCGCACATCATTACCGAAGCGGGTCGCGCCATGACCGCGCATCACGCCGTGATGGTGGTGAACGTGAGCGAAGTGGAGTCGGTGCCGGTCGGCAGCCTGCCGCCCGCCGACCAGGACGAACCGGCGGTGCTTCGCCACTTGCGCGAAGTGCATGATGAGCTGGATACGCGTCCGCCACTCGAACTGTTTCACGAGGCGCAACATCACTTGAGCGAAGGTCAGACGCTGTATGCGTTGGGCCAATTGTCGCTGGCGGCGCGCGCGCGTCTGGACGAGTTGTATTACGCCATCGTCAATGCCGTGAGGGCGCGCTTGCTGCCTGCCGAGCGTGCGCATCGTCATGCGTTGGACGAGCTCGACGAAAAGTTGGTCGACAAATATTTCGTCAATTTTTCGGTGTTCGAATCGATACCGGACGTGTGGGCGATCGATCAGATCTTCCCCATCGCGCCGATTGCGCGCCTGCATGAACAACCGGCCCGTCGCGGCGTGCTGGTGGATCTTACGTGCGACTCCGACGGCCGCATCGATCACTACGTGGATGCCGAAGGTGTCGACGTAAGTCTTCCGTTGCACGCCTTGAACGAAGGCGAGCCCTATCGCCTGGGCATCTTTATGGTCGGTGCGTACCAGGAAACGCTCGGCGACATCCACAATCTGTTCGGCGATACCGATGCGGTGAACGTGCGCGTGGATGGCGGCAGTTATGTGTTTGCGCACAAGCGTCGCGGGGATACCACCGATCTGATGCTCGATTACGTTGGCTACGACTTGGAAGCGCTGCGCCGCAGCTATCGTGAACGGATTTCGGCAGCCGGCATAGAAGGCGAGCAGGCCCAAAGCCTGTTTGTAACATTGAATGAAGGCTTGACCGGCTATACCTACCTCTCCGAGGGCGTGCGTTAGCGACATGGCCTAGGCATGTTCGATGGTGCGTTGAACATGCCGCGGCGAACCGATGTGCTGCCCCGGCGTCCCCCTTACCCCATCCGCAGGAGTGGCACATGGCAAGTCTCGACGGCAAAGTTGCATTGATCACAGGCGCGGCAAGCGGCCTGGGTAAAGCTATCGCCGAGCTTTACGCAAAGAACGGCGCGGCGGTGGGTATCGCCGATATCAATCAGCAGGCCGCCGACGCCACGGCGGCGGAGATCAATGCCGCCGGCGGAAAAGCCATCGGCATCGAAATGGATGTCACTAACGAAGACGCCGTGAACGCCGGTACCGACAAAGTCGCGGCGGCATTCGGCGGTCTGGACATTCTCATTTCCAACGCCGGCGTGCAGATCATCAATCCGATCGATCAGTTCGCTTTCGCCGACTGGAAAAAGATGCTGGCCATTCACCTGGATGGCGGCTTTCTCACCACCAAGGCCGCGCTCAAGTACATGTACAAGGACAACCGTGGCGGCACGGTGATCTACATGGGGTCGGTGCACTCGCACGAAGCATCCAAACTGAAATCGGCGTACGTCACGGCGAAACACGGCTTGCTCGGCCTGGCGCGTACGTTGGCGAAAGAAGGCGCGGCGCATAACGTGCGTTCGCACGTGATCTGCCCCGGATTCGTACGCACACCGCTGGTGGAAAAGCAGATTCCGGAACAAGCCAAGGAGCTGGGCATCAGCGAAGCGGATGTGATCAAGAATGTGATGCTGAAAGACACCGTGGACGGCGTGTTCACCACGGTGGAAGACATCGCGCAGACGGCGCTGTTCCTCGCGGCATTCCCGAGCGCGGCGTTGACCGGTCAGAGCTTTGTGGTCAGCCACGGCTGGTACATGCAGTAAATCGCTTTCGCTCCCTCCCCGTGAACAGGAGAGGGAGCGGATGACGGCTTTCTCTATACCGGTGTCCCAGCAGAACTGTCAAAAGGATGCGATCCATGAAAATCGCTGATGTCAAAGCGAACGCTTTCGCCATGCCGCTGACGAGCCCCGCGTTTCCCAAGGGGCCGTATCGTTTCGTCAATCGGGAATTTTTGGTTATCACCTATCGCACGGATATGGACGCGCTGCGCGCCGTCGTGCCGGAGCCGCTCGAGGTCACCGAGCCGTTGGTGAAGTACGAATTCATTCGCATGCCCGACTCCACCGGCTTCGGCGACTACACCGAATCGGGGCAAGTGATACCGGTGAGTTTTCGCGGCGAGCGCGGGGGCTACGTGCACGCGATGTATCTCAACGATCACCCGCCGATCGCGGGCGGCCGCGAGCTGTGGGGCTTTCCCAAAAAACTCGCCACGCCCGTGCTGGATACCGAAATCGATACGCTCGTGGGTACGCTCGACTACGGCAAAGTGCGCGTCGCCAAAGCCACGATGGGTTTCAAGCATCGCGAAGCCGATCGTCAGGCGATACTCGCGGGTCTGGCGGCGCCCAGTTATCTGCTTAAGATCATTCCGCACGTCGACGGCACGCCGCGCATCTGCGAACTGGTGCGCTACTACACGACGCACGTCACGCTGAAGGGCGCGTGGACGGGGCCGGCATCGCTGGAATTACATCCGCACGCGCTGGCGCCGGTTGCGGATTTGCCCGTGCTGAAAGTGGAATCGGCGCTGCACTACATCACCGATCTCACGCTCGATCTGGGCACGGTGGTTTACGACTATCTCGATGAGAAGAACGCTTAGGAGCCGGTATGGCTGCGACCAAAACATCGTCACACGCTGCCGGGCAGCACCCCGTGCAAAGTGCCTACAAAGTTACCGCGCTTGTTTTGCAGGGTGGCGGCGCGCTCGGCGCTTATCAGGCCGGCGTTTACGAGGCGCTGGCCGAGGCCGGATTGCATCCGAACTGGATCGCCGGCATTTCGATCGGTGCGCTGAATGCCGCCATCATTGCCGGGAATGCACCGGAGCATCGCGTCGAGCGGCTTACCGAGTTTTGGGAAACCATTTGCAAATCGGCGCTGTGGCCGGGTCGACCTGGGTTCTCGTGGCCCGATGGCATGGCCTTGCCGCAGATACTTCGCGACGGCATGAACACACTGTCGGCATGGCGTGCGATGACCGAAGGGCAGTGGGGATTCTTCCAGCCACGCGTGCCGCCGCCCATTCTGCAATGGCACGGTACGCCCGATACCGCCAGCTGGTACGACACGGCACCTTTGCGCGAGACGCTGGAACGTCTGGCCGATTTCGATCGCATCAATCATCCCAGCTGTGTGCGCGTGTCAGTGGGCGCGGTGAATGTGCGCACGGGCAATTTCGCGTATTTCGACAATCGAAGCGACACGCTTCGCCCCGAGCATTTCATGGCATCGGGTGCGCTGCCACCGGGTTTTCCCGCGGTCGAGATCGATGGCGAGTACTACTGGGACGGCGGCATGGTTTCCAATACGCCGTTATACAAGGTGCTCACCGAGCGGCCGCATCGCGATTCGCTGATATTTCAAGTCGATCTATGGAGTGCCGTCGGTGCCTTGCCGCGCGACATGGGCACGGTGGCCGAACGTGCTAAAGACATCCAGTATTCCAGCCGCACCCGGCTGGTGACCGAATACATGCATCAGACCCGCGAACAACAGCGCCTGCTGCACGAGCTGATGGCGCTCGTGCCGGAGGACAAACGCGACAATGCGGCCTTCCACCGCGCCGAGCGTTATGCCAACGGGGCGCTTACCAACCTGATCCATCTCATTTATCGTGACAAGCCCTACGAAGGGCATTACAAAGATTACGAATTCAGCGCGGAAACCATGCACGAGCATTGGCAAAGCGGATTGACCGACATGCGTCATACGCTGAGCCGTCCGCACTGGCTCGATCCTCCGACCCCAGACAAGCCGTTCGTGACGCACGACGTGCATCGTGTGCTTCAGACGGAATCATGATTTTTTGAAGGACTCAGCATGACCCTCAAGGCGGCTTTCATCGGCCTCGGCGCCATGGGCGAACCCATGGCAGGACATTTGAAGCAACACGGTTTGCTGCATGCCGTAGCCAATCGCACGCACGCCAAGGCCGAAGCTGTCGCCCGCACGCTCGGTGTCGCGGCACCGGCAACGCTTGCCGAGCTCGCGGCGCAATGCGACGTCATCGCGCTGTGCGTGACGGCCGATGCGGATGTATTGAGTACCGTCGATGCGCTCGCCCCGCACGTAAAGCCGGGCGCCATCGTGATCGATCATTCCACCGTGGCGCCCGAAACCGCCAAGCAAGCCGCGGCGCGTCTGCAAGCCGTCGGTGCACACTTTCTGGATGCGCCGGTTTCGGGCGGCGTGGAAGGCGCAAAGAACGGCAAATTGTCCGTGATGGTGGGCGGCGATGCCGCCGTACTCGAACGCGCGCGTCCGGTGTTGGCGGCGTACGCGCTGCGCATCACGCATTTGGGCGATGTCGGAGCAGGACAGGCGACCAAGGCGGTGAATCAGGTGCTGGTCGCGGGCATTGCGCAGGCGGTGTGCGAAGGCCTTGCGTTGGGCGAAGCGCTCGGTCTCGATCCGGAACGTTTGATTCCGACCTTGGGCGCTGGCGCGGCCGGCAACTGGTTCCTGGAAAAACGCGGTGCGACCATGCTGAAAAATCAGTTCAGCGTGGGCTTCAAGCTGGCGTTGCTGCATAAGGATCTGGGCATCGTGCGCGGCATCGCCGAAGGTGTCGGCACCGATCGCACGGTGATCGAACGCTCGCTCACCGATTACGCCGAGCTGATGCGCCAAGGGCATGGCGATGACGACATCTCCGGTCTGATTCGTCTCAAGCGCAAGCACTGAAAGCGCGCGCAACAAGAAACAGGCGGCCACGACGGGCCGCCTGTTTTCGTTGTGGTCATCACTTTTCAGGTGCTGTGTAGGTCAGCTCCGCGTTGTAGCTGTCGACATGCGCGGACACATCCTTGATGGCATCGTTGATCGTCTTGCGAATGGCTGCCGCATCGGCCTTGCCGTACACGCTCTCGATCATTTTCCATACATCAGGATCGGGATCCGCACCCAATTCCGCCCAGCTCTTGGATGGCGATACCAGAATGAAATCCGGTGAGCCCTCACCCGCATCGATGACGCGGGCGAACTGGTAGTAGTACGGCCACTTGGACTTCTCGGCGGCCGCGGCGATCTTCTTCGCACCGGCCATGAATGCCTCCGACGATTCATGGCCGGGTTTGAGCGTGAAATACGTGACCTCGATGAGCTTCGGCGCCGGGTCCGCGGCTTTGGGCACATGGCTCATTTCCGGCAGGACCTGCATGAACGCACTGATCTCACTCTTCAGATGCGGATTGACGCCGGACCTCATCGTCGCGTCGCACGCTTTGCCTGCGGCATCCATGTCGTCGAAGCTGCTCCAGGGGATCGGGGCAGAGGTGTACGAATAGCTGTACGTATTCCCGGTCTCGTGCGTCCATGCCGTCCAGGTGTACTTGAAACCATGCTGGTGCAGGCATTGGTTGAAACTTTTGACGCCCGCTTCGTATGCCTGCTGGTCTGCCGGGGCCACGATATCCGTGTAATCGCGTATGACGGTGACCGCCGGTTTTTCCGCCGCTTGTGCGGCTGAGCCCAGGAGCAGGGCCAGCGCAAGCCATGCCGTACCGTTCTTCATAAGAACCTCTCTTCAGGGCAATGCCCCATGCGTGAGTGGGTTCCCCTGGTTCTTCGGACACGGGCGGTTGGACCATTATGCGCGCAATGTCGGCGATGGGATTTCCGCCCTCCCATGTGGTCCGAAACGACGGCTCGGACGAAGCGGCATGGTGGCGCGCGTCAGCCGGTATCGGCGAAACGCCCAAAAGCGAAGGGCGCCTGCGGCGCCCTTCGTGTTCGATCACGAGCCCGCTTTCAATGCGATAGCGGGGAAACCGGCCGACGACAGCCGCTGTTTGGTCGACTCCAGGTCCGTGGCCGAATGGAACGGCCCAAGACGCACGCGGTGGTAGGTTTGCCCACCCACGTTGACCGATTGCACGTTGGCGACGAAGCCTTGCAGCGCAAGCTTGGCTTTCAGCGTTTCCGCATCCGACGCGCTTGGGAACGCGCCGACCTGCAACAGATACCCGGTCTGCACCGGGCCCGCTGCGGGCGGTGGCGCCACCGCGGACTGCGGTGCCGCCGTGATGTTCTGCGTTTCGGCGCGCGGTGCATTGGCTGGCAACGGCGGAGCGGCCGGCGCCGGCTGCGGCTTCTGTTGCGCGAGTTGCTGTTGTTGTTCCGCCTTCGCCTGTGCGTTGATCTCCGAATCCGGAATGCGTACTTCCTTCTCCGAAAGCACGGAGTAGAAGTCGTACTGCGGCTTCTTTGGCGCGGTGGTGGTGTTGGCCGGAGCGAGGCCTTCGTCGCTGCCCGGTTGCGCGGTGGCTTCGGGGTTGGGCTGCGGACCCTTCGGCGCCATCGGCACCAGCGAGTGGCGCATCAGCGCCACCACGACCAACGCGCCGATCAGGATGCCGACGAGAATGCCGGCCCAGGCTGGAAACCCGCCGCTTTTGTTGCGAACGGCCTGCCGGCCCTTGCCTTTGCGTGTTGCCATTTACATCTTCTCCGGGGCGCTGAGTCCCAGTAAATCCAAACCGTTTCGTATCACCTGCCGCGTGACGAGGGCGAGCGTGATGCGCGCGTTGCGCAGCGGAGCATCGTCCACGATCCATTTATGTTCGTGATAGTAGCTGTGAAGCGCACCGGCGAGTTCGCGCAGGTATTGCGCGATCAGGTGCGGTTCCAGATTGTTGGCCGCGGCCTCGACCACTTCGGTGTAGCGCGACAGCTCCGTGAGCAGAATCTGCTCGGGCTCGCTATCGAGCCGGGTCATCTGCGCGACGCCCGCCTGCGTATCGACCGGCGGCAGGCCGCGCTCGGTCAACTCTTCCAGGACGCGGCAGACACGCGCATGAGCGTACTGGATGTAGTAGACCGGGTTGTCGTTGCTTTGTGAGCGGGCCAGGTCGATGTCGAACACCAGCTGCGAATCGGCCTTGCGCGCGATCAGGAAGTAGCGCGTGGCGTCGCGGCCGGCTTCTTCGATCAGGTCGCGCAGCGTGACATAGCTGCCGGCGCGCTTGGAAATTTTCACCTCTTCGCCGCCGCGCATCACCGTCACCATCTGGTGCAACACGTATTCCGGCCAACCTTTCGGAATGCCGCAGTCCAGTGCTTGCAGTCCGGCGTGTACGCGGGCGAGGCTGCCGTGGTGGTCCGAGCCGAGCTCGGTGATAGCGCGCTCGTAACCGCGCAGCCATTTGCTGCGGTGATAGGCCACGTCCGGCACAAAGTAGGTATAGGTGCCGTCGGATTTGCGCATCACGCGGTCTTTGTCGTCACCGAAGTCTGTGCTGCGCAGCCAGAGTGCGCCGCCTTCCTCGTAGGTGTGGCCGTGGGCGACCAGCTCGCGCACGGTTTCGTCGACCTTGCCGTCGGTGTACAGCGAGGATTCGAGAAAGTAGACATCGAAGCTCACGCCGAATGCCTGCAGATCCAGGTCTTGCTCGCGGCGCAACGACGCCACCGCGAAATGGCGGATGGCCTCCAGATCGCTCGGATCTTTCGCGCCTACCACCGCCTGGCCGTCGGCGAAGACCGTCTCACCGGCCAGGTAGGCGCGCGCGACATCGGCGATGTAGTCGCCGCGATAGCCGTCTTCCGGCCAGCCGGCGTCGCCGGGTGCCATACCACGCGCGCGCGCCTGCACGGAGATGGCCAGATTGCGAATCTGCACCCCCGCATCGTTGTAGTAGAACTCGCGTTTGACGTTCCAGCCGGTGGCTTGAAGCAGACGGCTCAGGCAATCGCCGATCGCGGCGGCGCGGCCATGGCCTACATGCAGGGGGCCGGTCGGATTGGCCGACACGAATTCCACGCCCACCGTATGGCCGGCCCCGCTCTGGTTGCGGCCATACCCATGGCCCTCTGACAGAATGCGGTCCGCCTCGGCGTGGTAGGCGGCCGGTGCCAGGAAGAAATTGATAAAGCCGGGACCGGCGATCTCCACCTTGGCCACCGAAGCGTTGGCAGGCATGGCGGCCACCAGCTTTTCCGCCAGGTCGCGCGGCTTGGCGCGCGCCGCTTTGGCCATCAGCAGGGCCGCGTTGGTGGCGAAATCTCCGTGTTCGCGGTTGCGTGCACGCTCAATCACGAAGTGGGGTAAATCCATGTCGGCGGGCAGGAGGCCGTCGCCCTGAAGGGCACGGATCGCCTGGAGGACCAGTTCGCGCAGCGCTTGTTTCACAGGAAGGGTTCAATCGGGATGGAACCGCGCATCGTAACAGACAGCCGCGTCCGAACCGTGTTTTCCCGCCACGCTATCGATGTCGGTTTTCGAGCCCGAATAAAGCTGCTGCGCTGCAGTGAATCGGGCTGTGGATAAGTCTGTGGGGAAAGTGAAGGGGGGGTAAGCGGCGCAGCGTAAAAACCTAACGGAAATCACTCTGTCATGCAGTTAGTCGTTTTAAATCAAATATTTAAAATGTGAAGTTGATGTGCTTTTCAGTGATATCCCCCTAAGTGGCCTTTTGAGCGTTGTGTGCATAAGTCTTGCCAGCCGCGCGCCGCCCCGATTTGTGACCGCCGTGGCCGACGATGTCATATGCGCGTCATGACGCATCGCGACAATAGCTGGGTATCCCCGACGTCTCCCCCGTCGGACCGATACGGGACTGCCGCATCCCTCATACCCTCCCCTCATGCGGCTCCCGGCGCGTCCTCCCGGTCGCGCCGTTTTTTTATCCGAAGCACCTCAGAGCAAGCCGCGGGCAGCCATCGACACCGGATCGGCATGACCGATCACCAGGTGATCGAGCACGCGCACGCCGACCAGCCGCAGCGCCTGACCAAGCTCCCGCGTGATGGCCTGATCAGCCGAACTCGGCTCCGCCACGCCGCTGGGATGGTTATGGGCAAAAATAACGGCGGCGGCATTGTGCTTGAGGCAGGCACGCACCACCTCCCGCGGATGCACGCTGGCGCCATCCACCGTGCCGCGAAACAACTCCTCGAAGGCCAGGACCCGGTGTCGGTTGTCTAAATAGAGACAGGCGAATACTTCGTAGGGCAGATGACGCAGCCGCGCGGTCAGGTAATCCCCGCTTTCGTTCGGGTTGGTCAGCGATGGCCGTTCGGTGAGTTGCTCGGCCAGCGTGCGGCGCGCCAGCTCGAGTGCGGCCACGATGCGTGCTCGTTTGGCTGGGCCCAATCCAACGGCGCGGATTTCCCGATCCTGGCGACCGAGCAGTGCGTTGAGACTGCCGGCTTGGATCAACAGCTCGCGGCCGAGTGCGATGGCGTCTTTGCCGCGAACGCCGCTACCGAGCAGCACGGCCAGCAGTTCGGCATCGGACAGGGCGCCGCTACCTTGCGCAAGCAATTTTTCACGGGGTCGTTCGCCTTCCGGCCATTGTCGAATGCTCATGTGACCAGCATCCCGTTCGGAGGGCCTTACCGGACAGCAGTTGGCGTATATGAATCCGGTAAGCTACTCATCTATTTGAATGTCGGACCTCGCTTACGCCATGAGTCTTGCCCAACGCCGCATTGTGCTGGGAGTGTCGGGCGGCATCGCCGCCTATAAGTCGTGCGAGTTGGTGCGCCGGCTGCGCGATCTTGGCGCCTACGTGCGTGTCGTGATGACCGAGAATGCTACGCGTTTCGTTACGCCCACGACTTTCCAGGCCCTGTCCGGCGAGCCGGTGCGCGTGAGCTTGTGGGACGCGTCGGCGGAAGCCGCCATGGGGCATATCGAGCTGGCGCGTTGGGCCGAACGGGTGCTGATCGCGCCGGCGAGCGCCGATGTGATGGCGCGTCTGGCGCATGGCCACGCCGACGATCTGCTGACCACGCTGTGCCTCGCCACCGCGGCGCCGGTGTATCTGGCGCCGGCCATGAATCAGCAAATGTGGGCTCATGCGGCGGTGCAGGCGAACCTTGCTACCTTGCGTGCGCGCGGCGTGCAAATCCTGGGACCGGCGGCAGGCGATCAGGCTTGCGGCGAAGTGGGTTCGGGTCGGATGTTGGAACCGCACGAATTGCGTGCAGCGATCGTCGCTTCGTTCGGTAGCCAGGTTCTGCTCGGCAAAAAAGTGGTCGTCAGCGCCGGCCCGACCTATGAAGACATCGATCCCGTGCGCTTCATCGGCAACCGCAGCTCAGGTCGCATGGGTTTTGCCGTCGCCGAAGCGGCGGCGCAAGCGGGCGCGCAGGTCATTCTGGTGGCCGGACCGGTCAGTCTGGCCACGCCGCAAGGTATCGCCAAACGTGTCGACGTACGCAGCGCCGCGCAGATGCATGCTGCCGTCACGGAGGCGGCGGCAGGCGCCGATATCTACATCGGTTCGGCGGCGGTCGGCGATTACCGCCCCAGCGCCATGGCGGCACACAAGCTCAAGAAGCACGATGGCGCCGATCTCACCCTGCAACTGGCGGAAAACCCGGACATACTCGCCAGTCTCTCGGCCAAGCAGCCGCATCCGTTTCTGGTGGGTTTCGCCGCCGAGACTCAGAACGTGGAGCGTTATGCGCGCGACAAGCTGCAACGAAAAGGCTTGGACATGATTGCCGCCAATCAGGTCGGCGAAGGTCTTGGTTTCGAAACCGCCGACAACGCCATCACGCTGTATTGGAACGATGGCGCGCTGGAATTGCCGCGTACCGACAAGACCGCATTGGCGCGTCAGCTCATCGAGTGCATCGCCAGCCGTTATAAGGCGGTGCGCGGATGATCGACGTCGAGCTGAAGATTCTCGATCCGCGCCTGGGCGACAGCATTGCGTTGCCGCAAGCGGCCACGGCCGGCAGCGCGGGTATGGATTTGCGCGCTGCCTTGCAAGAACCGCTCACGCTGGCGCCGGGCGAGAGCGCCTTGGTTCCCAGCGGCATGGCCATCCACATCGGCGATCCGGGCTGGTGCGCGCTGATCGTGCCGCGCTCGGGGCTCGGGCATAAGCACGGGCTGGTCATGGGCAACCTGGTGGGAGTGATCGATGCCGACTATCAAGGTCCGCTGATGATCTCGTGCTGGAATCGCGGTGTGCAGCCGTACACCATTGCAGTGGGCGAGCGCGTTGCGCAGTTGCTGCTGGTGCCGGTGGGTCAGGCGCGGTTGCGCATCGTTGACGATTTTGTGCCTTCGGAACGGGGCGAGGGCGGATTCGGTTCCACGGGAAAACACTAAAATTCGGGGAAATGGGGCATGGCGATGAGCGGCGCAAAAGCGCGTTTGCCAGGTTTGCACGTTCAGTGGGGGCGCCTGCTGATGTTGGCCGGTGGCACGGTATTGCTGGCGGCTACGGCATTTTGCGCATGGCAGACATGGTTGATCGCCGATCAGGGCAGCGCCGTCGAAAGAGTGCATGCAGCGCAAGACCGGGCGGTGCAAGCGCTCACCGCCGAAATCGTCAACGAGCGGGACGAGGTGAGCCGTGCCGCGGCGGGCATCGACGTCACCGGGTTACCTGGCAGTTCTCAGCAAGTGCTGGCGGCATTGAAGCAACGCTTGCCGCAAGCCCTGGACATCGAGCTTTACAGCGGCGGATTGGATGAAGTGCTGCATGCCAACTATCGCGAATTCGGCTATGCGAAAGCCGCGCAACTGATGTCGGCGCCGGATGCCGAAGGTCCGCCGCCGTTCGAGGCAGAACTCAAAGGGTTGGGCGATCGCCGTCTCACCGTGGTGCAGCCCTTGGGGTCTCAGCAAAAGCCGCTTGCTTGGGCATGGATCGCGCTGCCGTTCACGCCTGTCGCACAGCATTTCAATGGGCTGGCTGTGAGCGACGGACGCCTGCTGCTCAATCAAAGTACCGACCGAGGCGAGAACCTCCAATTGATGTCGCGCGGCAGCTTGAGTGCGGCGGACGCCGAGCCGACCGGCAAGCCCATCGCCGGCAGCAGTTTCAACATTGTTGCGGTATTGCCTGGCGCCTACATCGCGCTGCCGCCAAATTGGCCGTTCGCGGCTTTCCTTACGCTGCTGTGCCTGGCTGGCGCCGCCGGCCTATTCTGGTTGTTTGCGCGTCCTGCTAAGCAGGACGCGGTACTTGTCGAGGAACAAACGTTGTCGAATATCGTAGAACCCCAGCCCGTGCCCGAACCTGTCAAACCGGTCGTTCGCCCTGCCGCGAACCCGGCACCCGCAGCGGCGCCCGTCAGCGTCGATCCGACGATTTTCCGCGCGTACGACGTGCGCGGCGTGGTGGGCAAGAGCCTGACGCCGGAGGTCGCCAAGTTGCTTGGTCAGTCGATCGGCACCGTTATGCGCGAGAAGGGGCTGCACGAAATCGTGGTGGGGCGCGACGGCCGTCTGTCCGGTCCGGAACTGGCCGGCGCACTGGCCGATGGCTTGCGTGCGGCGGGGATCGACGTCATCGACGTGGGTGCTGTGCCGACGCCGGTGGTTTACTACGCGGCCTATCGTTTCAACACCGGTTGCGGCGTTGCGGTGACCGGCAGCCACAATCCACCGGATTACAACGGCTTCAAAATTGTCGTAGGCGGTGAAACGCTGTCGGAAGGTGCGATTCAAGATCTCTACAAACGCATCGTCAGTGGTGCGCTGGAATCCGGTGGCGGCGGCAACTTGCGTCTGATCGACGTGGTGCCCGACTACATCGAACGCATTACCTCCGACGTGCAGACCGAGCGTCGCCTGAAGATCGTGGTCGACTGCGGCAACGGCATTCCCGGCGCGGTGGCGCCGCACGTCCTCGAAGGCATCGGCTGCGACGTGATTCCCTTGTATTGCGATGTGGATGGCAATTTTCCCAATCACCATCCCGATCCGTCCGATCCGCACAACTTGGAAGATCTGATTCTGTCCGTCAAACAGACGGGCGCGGATCTGGGCGTGGCGTTCGACGGCGACGGCGATCGTCTGGGGGTGGTGACGCGCCGTGGCGAAATCATCTTCCCCGATCGCACGCTGATGTTGTTCGCGCGCGATGTGCTCTCGCGTCAGCCGGGTGCGACGATCATCTACGACGTCAAGTGCACCGGCCATCTGAAGGGGCAGATTCTCGACGCGGGCGGCAGCCCGCTGATGTGGCGCACCGGCCACTCGCTGATCAAAGCCAAGATGCGCGAAACCGGTGCAGAGCTTGCGGGCGAGATGAGCGGCCACTTCTTTTTCCAGGAGCGTTGGTACGGTTTCGACGACGGCATCTATGCGGGTGCTCGCTTGCTGGAAATTCTGGCGGGCGATATGGAAAGCCGTACACCGGAAGAAATTTTCGACACCTGTCCGAAAGGCGTTTCCACGCCGGAGCTCAAGGTGGAAATGGCCGAAGGCGAGCACTATCGCTTTATCGAAAAATTCCGCGAGAAAGCGCAATTTGGCGATGCCACGCTGGTCACCATCGACGGTGTGCGTGCCGATTGGCCCGATGGATGGGGTCTGGTGCGCCCCTCCAACACCACGCCGATCTTGGTACTGCGTTTCGATGCGGATAACCAGGCTGCGCTCACGCGGATCCAGGAAACGTTCCGTGCGCAGTTGCTGGCGGTGGATCCTAGTTTGAAGCTGCCGTTCTAAGCGGCGCTAACCAGGAGCATCGCGTCCGGTGCGCGCTGGGCGCCTTGGACTGAAAATGACGGCGCGGACGTGCGGTGACTACGGGCATCGCGCTTCGCACCGACTACCTGCCCGCGTACCGCGGCATCAATAGCCGCGATCTGCTTTTTCCGAAGCCTTCAGTTCGCGGAAATGTTGCAGCTCTTGCGCTTGCTGCTGCACCGTCTCTTCCCGATGCGTTTTTTGACGCTCGAGCAACGCGCGCTCGTTCGCGACGACGTTGCGCTGGGTGGCGATCTGATCGTTCAGATATTTGGACACGGGCTTCTTCGCGCGTTCTTCGTCCGCGGCGCGGTTGAGCAGGTCGGTGAGTGCGGCATCCTGGCTATGCAGGTTGGCGCGCGTGGTATTCATCTGCTCGTCCTGGTTGTCCAGCACTTCCTGTTGCTCGGCCTTGAGCGCGTCTTCGTCGGGATAGGTATTGAGAAGCTCGAGGTCCCTGCGTTTCTTTTCCTCGATCGCGCGCTGCTTGGCGGCTTCTTCGGCGGCCTGCTTGTCGGCCGCGGCGCGTTCTGTGGGCGACAGTTGGCGTTGCACGTGCGTCACCACCATGCCGTTGGCATTGATGACGTCGTAGCCGTATTTCACGGCGTCCTGGGTCAGGCTGTCGCTGAAATGCGGCAAGCCGCTGGCATCCACCCAGCGGTAATGCATGGCGCCAGGATGGTTTTGGGCTGCCGCCAGTCCCGCAAGACCCAACGACAAAGCAATGAACACGATTCGACGCATGACCCCCTCCTCGGTTCAGTATAGCCGCGGGTTTGGACGGACTGGCTTACAAGAACGTGCCGGCGTGACTGACTTCACTGCCAGGGCACGATTCAGTGGCTGACGCCGTAGCGTTCTCTATAAGCCAGCATGCGTTGATGTTCCGTCGCCAAGTCCGGACGCTCGCCGGCGTAGGCCAGGACATCGCCGAAGCTTGTGATGGAAACGACGGGGATGCCGTAGTCGCGCTGAACCTCTTGCGCAGCCGATAGCTCGCCTTGGCCGCGTTCCTGCCGGTCGAGCGCAATCAGCACGCCTGCCGGCGTGGCGCCTTGCGCTTGGATAAGTGCAAGGGACTCGCGCACGGCGGTGCCTGCCGTCATGACGTCGTCCACAATCAACACGCGGCCCTTGAGCGGCGCGCCGACGAGCACGCCGCCCTCGCCATGATCCTTCGCTTCCTTGCGGTTGTAAGCCCAGGGCAGGTCGCGACTGTGCTGATCGGCGAGCGCGATGGCGGTGGCGGCGGCGAGCGCGATCCCCTTGTAGGCGGGGCCGAACAACATGTCGACTTCAAGACCGGACTGGACCACGGCCGCCGCATAGGCGCGCCCGAGCCGGGCGAGCGCCGCACCGGAATCGATGCGCCCCATGTTGAAGAAGTAAGGACTGATACGGCCCGACTTGAGCGTGAATTGGCCAAATCGCAAGACATCGCGTTGCAGGGTGAGCTCGATGAAGTCGCGCTGATAGTCGTGCATGGTCGAATCGGCAAGGGGCAAGATGCGTCATGGTACCGCGTCCTTCGCTCCTTGCTCACCATTGCTATCATGGTCCACCCCACGAGGAACGCCCATGCGCATTGTCAGCCTGAACGCCAACGGCATCCGCTCCGCCGCGAACAAAGGGGTTTTCGATTGGCTGCGCAAACAGCGCGCCGATGTGGTTTGTTTGCAAGAGACCAAGGCACAAGAAGATCAGCTCGCCGATCCCATGTTTCGCCCCGATGGGCATCATTGCTTTTATCGCGATGCCAGCAGCAAAAAGGGCTACAGCGGCGTAGCGATTTACGCCAAGCGCGAGCCGGACAAGGTGTTGACGAAGCTCGGCTGGGACGAGTTCGACAACGAAGGCCGCTACATTGAGGCGCGTTTTGGCAATCTCAGCGTGGTGTCGCTGTATGTGCCCTCCGGCTCCTCCGGCGACGAGCGTCAGGCGTTCAAGTTCAAAGTGATGGATTGGCTTACGCCGATCTTCAACAAGTGGCTCAAAAGCGGTCGCGACTACGTGATTTGCGGCGACTGGAACATCGTGCGCACCGAGCTGGACATCAAGAACTGGCGTTCCAACCAAAAGAATTCCGGCTGCTTGCCGCAAGAGCGCGATTGGCTCAACGACATGATCGACAAGCGCGGCTGGGTGGACAGTTTCCGTGCCATCAAGCCGGAAGCGGTGGAATATACCTGGTGGTCAAATCGCGGGAATGCGCGCGAAAACAACGTTGGGTGGCGCATCGATTATCAAATCGTGACGCCGTCGCTGGGCAAGCGCCTGAAGCATTGTTCGATCTATCGCGACGAGCGCTTCTCCGATCATGCACCTTTTACGGTCGACTATGCCGACTGAGGCAAGCGTCACGGCCAAGCACACATCGTCCATCTGGCAGGCGTTCTCGCAGCCTGCCGCGTGGACGATGTGTCTGCTGGGCTTTTCCTCGGGGCTGCCGTTTCTGCTGGTGTCTTACACGTTGTCGTTCTGGTTGAAACAAAACGACATTGTGCTGAAGGACATCACGATGATCGCCAGCGCCGGCATGACCTACGCATTCAAGTTCGTATGGGCGCCGCTGCTGGATCACTGGCGTTTGCCGTTATTCATGCGTCTGGGGCGCCGTCGCGGATGGTTGTTGTTTGCTCAGCTTGGCGTGATGGTCGGGTTGATCGGCATGGCGGCGATTACGCCGCGACAGCTGATGACCTTCGTGATGGTGACGCTGTGGGTGGCATTCATGGGCGCGACTCAAGATATCGCCATCGATGCGTATCGCATCGAAATTGCGCCACCTTCCGCGCAAGGTGCTTTGGTTGCCACGTATTCGTTGGGTTATCGATTGGGTTTGCTGGTCTCCGGCGCGTTGGCGCTGATCATGGCCGATCACATCCGTTGGTCGCAGATCTATGTCTTGATGGCCATCGCAATGGCGATACCGATGATCACGACGCTGAAGATGCGCGAACCGGAGGTATTGCGTCTTTCGCCATCGTCGTGGCGTGAAGCGATGCGCGAAAGCGTGATCGATCCTTTCACCGATTTTTTCCGGCGTTACGGCTGGGCCATCGCCTTGCTGACCTTGTTGTTCATTCTGATTTTCAAGATCCCCGAGCAGGCGATCATCGGCGGCGTAATGGGGCCGTTCTATCGCGACATGGGTTTCAGCAATACGGAAATCGGTGCGGTCACCAAGATCTACGGCATCTGGATCGGCATCATCGGCGCTTTCGCGGGCGGCGCGGCCGTGGCGCGCTGGGGCGCTTGGCGATCGCTGGGTGGATGCATCGTGCTCGGCGCGATCAGCAACTTGCTGTACCTGTTGTTGCTTGCTCATCCGGGGCATCTGGCGATGCTGACCTTGGCGATTTCCGGGCAAAATTTCTTCGAAGCCATGCTCGGGCCGCCGACCGTCGCGTTTCTCTCGCTACTGGTAAATCGCCAGCACACCGCCACGCAATATGCGTTGTTAAGTTCACTGGTGAACTTGTCTGGCAAAGTGCTCGGCTTTTTTGCGGGCGGTATCGTGACCGTGTTGGGCTACGGCGGTTATTTCGTGATTACCGTTTGCTCGGTACTGCCTGCCATGATGCTTTTTGCGGCGTTATGGCGACGATTCAGCAACGAAGCGCCACCCTCGTCGACGTCCTGATTTGGTCTTTTTATCCGGCGCAAACGCGTTCACACCCCGAGTGCGAACTGATCCACGGAACGCAGCGATGGCAATTGCCAGCGGCAGTAAGGTTGGCGAGGATCGGCATACAGGGGCTGAGTGGCACGGAGTGAACCCCATATGCCGGATATCGTCATTCGTCACATCGATCGGCTAATGGCCGAGCGCATCAAGTCGCTCGCCAAAGAACGTCAATGGTCGATCAACGACGTCGTGTTGCAGGCGCTGCGGCACGGTTTGGGCGTGAGCGAAAGCGGCAGCGTGCTCGCCGAGAACGAAGTGGACGCCATCGACCTTTCCGCGGGAGGCGGACACTGGGATGCCAGCGAACGCGCCGCATTTCAGGAAGCCATGCAGGCGCTCGCCGTGGCGCGTGCCGAACAGCTTGCGCCCGGCGGCAAGGTCGGCGAACTGTTGGAGTAGTCAATCGGCCGAACGCGGCGCGGGATAAATCGCGCCAAGTACGCGAAATCCTCTGGCGCCGGTGACCGCCGGCAAGTTGCCAGGCAACCCAAGCAGACGTTGCCGCGCAAGCCACGCAAACGCGGTGGCTTCCAGGTAATCGGGATCGACGCCGTAGTCGGCGGTGCTGCGCAGCGTGCGCGTGTGCAGCAGTTCCTGCAGGCGTCGCACCAATAGGGCGTTGTGTACGCCTCCGCCGCAGAGCAGAACGTCTACGGCATCGCTGGCATGGGTATCAATGGCATCGGCGATGCTACGCGCCGTCAGTTCCAGTAGGGTGGCCTGTACGTCAGCGGGCGACAGCGATGCACAGCGCAATCGGGCATCCAGCCAGCCAAGATGGAAATGTTCGCGGCCGGTGCTCTTGGGTGGCGGCAACGCGAAATAGGCGTCGCTCAGCAAGGCCGCGAGCAGCGTATCGTCCACGCGACCGCTGGCTGCGAAAGCGCCATCGCGATCGAACGCTTCGCCGCGATGGCGAAAACACCACGCATCCATCAAACCGTTGGCGGGGCCGGTGTCGAACCCGAACACCTGACCGTTCGCCGAGAGCACCGTGATGTTGGCGATGCCGCCGAGATTGAGCACTACGCGTGTGTGACCCCCAGCGCGCAGCAGCATCGCGTGCACAGCCGGAAGCAGCGGTGCGCCTTGTCCGCCCGCTGCCACATCGGCACTGCGAAAGTCCGCGACGACATGGATGCCCGAGCGCTCGGCAATCACGCTCGCATTGCCGATTTGCAGCGTAAACGGGTACTCACCGAACGGTCGGTGTCGAATCGTCTGGCCGTGGGATCCCACGGCGCGAACCGCCGCCGCCGTTGCGCCGCTTTGCGCGAGTAGCGCATCGACCGCGTCAGCAAACGTTTGACCTATGGCGGTATCCAGACGTCCGTAAGCATCCAGATCGAGCTTTTCTTCGTCTTGTGCGACTCGCAAGATTTGCGTGCGCAAAGCCTCCGGCCACGCGTGGGTCACGGCGTGAACCAACTGCGGCTTGTCTTGCTCGAATCGCACCAGTGCAGCGTCGATGCCGTCTGCACTGGTGCCGGAAATCAGTCCGATATAAAGCGCCGAAGCGTCGTCCGCGCGCGGTTGTTCAATCATCGCTGCGCTTGGTGGATTGCGCGCGTGCGAGCTTATAGTTGTTGTCGATTTCCGCGATGCGCGCCAACTGCGGATTCACTACCGTGTTTTTGAACAACGCCATCTGCGCGCCTGGCAACGGCTCGGGCTTGGGCAGCGTGACGGTTTGCGGATTGCGCTGCACGCCGTCGACACGGAATTCATAATGCAGATGCGGGCCGGTGGCCAGGCCGGTCATGCCGACATAACCGATGACATCGCCCTGATGCACATGTTGACCGACGCGCTCGTTGGCGAAGCGCGACATGTGGCCGTAGGCCGTGCTGATTTGTGCATTGTGCTGGATGATCACGAAATTGCCGTATCCGTTCATCCAGCCGCGGAACTTGATGACGCCATCGCCGGCGGCATGAATCGGCGTGCCGGTGGGCGCCGCATAGTCGACGCCCTTGTGGGCGCGCATCAAGCCGAGGATGGGATGCATGCGCGCAGCACTGAACGGCGAAGAGATGCGCGTGAAATCGACCGGAATGCGCAGGAAGGATTTCTGGATCGGACGGCCGTCTTCGCTAAACCAACCGATGCTGCCGTCCGCACGCTTGAAGCGATACGCCGTGTAGCGATGTCCCTGATTGACGAATTCCGCCGCGACGATATCGCCTTCATGCAGATAACTGCCGTCGCGATAGACCGTGTCGTAGATCACGGTGAAGCTGTCGCCTACACGCAAATCTTGCACGAAGTCGACGTCGTATTTGAACAAGTCGGCGAGCTTGATCACCATCGCGTTGCTAAGGCCCGCCTTGTTGGCGGCGGCGAACAGCGAATCGTCGATAACGCCATGCGCGATTTGTTCGCGCGTTTCCACGGAACGAGCGACGGTGCTCATGCTGGGCGTGGCGCTATCGAGACGAATGATGGCGCGCGTGGATTCGTCCTTGTCGAAGCGAATGCCCTGCAAGCTTCCGTTGCGACCGATCAGGAAGTCGAATTCCTGACCTGGGTGAATGTGGTGCAGTGCTGCCTTGGCGTCGCCGGCATTGTCGACCACACGTTGCACGTCGGTAAGACTCAAACCTTGATCTTGGAAAATATCCGACAGCGTTTGTCCGGGGCGCACTTGCACGACGCGCCAGTCTTCCACGGCAGGTGCCTTGAGCGTGGGTGCCTCGATCTTCGGCAATGCAAGCGGCAACAAGGTATGCGCTTGCGGTTGCACGGCGATAGGCTTCATCGCCGTTGCCCATGCAGGGATAAGAAAGCCGGATAGCACGGTGATCAATAACGCCGTTGCAGCAAGCATCCAGCGTTCGCGACGCCAGTGAATAGGCGGCTGCTCGCCACCCGTCTGGCGATTGAACGACCAGTGAGCGCAGCGTTGATAGAAGTGGGAGTGTCGGCGTTGTGCCTTGCGGCGGATGGCCAGTTTGCGTGCGACGCGTGGGTCGTGCTTGCTCTGAGCCATCGCTAATGGACCTTCTTCTTCTTATTCATCACCATCACCCACCGCGCCCCCTGCGGTACAAAGTATCAATTTGTCGCGTACCATAACGACCTTGTGCAAAGTGCGTCAACGCCTTTTCGATCAAGGGTTTGCGTGAGATTTTCAGTTAACGCACAATTAACGCCATTCACGGCGGCCATCACCTTATTGGCTGCCTAGGCCATCACATCGAAGAGGACCTCATGAACGAGCTTGAGCAGGCGTTAGCCACCATTGCGCGCGGCGCCGACGAAATCATCAAGCAAGAGGAATTGGCCGAACGGCTCAAGCTGGGGCGCTCGTTGCGCATCAAGGCGGGTTTCGATCCCACCGCGCCGGACCTGCATGTGGGTCATACGGTGCTGCTCAATAAGATGCGCCAGTTCCAGGATCTGGGGCACACCGTGATTTTCTTGATCGGCGACTTCACCGGCATGATCGGCGATCCCACCGGCAAAAACGTCACACGCAAGCCGCTCAGCCGCGAGGATGTGCTGGCCAACGCCGAGACGTATGCCGAGCAGGTCTTCAAGGTGCTGGATCGCGAAAAGACCGAATTGCGCTTCAATTCCGAATGGTTCGGAAAGATGAGCGCGGCCGATATGATCAAGCTCGCGGCGCAGCACACCGTCGCACGCATGCTCGAGCGCGACGACTTCGCCAAGCGCTACGCCTCGCAGCAGCCGATCGCAATCCACGAATTCCTGTATCCGCTGGTGCAGGGCTACGACTCCGTCGCGCTGAAGTGCGATGTGGAACTGGGCGGCACCGATCAGAAGTTCAATCTGCTGATGGGGCGCGCCTTGCAGGAACATCACGGCCAGCCGCCGCAGATCGTGCTGACCATGCCGCTGCTCGAGGGCCTGGACGGCGTCAACAAGATGTCCAAGTCGCTGGGCAACTACATCGGCATCAACGAGCCGGCCATCGACATCGTCACCAAGACATTGAAGATCGGCGATGAGCTGATGTGGCGCTGGTTCGAATTGTTGAGCTTCGAAGTGTCGTTGGATGTACTGGCGCAGATGAAACGCGATGTGGCGAGCGGTGTGCTCAATCCGCGCGACGCCAAGTTGCGCCTGGCGCGAGAACTGGCCACGCGCTTCCACGACGCGGCGGCGGCGGAGCAAGCCATTGCGGGCTGGCACGCAGTTGTGCGCGGCGAGGGCGATACAAGCTTGTTGCCGCTCACTGAAATCGTGGTGCCTGCCGAAGGGTTGCGTTTGCCGGCGTTGCTTACCGCAGCAGGTCTGACAGCCAGCAATTCAGAGGCGAATCGCAAACTCAAAGAGCGCGCCGTGCGCATCGACGCTGAAGTAGTCGAAGACGCCCAGCGTGTATTTGCACCCGGTTTCGAAGCCGTGTTGCAGGTTGGCAAGCGTAATTTCGCGCGCGTCTTGCTTACGCAGGCGTGAGTTCGTGTGCGCTCGCATGCGTGCGAACAAACATCGCACTGCATGCAAGCAAAATTTTTTTCAGAAATCGCTTGCCAGATCGGTAGGCACTCCCTAATATTCGCCACCCCGCCGACGCACCTCTCGCGCACGGCAATTCCCCCAGCAGAAGTTCATCGCGAAGGGTGTTGACGGAAGTGTAAAGGGATGTAGAATGGGCGGCTCACCCGGGACGAAACGTCGTTGGGGCGACTGAAGAAAGTGTCGCAAGTGATTGATCTTTGACAGTGTGCGCAGGTGACTTGTGTGGGCGCCTTGCGGTGG
>DATJMR010000103.1:0-9505 GCA_035508595.1 Dyella sp.
GCCAACTTCTGGCGCTGGCCTTGCGAGAGTTCGCCGATCTTCTGCTTCACATCCAATTCCCAGCTTGCCAGCAGGCGATCGACCAGTGCGCTGTCCCAGCGGGTGTAGAACGCCGCTGTGAAATCAAGATAGGCGCGGACCTTCATCCATGGAAACAGATCGAAGGTTTGCGGTACGAAACCGATGCGGTGCATGCGCTCGCCACCGGGCTCCCGCATCGGTTCGCCGAACAATTCGATCTGGCCGCCATCGATCGGCGACAGACCCAGCAGGCAACGCAACAAAGTCGTCTTGCCGGAGCCGTTGCGGCCGAGCAGGCCGATCACGCGCCCGCTGGGCACGCTCCAGTCGAGCGATTGAAGCACGTGCCGCTTTTTAAAGGATTTTTCCAGCGCGCGAACCTGTAACACGGGAAGCGTGGCGGCGTACGTTGTCGGTGTCGAAGCTAGCGACGTGGCGGTAGCCAGATGAGTGGTGGACATCCAGGCGGCGACTCTTCGTAGGGTTCGGAGTGAACTCTGCCGCGAGCGGCGAGGCGCGTCCAGTGATGGGGCCCGTTTGCCCACCTTTCGGCGCCGTCGCTCACTTCAATACGGACGTAAACGACGGAGCCACTCCTCGGCTGGCGCGCAAACAGCCACTGGCGCCGATCACGCAAATAGTGCGAACAGGCCCTAGTATCGCTTTCTATGTCGGCCCAGCTACCTTACCTCGAAGTGCCACTGTTTCCGCTCAACACCGTGCTTTACCCGGGCGGTCAGTTGCAGTTGCGCATCTTTGAGCCCCGCTATCTGGATCTGGTGCGCGAATGCACACGTACGGGATCGCCGTTCGGTGTTTGTCTGATTCTGGAAGGTGACGAGGTGGGCACGCCGGCGCAACCGGCGGCCATCGGTACGCTGGCGCACATCGTGGATTTCAATCATCGCGAAGACGGCTTGCTCGGCATTGCCACCGAAGGCGGCAGCCGCTTTCGGGTCTTGCGTACGCGCGTGCGTTCGGATGGTTTGCTGCGCGGCGATGTTCAGTTGTGGCCAGATGAGGCGACGCAGCAAGTGCCGGTGGAGTTTGCGTTGCTGCAGACCATTCTTGAACGTTTGATTGAAACGATGGGTCCGCAATGGCGGCTCGCGCCGCGTTCGTCGTATGACAACGCGGGCTGGTTGGGTTTCCGTCTGGCGGAGTTGCTGCCGCTCGCGCGCGAGGAGCAACAACAATTGTTGGAAATGACCGATTCCGTACAGCGGTTGGGCGTTTTGCGCGATATTCTTCCGCGTTTCCAAAAGGCTTGAAGATCTCATGAGCAATCTTGCCGGAAAGACGCTATTCATCACCGGTGCTTCGCGCGGCATTGGCTTGGCCATTGCACTGCGCGCCGCACGCGATGGCGCCAATATCGTGATCGCAGCGAAAAGCGGCGTGCCCAATCCCAAGCTGCCAGGCACCATTCATACCGCCGCCGCCGAAGTGGAAGCGGCCGGTGGCAAGGCGCTCGCGCTGAAAGTGGATATCAGAGAGGAATCTGAGGTGCACGCGGCTGTCGCACAAGCCGCGAAGCGCTTCGGTGGCATCGATATCCTGATCAACAACGCGAGCGCCATCTGGCTGGCCGGTACCGAAGGCACGCCCATGAAACGTTTCGACCTGATGCACCAGGTGAATACGCGCGGCACGTTTATGGTGACGCAGGCCTGCCTGCCTTACTTGAAGAAGGCGAGCAATCCGCATGTGCTGATGTTGTCGCCGCCACCGAACCTCGACCCGAAATGGTTCGCGCCGCACACGGCGTACACCATCGCCAAATACGGCATGAGTTTCTGCGTCCTGGGCATGAGCGCGGAATTCGCGCCGCTGGGCATTGCCGTCAATGCCTTGTGGCCGCGCACAGTGATTGCCACGGCAGCTATTGCCATGATCGACGGCGTGAAAGCCGAGCAATGCCGCCGCCCCGAGATCGTTGCGGACGCGGCGCACGCGCTGCTGACCCAGCCCGCACGGCAATGCACCGGGCGATTTGCGATCGATGAAGACGTGCTGCGCGAGGCCGGAATCACCGATTTCGAACGCTATGCCTATCAACCCGGGGCCCCTTTGCTGCCGGACCTGTTTCTGAACTGAGTCGTGTTGGAAACGGGCCTCGGCTGTCATCAGGCCTTCGCGGTTCACACGTACCATGCAGACGTCTGTCACCCCGGCCCTTGGGTCGGGCGAGGGGGTTGGCTGCTTAAATGTTGATCACTCGTAAAGAATCGGGTGTATATTTCGTGAACAGCGCCGAATTTTTCGACGCGTGCCGGCTATGGGGCAAGGGTAAATCTGCTGCTGGGATGTGGCAGGAAGAGTAGGCCGGCAATCCTGGAGGGAGGCGTTGCGATGATGAGCGACACGTCGATCCGCTGTGTGGTGTGGTTCGGGGAGCCGACGAGCATCGAAAGAGCTCGTCTGGCGCAAGCAGGCTGGCATACCCGTGTCGCGGACGCGAGTGCGCAAGGTGGTGGCGTAGGCATACGGCGGGGCGACATTGTGGTTGCCATGGCCGATGTGCGCAAAGCCGATCTCGAAACGTTGCGCAGCATTGCCAAATTGATGGCCGATCATCCGCGCATTCCTTGGCTCGCGTTATTGTCGACCGATACGTCCGTGCAAGCGCCCGAAATGGAACGCGTGTTGCGCGCAAGCATCGATTTCTTTACGGCGCCGATCGATATACAACGGTTGGTGGAGACGCTCGGCAAACTTGCAGGCGATGCGCCTGCACCCGTCGCTTATGCCGATGTGCCGGGGATCACCGGCAATAGCCCGGCGATGATGGCCGTGGTGGCGAGCTTGCGCAAATACGCGCCGGTCGATTTGCCGGTGCTGATTACCGGCGAAACCGGCACCGGCAAAGAAGTGGCTGCACGCGCGCTGCATCGGTTGTCGCCGCGCAGGGATCATCCGTTTGCGGCGATCAACTGCGGTGCGTTGCCCGCCAATCTGGTGCAATCGGAATTGTTCGGCCACGAGCGCGGTTCGTTCACCGGCGCCAATGCGCGCCGCATCGGTCATTTCGAAGCGGCAGCGGGCGGTACCGTATTCCTGGATGAAGTCGGCGATTTGCCGCCGGATGCGCAAATCAGCCTCTTGCGTCTATTGCAGGAGGGCACGCTGGAGCGCGTGGGTTCAACGCAATCGATCAAACTCGACGTGCGTGTGCTGGCCGCCACGCACGTGGATCTGGAAAAAGCCGTGGCGCAAGGCCGTTTCCGCGAAGATCTCTACTACCGTCTCAATGTGTTGCGTTTGCGCATGCCGGCATTGCGCGAGCGTGCGGACGATGTATTGCAGCTGGCGCAAATTTTCCTCGATGCCTTTCGCAAGCAGCACAACTGCAACGCACGTACCTTTAGCGCGCTGTCGCGAAAGGCGCTGCGCGATTTTTCCTGGCCGGGCAATGTGCGCGAACTGCTCAATCGCGTGCAGCGTGCGGCCGTGGTGGCGGAGGGCGCACAGATCAGCGTCGCCGATCTGGATCTCGAAGATGTGATCGCGCCCAGGGCAGGGCATTCCAGTCTCGGTCTTACGCGTACCTCGGCCGAACGCGATGCAGTGATGGCGTGTTTGCGCGAGACGCGCTTCAACATCAGCGAATGCGCTCGGCGCCTGAAAGTGTCGCGCGTCACCATCTATCGGCTGTGCAAAAAGCATCAGCTGGTGCTGGAAGACATGCAGTAGCAGCGCGGATCAGTCGATCCGCGCCGGTGTCTTGTAAGACCTAGGGGAATCTTGAGCGTCAGCGCGTCGTTCCGCGCCTGGACGCGCGCGCAAACATCGGTCGCCGCAGAATGCTTGTCCTGGGTCTCCCGGCATCCATGCGAAGGGAAGACCCCCGGCTCGCAGGGGACGAGCCGGGGGCTTCCACATGGTGCCCGGCGGCATGTCGCCGGGTTACCGCCCTCGTTGCCGTCCTAACGACGGCCAATCCCTCATCGCTGACAACCTTGCCGCCGGACCATGCTTGATCCAGCGTCAAGGTTGTCACGGCATAGTCGGCATCTGCGCAGCGTTCGCGGAGCGTTGATTGAGCCGTGCATCGTCATCGCCCGCCACCTGGTTCACGCCTCCGTTGCCCGACGCACGGCCGAGCGTTTGGAGACATGTGCTGCCCACGGGCTGGCCTCCCTCCAAGCCCTCTCCCCCTTGAAGGAGATAGGGCAAGTACTGTGCCATGGGCGAAAAACGCAACAAAATGATGGGTTAACGCGTTTACGCGCGTTTTAAGCACGTTGTCGCTTGTGACACCCTGTTACAGGGCGAGCGGAATTTCTATCGCTGCAAATGGCGTTGCAGAGCCATTTTCAGTAGGTGTGACACGATTGATACAGTTAGTGCCGCGATAAACAACGCAAGCGTATGTTGGCATCGGCGTGCCCCGTGGCTACGATGCGGATTCACCCTCGTCGTTATACCCGCCTGGCGCGCTCCTCCCCGATCGCGCCAGGCGCCCTGCATGTAGCTGGAACAGGAGCCTTCGGTGTCGTCTCTCGTCGATCTTGGTAAGCGTTATTGGTTGCCCGTCTACAAACCGCGCGAACTGGTGCTGGACCGAGGCAAGGGCGCACGCGTGTGGGATACCGAACAACGCGACTATGTCGACTTCGGTGCAGGCATCGCGGTGAACGCGTTAGGTCATCAAGACCCCGACTTGCTGGCGGCACTGACCGAACAGGCGCATAAACTCTGGCACAGCAGCAACGTGTTCTATACCGAACCGCCGTTGCATCTGGCGCAGGAGCTGGTGCAAGCCTCCGGGTTTGCCGAGCGCGTGTTTCTTTGCAACTCCGGCGCGGAAGCCAACGAAGCGGCCATCAAACTGGTGCGCAAATGGGCTGCCGCGCAAGGGCGCTCGCCGGATCGGCGTGTGATTCTTACCTTTCGCGGCTCCTTCCATGGTCGTACGTTGGCGACCGTCACGGCGACGTCTCAACCGAAATATCAGGAAGGCTACGAGCCGCTGCCAGGCGGATTCCGCTATCTGGATTTCAACGACATCACCGCCTTGGAAAACGCCTTCATGGCGGGCGACATCGCCGCCGTGATGCTGGAGCCGGTGCAGGGCGAAGGCGGCGTGCTGCCTGCGGCGCCCGGTTTCTTGAAGCGGGCGCGCGAGCTGTGCGATATGCACGGGGCGTTGCTGGTGTTGGACGAGATTCAATGCGGCATGGGGCGTACGGGCACGCTGTTCGCCCATGCGCAGGATCAAGTAACGCCGGACATCGTGACACTCGCCAAGGCGCTCGGTTGCGGGTTTCCCATCGGCGCCATGCTTGCGGGCCCCAAGGTCGCCCAAACGATGCAGTTTGGTGCGCATGGCACCACGTTCGGCGGCAATCCCATGGCGGCGGCCGTCGCCCGCGTGGCGTTGCGTAAATTGTCGTCGGCCCAATTGCTTGCGAACGTTGAGCGCCAATCCGCGGCATTGCGCGCCGCGCTCGCATCGATCAGCGGAGAATTGAATATCTTTTCCGAAGTGCGCGGACGCGGCTTGATGTTGGGTGCCGTGCTGGCTGAGCCTTATCGTGGCAAGGCGGGCGAGATACTCGACGTCGCCGCCGCGCACGGGTTGCTGGTATTGCAGGCAGGGCCGGATGTGCTGCGTTTCGTGCCGCCGTTGAACATCACCGATGAAGAGCTATCCGAAGGCTTGTCGCGTCTGCGCGCCGCGTTGTGCGCGTTCGTGGCGCGATAGTACGGATCGTTCGGCAACACCAAGGAATTATCACCATGAAATACCTGCACACGATGGTTCGCGTGCGCGATCTGGACGCCTCGCTTCGTTTCTATTGCGAAGGGCTTGGCTTGAAACAGATGCGCCGCATGGATGTGCCCGAAGGGAAATACACGCTGGTTTTTCTTGCGGCTGCCGATAATCCTGAAGCGGAAATCGAGCTGACTTACAACTGGGATTCGCAAGAGGATTACGGTTCCGCGCGCAACTTCGGCCATCTCGCTTTTCGCGTGAACGACATCTACGCGGTCTGCGCGCATCTGCAGTCGATGGGCTACACGATCAACCGTCCGCCACGCGACGGGCATATGGCGTTCGTGCGCTCGCCCGATCTTGTTTCCGTCGAATTGCTGCAAGACGGTCATCTGCCGCCGCGCGAGCCTTGGACTTCCATGCCCAACGTTGGCCGCTGGTAATCGATGGGTGGGAACGGGAGGCAACGCGTTCCGTTCCTAATCCTCCGCTTTCGGCAGTTCCGCGCCGCACGCGCGACAGAAATTGGCATCCCCTTCGTGATCGGCTTGTCCGCATTGCGCGCAGGGTAAGTACTTGCGTTTGGCACGCATGCCGGCCGCCAATTCTGCCGTAAAAATGCCGGTGGGCACGGCAATGATGCTGTAGCCGATCAGAATGATCAGCGAAGTGAGTAATTTGCCGAGCGTGGTCTTGGGCGTGATGTCGCCAAAGCCGACGGTTGTCATCGTCACGATGGCCCAGTACATCGACGTGGGAATGGAGGTGAAGCCATCCTCCGGTCCCTCGATGAGATACATCAGCGCGCCGAAAATCAATACCAGGGTGAGAATTACGCTGAAGAACACCAGTACTTTGCGGCGCGCGCGAATCAGCGTAGACCACAGCAGATCCGCCTCGCCCACGTAACGGGTGAGTTTGAGAATTCGAAAGATGCGCAAAATGCGCAGCGCGCGCACGACCAGCAAATATTGGCTGCCGACAGCTATCAAGCTGATCCACGTAGGTAGTACCGCAAGCAAATCGACCACGCCGAAGAAGCTTCGGACATAGCGCCACGGTCGATCGACCACCACGATGCGCATCACGTATTCGATGGTGAATGCCAGCGTGAATGCCCACTCCAACGCGTAGAAAAGGTCACCGTATCGCAGGTGCACCTGCGATACGGTATCGAGTACGGCCACCGCGATGCTGCCGAGAATGGCGATGATCAGGAGTACGTCGAAGCGTCGACCGGCCGCATCGTCGTGCTCGAAAACAATGTGGAACCAGCGCGCGCGCCACCCAGTGTCCGATGCAGGGCCAAGTCGATCGCCTAAGGGCCTGCGCGCGTGCATGTTCTTCAGCCCGTGCGTGCAAGGCGCATGGCGATGCGCGCGGCGTCCAAGGTTGCAGCGAGATCGTCGTCGCTATGCGCCGAGGAGAGGAAGCCGGCCTCGAAAGCGCTGGGCGCCAGGAAAACGCCGTGCTCGAGCATGCCGTGGAAGAAGCGGTTGAACATCGCCGTATCGGCTGCGGTCGCCTGCGCGTAACTGCTTACTTTCTCGTGCGTGAAGAACAAACCGAACATGCCGCCCACCCGATTGGTACTGAAGGGGATGCCTTCACCGTCGGCTACCGCTTGCAGGCCGTCGGTGAGCAGACGCGTGCGTGCGGCCAGTGTCTCGTAGAAACCGGGTGCTTGCACCAACTCCAACATAGCCAGGCCCGCCGCCATCGCCACCGGATTTCCGCTCAGGGTGCCAGCTTGGTAGATGGGGCCCGCCGGTGCAATCTGCTCCATCAGGTCGCGCCGCCCGCCGTAAGCGCCTACCGGCATGCCGCCGCCGATGATCTTGCCGAAGGTGGTCAGGTCGGGAGTGATGCCGTAAAGCGCTTGGGCGCCGCCGAGTGCGACACGAAACCCCGTCATCACTTCATCGAAGATCAGCAGCGCGCCGTGCTGCGTGCACAGATCGCGCAATCCATGCAGATAGCCGTCGCGAGGCGGAATGCAATTCATGTTGCCCGCGACCGGTTCGATGATCAGGCCGGCTATATCGCTGCCGTGTTCGGCGAAGAGCGTTTGCGCAGCCTGCAGATCGTTGTAAGGCAGTGTCAGCGTGAGATCGGCATTGGCTTTGGGCACGCCCGGCGACGTGGGGACGCCGAATGTCAGTGCGCCGGAGCCGGCTTTCACCAGAAAGCTGTCGCCGTGCCCGTGATAGCAACCTTCGAACTTCACGATTTTTCCGCGCCCGGTCGCGCCGCGCGCGAGTCGAATGGCCGACATGGTCGCCTCCGTGCCGGAATTCACCATGCGCACCATTTCCACGGAAGGCACCAGTTGCGTGATCGTTTCGGCCATCACGACTTCGGCAGGGCAAGGCGTACCGAACGACAAGCCGGTACGCACCGCGCGCTCGACCGCTTCGCGCACCGAGGAATGATTATGGCCGACGACCATTGGCCCCCACGAGCCGACATAGTCGATATAGCGCTTGCCCTCCACGTCCCATAGGTAGGGTCCGTCTGCGCGCGCGGTAAAAAAGGGTTCTCCGCCCACGGATTTGAAAGCGCGTACCGGCGAATTCACGCCGCCGGGCATCAGCTTCAGTGCGCGCTGGAACAGTTCATGATTGGTCATGGGCACATAACTCGATTCAAGATGGGATGGTTGCCTTGCCGGGAAAACAGCAACGCCGGAATCGCGGCTGCATCGACTTGAGCGACCGGGGATGCGTCATTGTCCAAGCGATGGCGGTCTGCCGCTAGCGGTGAAAGTCGGGTGTGACGCTTCGTCACAATAGTTATTCGTGGCGTTGCGTAATCGTCGCGGCCTTTCGCGGCGGGGGAGGAGTTGAGACAATGCGCTATTCACTCCGATCTGGCGGCGCTTTTTTATGAACCAAACTTCCACCGACACCACCCTGCGCAAATGGATGTGCGTGGTTTGCGGCTTCATCTACGACGAGGCCGAGGGGTTGCCGGAGGAGGGCATCGAGCCCGGTACGCGCTGGGAGGATGTGCCCGACACTTGGACCTGCCCTGATTGCGGCGCGACCAAAAGCGATTTTGAAATGATCGAAGTCGACTGAATCGCCCCGCGCTGCCTGCAAATGGCCCGATTTTGCCACGGCAGCGGCTTTTTCCTCTGTTGAAATGCTCCTCGTGCGAATCCTTATCCCCGAGGAGCGGCCATGCAGCAGTTCATTCCTTTTGAAGACGACTGGGACGCCTTGGAGCAGTTGCGCCCGGAGGCGCTTATTCCTTATCGCGTAGGTTTGGTTCCCGTGCATGAGCCGGGTAATCGGCCTCAGTCTGCGGCCGTCGACTTGGCGGTTGCTCCGGCGCCGAAAATGGCCGAATGATCGAACGGCCTGTGCCGAGTCTCATCTTAAGTTAGCTAAAGCCAACGGCTTTCGGCGCCTTGGGCCGCGGTTTTGCCTGCGTTGGGCGGCACGATATGTGCACGGGCATATCGCGCTTGCATCCTCTAGCGTCATCGCGCTGAAAAAAATCCCCTAAGCGTGTCTTTGCCTCTTCACAGAGTCCTCAGCTGGCGCTATGATTTCACCCCCTTCGACGAGATGGCCCTTCTCGAAGGTTCCCTGAAAAACCTCGCTCAACTTTCTCGATTTTGGGTGTTGACGGAAGTGTAAAGGGATGTAGAATGGGCGGCTCACCCGGGACGAAACGTCGTTGGGGCGACTGAAGAAAGTGTCGCAAGTGATTGATCTTTGACAGTGTGCGCAGGTGACTTGTGTGGGCGCCTTGCGGTGG
>DATJMR010000104.1:0-13963 GCA_035508595.1 Dyella sp.
TTCTGAAATGTCGGCATGCGCGCAGGTGTGGGGGCGCCAGGGGCGTGGTGCAAGGGTACTTGCAACGTCCGGCGCCCCACGTCAACTGGTTGTGCCGCAGTGCGGCAAGTATTACGCTTTTAACGATACAAATATGCCCGACAATTCCTCCAAACCCGCGAACAGTCCTGAGCCCGCAAAAACGGAGCGCGTCGTAACGCCCGTTTCACCTGCGCAAGGGAAGGAGCAGGACGCGCGGCCGGCACCGGACCCGACCCGCTACGGCGATTGGGAAAAGAACGGTCGCTGCATCGACTTCTGATCCGCCGCGCAGCTTGCGCTGCGGCAAGGGGATGAAGCGGGTGAGGCGGTGTGGGCATTAGCGATTCCACCCCAGGATAGCCGCCATGGCAGATACGCGACCGCTTTCACCCCATCTACAGATATATAAGTGGCAAGTGCAGATGGTGACGTCCATCCTGCATCGCGCCACCGGCATTGCCCTGGCCGTGGGCACGTTGATCGTCCTGTGGGGACTCATCGCGCTGGCATCCGGCGAGGACGCTTTCAATCAGTTCAAGATCTGCATGGGCAGCCCCATCGGCATGATCCTGATGATCGGTTGGACCTGGTCGTTCTTCTATCACCTGTGCAACGGCATCCGTCACCTTGTGCAGGACGCGGGCGCCGGTTATGGCATCGCTCAATTCGTCCGATCGAGCTGGGCGTCGATCCTCGCCAGCATCGTGCTTACCTTGATCGTGTGGGGTTATGTGCTTTCCGCCGGAGGTGCCGCATGAGCGCGAAGACGAAAGATTTGCGCCATCCGCTCAAGCGTGCACGCGGATTGGGCTCGGCGCAGTTCGGCGTCAGTCATTGGTGGACGCAGCGCGTCACCGCCGTGGCCTTGATCGTGCTGGGTTTGTGGTTCGCCATCCTGGTACTGGGATTGGCGCATTCTGATTTCGCGACGGCTCGCGCGGCGGTGGCGAAGCCGTGGAACGCCGTGTTGCTGATCGCGTTTATCGTCTGCATGTTCTGGCACGCGGTGCTGGGCTTGCAGGTGGTGATCGAAGACTACGTACATACGCGTTGGAAGGAAGTTTTCCTTCTCGTGGCGATTAAGTTCCTCGCGGTGCTGAGCGTGCTGTTCTGCACGCTGGCTGTGCTGCGCATCGCACTGGGAGCCTGAGGTCGATGGAAGCCTATAAAATTCAGCAGCACAAATACGATGTGATCGTCGTGGGTGCCGGCGGTGCCGGTTTGCGCGCGACGTTCGGTCTGGCCGAAAAGGGGCTGAAGGCCGCGTGCATCACCAAAGTGTTCCCCACGCGTTCGCATACGGTGGCGGCGCAGGGCGGTATTGCCGCCGCGCTCGGCAACATGGGCGAAGACGATTGGCGCTTCCACTTCTACGACACCATCAAAGGGTCGGATTGGCTGGGCGACCAGGATGCGATCGAATACATGTGCCGCGAGGCCATTCCGTCGATCCTGGAGCTTGAGCACTACGGCGTGCCGTTCTCGCGCACGGACGATGGGCGCATCTATCAGCGTCCGTTCGGCGGCATGACTACCCATTACGGCAAAGGCACCGCACAGCGTACCTGCGCGGCGGCGGACCGTACCGGTCACGCGATTCTGCACACGCTTTACCAGCAGGCGCTGGCGCACGACGCGGAATTCTTTATCGAATACTTCGCGATCGATCTGATTTTCGACGACGAAGGTGCATGCCGTGGCGTGCTGGCCCTCAATATGAACGAGGGTACGTTGCATCTCTTCCGTGGGCAGTCCGTGGTGCTTGCCACTGGCGGTTACGGGCGCGCGTACTTCAGCGCAACCTCCGCGCACACCTGCACGGGCGATGGCGGCGGCATGGTGCTGCGCGCCGGGCTTGCGCTGCAGGATATGGAATTTGTGCAGTTCCATCCCACCGGCATTTACGGTGCGGGCTGCCTGATCACCGAAGGCGTTCGCGGCGAAGGCGGCTATCTCACCAATTCCAAGGGTGAGCGCTTCATGGAGCGCTACGCGCCCAGCGCGAAGGATCTTGCTTCGCGCGACGTGGTAAGCCGTGCGATGACCGTGGAGATTCGCGAAGGTCGCGGCGTGGGCGAACACAAAGATCATGTGCACCTCAACCTCATGCACCTCGGCCCCGAAGTGATTCACGAGCGCCTCCCGGGCATCGCCGAGTCCGCGCGTATTTTCGCGGGCGTCGACGTGACCAAGGAACCGATCCCGGTATTGCCGACCGTGCACTACAACATGGGCGGCATCCCCACCAATTACCACGGCGAAGTGGTGCAAAAGAAAGGCGACGACGTGGATTCGGTGGTGCCGGGTTTGTTCGCCATTGGCGAAGCGGCTTGCGTATCGGTGCACGGCGCCAATCGCTTGGGCTCCAACTCGCTGCTCGATCTGGTGGTGTTCGGCCGCGCGGTGTCGCACCGCTGCGCCGAGATCGTCAAGCCGGGCACGGCGCACAAAGATCTTCCGGCGAGCGCGCTGGACAAAGCGTTGTCGCGTTTCGACAGCCTGCGCCATGCCAATGGCAGCACGTCGACGGCGAAGATTCGCCTGAACATGCAGCGCACCATGCAGGAAGACGCTGCCGTGTTTCGCACCGGGGAAACGCTCACGGCAGGTTCGAAGAAGATCTCCGACGTCTACGACTCGTTCAAAGACGTGCGCGTCTCCGACCGCTCGATGGTGTGGAACTCCGACCTCATCGAAACGCTGGAGCTCTCCAACCTGCTGGGCCAAGCGGTGGCTACCATGCATTCGGCCGAGCAGCGCCCCGAAAGCCGCGGTGCGCACGCCCGTGAAGATTTCCCCGACCGCGACGACCACAACTGGATGAAGCATACGCTGGTGAAGGTCGACGAAAACGGCAAGACCAGCTTCGACTTCCGTCCGGTGCATATGTACACCTTGACCGGCGATGTCGAGGTCGTGCCGCCGAAGAAGCGCGTTTACTAAGAGCCTGGACATGGTCTCAACGCGGGCTACGCCGAGACCATATTCAGGCTCCAATCGACTGGAGAGGCAATCGTGGCCGAGTTCACGCTACCCAAAAATTCCAAGATCCAGCCGGGCAAGCACTATCCGGCGAAGGACGCAAAGAAACCGCGGACGTTCCGCGTTTATCGCTGGTCGCCGGACGACGGCCAGAACCCGCGCATCGACACCTACGAAGTCGATCTGGCCGCGTGCGGCCCGATGGTTCTGGACGCGCTGCTGAAGATCAAGAACGAGATCGACCCCACGCTCACGCTGCGCCGTTCGTGCCGCGAAGGCATTTGCGGTTCGTGCGCGATGAACATCGACGGCACCAACACGCTGGCATGCACGCGCTCGATCGAAGAGTGCGCTTCGGGTGATGTGAAGATCTACCCGCTGCCGCACATGCCGGTGGTGAAGGATCTCGTGCCGGATCTCACACACTTCTACGCCCAGTTCGCTTCGATCCGTCCGTGGCTGCGTACGCAGAGCGCGACGCCTGATCGTGAGCGCCTGCAATCGCCGGAAGATCGCAAGAAGCTCGATGGCTTGTACGAATGCATCCTGTGCGCTTGCTGCTCGACCAGCTGCCCGAGTTACTGGTGGAACGGCGACCGTTATCTGGGTCCGGCGATTCTGCTGCAGGCATATCGCTGGATCGTCGACTCGCGCGACGAAGACACCGGTGCGCGTCTGGACGATCTGGAAGATCCGTTCAAGCTGTATCGCTGCCACACCATCATGAACTGCGCGCGCACCTGCCCGAAGGGTTTGAACCCGGCCAAGGCGATCGCGGAGATCAAGAAGCTGATGGTGGCGCGCCGCTCGGCGTGACTCAACGCGTCATCCCGGCGAACGCCGGGATGACAGCGAATCAAACTCGCTTCAGAACACGTTATGGACCCAGCCCGCATCAAACGCCTGCAATGGCGCACACGTCGCGGCACACGCGAGCTGGATGCGCTGTTCGGCGGCTGGCTGGAAACATCCTTTCCCACGGCGGACGAAGCCTTGCAGCAGGCCTTCGACGAACTGCTCGACGTGCAGGACCCAGACCTGTGGGACTGGGTGATGGGGCACGCCAAACCGCCCCGCGCCGACTGGCAGGCCATCATCGATGACATCCGCGCCCGCCATCGGCTTTGAATATCGGCCTTCGCGCTGGGTGGCGCGTCTTTTCGTTTTCGTCGCTTGCCTGACGGCGTTGGCGGTGGCCGCATCGGGTATTCCTGCGCTGCTGCGAGTAGCGACCGTCATGGCGATATTTTTTGCGTGCCTGCATGCCATCCGGCGGCTGCGGGTGCCCGTTTATGCCGTCGGCTGGGCGAGCCAGGCCGGTTGGACGGTACGCGGGCTGGATGGTGCCGATGATGCGGCCGTCCTTAAGTCGTTTCGAATCTTCCGCCAGGTAGCGCTGCTTCGATTGACCAGTCATCGTTACGGCAAGCTCACGCTCTGGTTGATGCCCGATAACGCCGACCCGGACACGCGCAGGCGGCTGCGGATGCGTCTGGCCGTTCTACAGACCGTCGAAGGCGAGGGCGGCTAGCGCGCGGGTTGCCCCCATGCCCGGCTTCGGGCACTCTGCGCGCGCAGCGTGGTCCAATCAGGCCGTGATGATCGGCGATCATCGGGCATCCGGGCGGCCTGTCACCCGAATCCACTAGCGAAACCTCCATGTTCCGACCGCTCGAGCTTTACGTAGGCCTGCGTTATACGCGCGCCAAACGGCGCAATCAGTTCATCTCCTTCATTTCCAGCGTGTCGATCGTGTGCATCACGATCAGCGTGATGGCGTTGATCACGGTGATGTCGGTGATGAACGGCTTCGACTACCAGCTCCGTTCGCGCATCCTGGGTGCCATTTCCGATGCCACCGTATCCGCCTTGTCTGGCGAGACCGTGCAGAACTGGCAATACGCGATGCATCAAGTCAAGGCCAACCCGCACGTTAAAGGGGCAGCTCCCTACGTAGAGATCCAGTCCTTCATGCAAGGGCAGCGTTCCAACGGCGCCCTGGTGCGCGGTATCGACACGACGCAGGAGCCAAACGTCTCGGATATCAACAAGCACATGATTGCCGGGTCGTTCGATTCATTGACGCCCGACAGTTGGAACATCGTTCTGGGTAAAGATCTCGCGCTGCAACTTGGCGTGAACGTTGGCGACAAAGTGACGGTGATCGTGCCGGAATTGCGGGCTACACCCATGGGCGCCGTTCCGCGTATTCGAGGTTTTCGAGTCAGCGGCATTTTCGAGATGGGCATGGAGGAGTTCGACTCCGGACTCGGCCTGATCAACATCGGCGATGCCGAAAAGCTCAAAAGCATCGATGGTCCTACCGGGATACGTCTGAAGCTGGACGATCTCTACAACGCAGGCCCTGTCGCAAAAGAACTGGCCAACACCTTGGGCCAGATTTATATGGTGACGACGTGGATGGACAGTCACGCCAACTTCTTCTCCGCCATTTCGATGGAGAAGCACGTGATGTTCATCATCCTCTCGCTGATCATCCTGGTGGCTGTGATCAACCTGGTGTCGATGCTGATGATGCTCGTCACCGACAAACAGGCCGACATAGCCATTCTGCGCACGTTAGGTTCGACGCCGCGCAGCATCATGGGCATGTTTATGGTGCAGGGCGTGCTGGTGGGCTTCGTCGGCATCGGTTTTGGCGTGGGTTTGGGTTCGCTGCTGTCGTGGCAGTTGCCCGTTATCGTCAAATGGATCGAGCACATCACTGGCATCACGTTCCTCTCGCCAGACGTTTACTACATCAGCGAAGTGCCCAGCAGGCTCGATTGGCACGATGTGATGTGGGTGTCGTTGACGACTTTCCTGTTCTCCTTGCTTGCGACGCTCTATCCTGCATGGCGCGCCTCGCGTACCCAGCCCGCACAGGCGTTGCGCTATGAATAAGCCGATGACGAAACCCCAAACCGATGTCGTGCTGCGCGCCAGCCATATCGCCAAAACCTACGAAGAGGGCGACCTGCGCACGAAAGTGCTGACCGACGTCAGCTTTACGCTCAAGCGCGGCGAAACGATGTCCATTGTCGGCGCCTCCGGTTCCGGCAAAAGCACGCTCCTTCACATCATCGGCGGCCTGGACACGCTCACCGGCGGCGAGGTGGAAGTGGAAGGCCAGATTCTTTCCACATTGCCCGATGCCCAGCGTGGCCGGGTGCGCAATCGTTCGTTGGGTTTCATCTACCAGTTCCATCATTTGCTGCCGGAATTCACGGCACTGGAAAACGTGTGCATGCCCTTGTTGATTCGCGGAACCGGCATTCCCGAGGCGCAGAAACAAGCCAAGGTGTTGCTGGAGCGCGTGGGACTTGGTCAGCGTCTTGAGCACAAACCCGCCGAGCTTTCCGGCGGCGAACGCCAGCGCTGCGCCGTGGCGCGTGCGCTGGTGACACGACCGTCCTGCGTATTGGGCGACGAACCCACGGGCAACCTGGATGAAGACAATGCGGCGCAGGTTTACGCATTGATGCTTGAACTCAATCGCGAGATCGGCACGAGCTTCATCCTTGTTACGCACGACCATCGCCTGGCGGCGCGCATGGATCGCACGCTGGAATTGCACAACGGCGAATTGCGCGAAAAACCCTGATCGGGCGTAGCGCAGTCGTCTTCCCGGCGCCTTTCCCTCAACGCGCCAAGCTTGCCTCCTACAAGCTTGGCCGATTGCGTGCGTTAGTTTCGCCCTATGGCGAACGGAATCGGCGGCAATTCGCGGAGCATATCGGCATGGCCCGGCCTGACGGCGGTGGCATTGGCCCTGTTAGTGGGCGTATCGGCGGTGCAATGGCTTCCTGTGCTGCCGTCGCTGATCGCGATGATCGCTTTGGCCGCGTTCGCGTTGATCCTTGCCTGGCATGTGCCTGGTGCGCGCTGGCTCGCCATGCTGTTGATCGGCGTGGCATGGGCGGTGTTTCGAGGTGGCGTAGCGATGGAGTCGCGTCTACCCAAAGCATGGGAGGGTGAGGATTTTCAGGTCGTGGGGTATGTCGAAGGCCTTGCCCAGACCAAGGCCGATGCGACCAGCATGCTGTTCCATATCGAGCAAGCCACGCGCGATGGGCAGGCAATATCTTGGAAAGGGACGGCACGTATCAGCTGGTACGGTAAACCGGTGGCAGAGCCGGAGCCCTGCTCGCGCTGGCACTTGCTGTTGCGGTTGCGCAGACCTCGCGGAGCTGTGAATCCCGGCGGCGCCGATGGCGAACGCAGTGCGCTGGCGCGAGGCATCGAAGCGGTAGGCTATGTGCGCGACGATCCTGCCAATCAACGCCAAAGCACGGCGGGATGGTGCCTGGATCGACTCCGTGCATCGCTTGCTGACGGTATCCAGATGCGTGTCGAGGATCCGCACGATGCGGCGTTGCTACGCGCCTTCACCGTGGGCGATACGCGCAACCTGGACGCGAATGACTGGGACGTCGCGCGCGCCAATGGCATTTCGCACCTGATTGCCATCTCCGGGTTTCATGTGGGTGTGGCGGCAATCTTCGGCGTGTGTTTTTGCTACGCCGCGTATTGGCTTTGGCCGGCGCTCGCCTTGCGCTGCCCACGCGCGCAGGCGCAAGCGATGTCGGCGTTGATATCGGCATTCCTCTACGCCGCGCTTGCCGGTTTCGCGATGCCGACGGTACGCACGGTATTGATGATCGCCGTCGTTGCATGGGGGCGGTGCAGCAGGCGGGCGATCGGCGCCGAGCCCATGTTTGCCGCCGCACTCTTGGCGATTCTGGCCGTGGACCCCATAGCGGTGCTGGACGCGGGGTTCTGGTTGTCGTTTGTCGGCGTTGCCTTTTTGATCCTGTGCATGGATGCGAAAGGACGCGGCATCCGAGCGTTTCTCCACGAGCTGACAGTAGGCCAAATGGTGATGACGGTGTCGTTGTTGCCGTTGACGCTTTGGTTTTTCGGCGAGGCTTCGTTGGTCGGCGCGCTGTCCAATCTCGTTGCCGTGCCGGTGATCAGTTTCATCATCGTGCCTTGCGCACTGACCGGCATGCTCTTGCTGATGCTGTGCCCGCCGTTGGCGACGCCACCGTTGTGGCTTGCGGCGCGATTGACGCACGCGCAATGGTGGCTGCTTGAACAAACCGCGACATGGCCGGGCGCGCATTGGTTTTTGCCAGCCATCAAACCGTGGGCGCTGCTTTTGGCCGTACTTGGTGCGCTGTGGATGTTCATGCCGCGCGGTGTGCCGCTGCGAATGCTGGGGGCGTTACTGTTTTTGCCATTGCTGTATCCGGTACGACATCCACCCGCGGTGGGTGCCTTTCAAGCGTGGGTGCTGGATGTGGGGCAGGGGCTTTCGATCGTGGTACGCACACGCGGGCATGTCTTGGTTTACGACGCCGGCGCGCGTTATCCGTCCGAATACGATCTCGGATCGGCGGTTGTCGTTCCGTCTTTGCATGCATTGGGCATCGCGCGGTTGGACACGTTAATGATCAGCCATGCCGACAACGATCACGCAGGCGGCGCACCCGCCGTTGCGGCAGCGTTTCCATCAGCGCGCCGTTATGCAGGCGAGCCCGATCGCATGCCGATACCCATGGAGCCGTGCATCGCGGGGCAGCAATGGGAATGGGATGGTGTGCGCTTTCGCGTGCTTCATCCGGCAGCGGCCGTATCCAGTGCGTCGGCGAACGATCATTCCTGCGTTCTGCTGGTTGAAGGCCGCGCAGGCCGACTGTTGCTGACGGGGGACATCGCGATGGACACCGAACCGGTTGTTTCCGCGGCGTTGGGACCGGGGCCGCAACCCGTGCTACAGGTGCCGCATCACGGCAGCGCGAGTTCGTCCAGCGATGACTTCATTGCAGCGGTCAAGCCGGCGTTTGCAGTGGTTTCGGCGGGTTGGCGCAATCGATTCGGACATCCGCGCCCGGAGGTCATGGCGCGTTACGCCCGTGCGGGTGTCACGGTATTCAATACCGCGGTGGACGGCGCCGTTCAGATTGATTTCCCCGCCGAGGCGCCAGCCTCTGTAACGGCGCGTTGGCGCCTGCTGGAGCGGCGCTACTGGCGGGAATGAATTGCCACTGCCAGCACGGTACGCCCTGGCGACGCTGCTATCATGGGGCTTCCGCAGTCGGTAAGGCCGGGAGTTTTTTGTGGGTGATTTGGGTCAGATTCTGATGGCTGGTGGTTGGGCGATGGCGCCCATCCTGATCTGCTCGGCGGTAGCCCTGGCGATCGTGCTGGAACGATGGTGGACGTTACGACGCAGTTCCGTGCTGCCGCCCGGACTGGCGCAGGAAGTGCGCGAATGGGCACGCTCCGATCAACTCGATCCCGCGCATCTGGAAAAATTGTCCGCCGGTTCGCCATTGGGCGAATTGCTCGCCGCCGCGCTGGCGGTGCGCAACCACTCGCGTGAACTCATCAAGGAGCGCATTGAAGATACCGGGCGTCATGTCGTGCATCGCATGGAGCGGTATCTCAATACGCTCGGCACCATCGCCTTGATCGGTCCGCTACTCGGCTTGTTCGGTACGGTGATCGGTTTGATCCGCATGTTTATGCAGGTCATGGTAGGCGGCATGGCCGATCCCACCAAAATGGCAGGCGGTATCGGCGAGGCGCTCATCTGCACCGCGGCCGGTTTGACGGTAGCGATCCCCGCTTACGTGTTGCATCGCTACTTCCGCTCGAAAGTGGAAGGCTATTGTGTGGAGATGGAAAAGCAGGCCACCTTGCTGCTGGACGACCTCACGCTTTCCGCGCCGACGACGACGTCGCGTCCACGTCGCGCATCCGTTAGCGCCGCCAGCGATAAGGCATCCATTTAAATCATGCGTATCGGTAACGACCGCCGTAGCGACGATTTCGAGATCAACGTGGTGTCGTTGATCGACGTGCTGCTGACTTTGCTGATGTTCTTCGTGCTTACCACTACCTTCGTGCAGCATTCACGCTTGAAAGTAAACCTTCCGCAAGCCAGCGCGGAAGATCGGGACATGCAGCAGCCCGCTATTACCGTGATGGTGGATCGCGACGGCCATTTCTACGTCGGCAGCGATGAAGTGATGGGCGCAGGCGTCGAACCGTTGAAGGATGCCATCGCCCGCGTTGCCGGCGACGATCGCAATCAAACGGTCACCATTCGCGCCGATGCCATGACGGCACATCAGAACGTTGTCACCGCGATGGACGCGCTGGGCCAGCTCGGTTTTACCCATCTTTCCATCGCCACGACGCCGACGCAGGCAGACGCGGGCAAATGAGCGGCGGCAAGAAAAAAGTTTCGCTGTGGGATGCTCAAAGCCGGCAGCTTTATAAGCGGCTGCTGAGTTACTCGGCCCACTACTGGCCGGTGCTGCTGGTCGCCATTATCGGTTTTGCGGTCGATGCCGGCGGTATCGCGCTTTTTACCCGCGAGCTGCAGCCGATCATGGACAACCTTCTCACGAAGAAGGATCCCTATCTCATTCGTTGGATGCCGATCTGGATTATCGCCATCTTTCTGGTGCGAGGCGTGGCTATCTTCGTCAGCAACTACGGCATGGGATATGTCTCGCGCAACGTGGTGCAAACCATGCAGCGCGATGTGTTTGCCGCGTATCTACGCCTTCCTGCTTCTTTTTTCGGCAGGGAGCATTCTGGCCACCAGATTTCGCGCATCACCTATACCAGCGAACAGATCGCCGGCGCCTCAACCGATGCGTTGAAGGTGGCGGTGACCGAGGGCATGACCGTCGTCTTCATGTTCCTCGTGATGCTGTATCAAAGCCTTTATCTGACCACGGCGTTGCTGGTGCTGGTGCCGGCGATCGTATTGATCGCCACGGCAGTCAGCCGCCGCTACCGCGTCATCAGCCATCGCATCCAGAGCATGATGGGGTCCATTACCGGCACGGTGGAGGAAATGCTGTCGGGACATCGCGAGGTGCGCATCTATGCGGGCCAAAAGCAGGCCAGTGAGCGTTTTAAGGAAGTCTCCGGACGCGCGCGTTCCCTCAATCTCAAGATTGTAGTAACGAGCGCCATTTCCGGCTCTACCGTCCAGAGCGTGGCGTCGTTCGCGCTGGCTGGGGTGGTATTTCTCGCTTCACGTCCGGCGGTCATCGACAGCATTTCGCCTGGCGTATTCATTGCGGTGATCGGCGCCATGGGTGGCATGCTGTCGTCGCTCAAGCGCCTGACGAACGTGCAGTCCATTATTCAGACGGGTATTTCGGCGGCGGAAAATCTGTTTGAAGTGATCGACATGCCGCCCGAGGCGGACCACGGCACCCAGGTGCTGGAACGCACTCGCGGTGATTTGCGTTTCGAGAACGTCGGTCTGATTTATCCACGCAACGAGTTCCAGGCACTGGCCGGTGTAGACCTGCATTGCGCACCCGGTACGGTTACCGCGCTCGTAGGACGTTCCGGCAGCGGCAAGAGTAGCCTGGTCAGTTTGTTGCCGAGATTCAATCAGCCGACCAGCGGTAGCATCCTGCTGGACGGCGCCGATTACGAAACCTACACCTTGGCGTCGCTGCGCCGGCAGATCGCCTGGGTGGGGCAGAGTGTGGTTCTGTTCGACGGTACGGTCGCCGAAAACATCGCCTACGGCGAATTGGCAGGCGCCAGCGAGCAGCAGATTATCGCTGCGGCCCAAGCCGCTAACGCGATGGAATTCATCGAGCGGTTGCCAAACGGCATTCACAGCCCGATTGGCGAAGGCGGCAACATGTTGTCCGGCGGCCAGCGTCAGCGCATTGCCATCGCTCGCGCGATTCTCAAGAACGCGCCGATTCTGGTATTGGACGAAGCGACCAGCGCGCTCGATACGGAATCGGAACGGCTGATTCAGCAGGCATTGCTGCGCCTTATGCGCGATCGCACGACGCTGGTGATCGCGCATCGCCTCTCTACCATCGAACACGCCGATCAGATTGCGGTGATGGATCAGGGTAAGATCGTCGAACACGGCACGCATGCCGAACTGATCGCGCTAGGCGGTCATTACGCGGCCCTGCATCGGATGCAGTTCAACGAGCGTCCCGCTGCGATTGTCGTCGATTGACACGATGCGCTTAGCCGACACGCTCCAGGCTGGCTGGTACGACAAAAAACCGTTGCCATGGTGGTGCTACCCGGTTTCGCTGCTTTACGCGAGCGCCGTGGCGGTTCGCCGTGAGCTCTATCGACGTGGATACCTGCGCGCGATGCGATTACCTTGTCCCGTTGTGGTCGTTGGCAATATCACGGCTGGCGGCACGGGAAAAACACCCCTCACGCTGGCGCTGACGGATGCGTTGCGTAAACAGGGATATCGACCTGGCGTGGTGAGCCGTGGTTATGGCGGTAGCCAGCGCGGACCCACGTTGCTTGGCGAGTCGCCAAATCCCGCGCAAGTCGGCGACGAACCCTGTCTTATTCACGCCAGCGGTATCCCGGTGGCCGTCGGGCAAGACCGGCCTGCCGCCGCGCAACTGCTATTGGATGCAGGCTGCGATGTGGTGGTTGCCGACGATGGCCTGCAACATTATCGCCTTGCACGCACAGTGGAAATTTGCGTGATCGATGGCGAGCGCCGATTTGGCAATGCGCGCCTGTTGCCGGCTGGGCCTTTGCGCGAACCGTTAAATCGCTTGGCCCGCGTGGATTTTTGCATTTGCAATGGTGGCATTCCCCGCGATGCCGAAATACCCATGCGCTTGCAAGGGGGCTGTGTACGTGCGCTATCGGACGGACGCGAGCAACCCGTTGCAACGTTCGCTGGCACGCGCGTGCATGCGGTGGCGGCTATCGGCAATCCTCAGCGCTTTTTCGCGAGCCTCGTCGAACAGGGCCTCGACGTAGTCGCGCATCCTTTTCCCGATCATCATGCTTTTGCGCCGCAGGACCTAGCTTTCGGCGACGACATGCCTGTGTTGATGACGGAAAAGGATGCGGTCAAGTGCCAGGCCTTTGCTCAATCGCATTGGTGGAGTGTGCCGATCAGGGCTCAATTGCCGGGGGATTTTTACGACGCGCTGTTTGCGCGTCTTGAGGACAAAGCGCAATCATCGTCATTGGCGTTATCATAGGTGCCGTTTTCCGGCGAGGCCGGCATCCCCGATTGCGAGGTTTTCATGAGCCTGATCCAAGTACCGGTATCTTTTGGCGAGCTGATCGACAAGATCACGATACTGGAGATCAAAGCGCGCCAGATTTCCGATTCGGCCAAGTTGGCCAACGTGCACAACGAGCTCAACCTGCTCAACTCCACGTGGGCGAATCATCACGCTTCGCAAACGGACATCAGCAAAGAGCGCGCGCGCCTGCTCGCTGTGAACGAAGCGTTGTGGGATATCGAAGACCATATCCGCGTCAAGGAAAAAGCACAGGCTTTCGACGCCGAGTTCATTGAGCTGGCACGTTCGGTGTACTTCAAGAACGATGAGCGTGCCGCTGTCAAACGCGAAATCAATCTGAAGCTCGGCTCGCAACTGGTCGAAGAAAAATCGTATCAGGACTACCGCGTTAAGTAAGGATTGTTCGACACGTTGAAGAGCCGTCCGCAGGTCGGGCAGCAGTCCACGATACCCCGTTGATGTCTATCGACGCATCACCAGGATTTGTTCCAGTTGTTCACGCCGTAATTTTGCCAATGAATTTGCGTGTTGTCGGGATTGTTCGGGTCGTCGGGGTCATTGGGGTCACCTGGGTTGGCCGGGTTGGCCGGGCCGGGATCGGATTGCCCCATTGACGCAATCTGGGTGACGGGCAAACCATAATCCGTGATGAAAGACAAAGTAGGGTGGAACTTCGCAACGCCTAGGGAAACGGCATCGAAAGTAGATGAAAGCGCTCCTGCGTCCCATTGAGATTTTGTTTTTCCTAAGAACATGCCTGCTACGCCCGAGACGAATGGCAAAGGAATGTAGGCTGTCAACCTGATGATTTTCTTTTCGTTGACATCCGCATTCGACGTAATATCGAAATTCGCATCCTCTTTGTCGTGCCGCTGGTTAATGGT
>DATJMR010000105.1:0-29044 GCA_035508595.1 Dyella sp.
GGCTGCGGTAACGCTTTTGCTCTGGTCGTCGGTAAGCTGGAACATCAGATCCGGCATGTGTCCGGAGATATCCGTGAGCTGCCACGGCGACACACTATCGTGCCGCTGGCACGCGGTGAGCAACGCCGATGCGCAAAGTACGACCGACAGGGCGGCCAAGCGGGCGAATCGCAAGAGCTTCATGCAAAAATCCATGCGGTGGAACCCGACCAGCATACGCCACGCACGACGATTCATCGCGGCCCTTACGACAGGAAACCTTGCCGATGCGACAACTTGCCCAAAATCATGCAGGCCTGCTTGCCGGTGCGGCCGGTGCCAGCGCCGTTGTGCTGGGGGCCTTCGGCGCGCATGCGCTCAAAAGCGTGCTCGACGCATCGCACTACGAACTTTGGCACACGGCGGTCGAATATCACTTTTGGCATGCCCTGGCTTTGGCGTTGACGGTCTTGGGTGCCAAAGGGAGGGCGCGTCAGATCGCATGGCTGGCATTTGCCGTGGGAATCGTATTGTTCAGCGGTAGCTTGTATGCCCTCGCACTTGGAGCGACGCGGTGGGTGGGCATCGCCACGCCGCTTGGTGGTGTCGCATTTATCGTTGGATGGATTGCGCTTGGCGTCGGGTTGCGGACGGCATCGGCAAGCTCCTGACCGCGACACTTTGATTTGACGCGCAGAATCGAATCGCTACCTGGCGTGTCCTCATCTAGCCCGCCATTGGGACTCACTTCCAACCCCTTCTCCCAAAATTCATACATCTTAGAAAAAGTTTGTACGGAATCGATGCGGGCGCTGCCAAATTCATTCGTAGCGTTGAAGAAATGCCAAGGATTGCCGTCGCCGGTATCCCGCGCGATGTGGCCGTTATCGAAACGCATGTTGCCGATTTGCTCGCGCTGAATTTTTCGTGGCCGATCTTGCGGCCGTTGAGCAAAACGGTTATCCGGGTGTTGTTTGAGGGAGCTGCATCGGTAGCTGCCCTGTCCGTGCCGGGGACAAAATACAACACCAGTACCAGCAGGGCGCTAGCGCTGCGCATCGTTTTGGTCCGTGGGTGAGGGAATCGAGCGGAGTGGGTTCCTGCTCTTCTCCTGCGCAAATCTGAGGCGCATCAATGCCGAGCACGTACAATGGTGCTTTTACCGGAGATCGCGATGAAGCCCTTTGGCACCCCCCACTCCAACCACGCCCTGAAGGTGCTGCTGCTCGGTGCGGGCGAGCTTGGAAAGGAGGTCGCGATCGAATTGCAGCGGTATGCCGTGGAGGTGATCGCGGTGGACCGGTACGCGCATGCGCCCGGCATGCAGGTGGCTCACCGCAGCCATGTTATCGATATGTTGGATGGCAACGCCTTGCGTGCCGTGATCGAGCAAGAACGGCCGGACCTGGTCGTGCCCGAAATCGAAGCCATCCACACCCCCACCTTGGTCGAATTGGAAAAAGAAGGCCTGAAGGTGATCCCGACGGCGCGTGCCGCCTGGCTCACCATGGATCGCGAGGGTATTCGCCGGCTGGCTGCCGAAGAGCTGGGATTGCCCACTTCGCCTTACCGGTTCTGCGATAGCGAGGCCGAGTATCGCGAGGCGGTAGCGGCGATCGGTTTTCCCTTCGTGATCAAGCCGGTGATGAGTTCGTCGGGTAAAGGGCAGAGCGTGGTACGCGGCGCTGCGGGCATGCAGGAAGCCTGGGGTTACGCGCAGTCGGGCGGTCGCGCCGGCAAGGGGCGGGTGATCGTGGAAGGTTTCGTTCCCTTCGATTACGAAATCACCTTGCTCACCGTTCGCCACAAAGACGGCACCAGCTTTTGTGCGCCGATCGGGCATCGCCAGGAGGACGGAGACTACCGCGAATCGTGGCAACCGCAGCCCATGAGCGAGGCGGCGTTGGCCGAGGCGCAGCGTCAGGCGCAGGCGATTACCGGGGCGCTCGGCGGTTGGGGCGTGTTTGGTGTCGAGTTTTTCGTCAAGGGCGACGGTGTCATTTTTTCCGAAGTCAGCCCGCGTCCCCATGACACGGGGCTGGTGACGTTGATTTCGCAGGACCTCTCCGAATTCGCTTTGCATGCCCGCGCCATTCTCGGTTTGCCCATTCCGGTTATCCGCCAGAACGGGCCGTCGGCTTCGTGCGCGGTGCTGGTGGAGGGCGACGGTCCGGCGCCGCGTTATCACGGCGTTGCCGACGCTTTGGCCGAATCCGACACGCAGTTGCGCCTCTTCGGCAAACCGGCAATCAAAGGCCGTCGCCGCATGGCGGTTACCTTGGCGCGTGACAGCGATATCGAGCTGGCCACGGCCAAGGCGATCCGGGCCGCGAAATCGATTCGTACGGAGTTGTAGAATCCCTTGAGCGCTTCCTTTTTTATCCGGAAAGCGCCTTAAAAACACCGCGGAGAGCAAGGATGGAATCGACTGGTTTTTCGCATTGGCTGATCGTGCTGGTGGAAACCTTCGCGGCGCTGTTCGTGCTGCTGCTGATCATCGCCGTGTTGGTGTTGGCGGTGGTATGGGTGGTCGATCGCAATCAGACGCACAACTCGGTGTTGCGCAATTACCCGGTGATCGGGCATTTCCGTTACTTCTTTTTGCATCTGGGCGAGTTCTTTCGCCAGTATCTGTTTTCCAGCGATCGCGAAGAATTTCCCTTCAATCGCGCGCAGCGTGTGTGGGTATATCGCGCCGCAAAAAATTCGGAAAACACCAACGCTTTCGGCTCGACTCGGGATTTGCGCGGCGAAGGCGTTCCGTTTTTCGTCAATGCGCCGTTTCCCGCGCTGGGCGATCACCACGTGGACCCCAAGCCGGTGCGCATAGGACCGTATGCACGCGAGCCTTACGATCACGCCGCGTTCTTCAACATTTCCGCGATGAGCTTCGGCGCGCTGTCCGCGCCGGCCGTGCGCGCGTTGTCCATCGGAGCGGCGAAAGCGGGCATCTGGATGGATACGGGCGAGGGCGGTTTGGCGCCGTATCACCTGGAAGGCGGTTGCGACATCGTGTTCGAAATCGGCACCGCCAAATACGGAGTGCGCACGCCGGACGGCAAGCTGGACGATCAAAAACTGTTGGCGATCTGCGCGCACAAACAGGTGAAGATGGTCAGCATCAAATTAGGGCAAGGTGCGAAACCGGGCATGGGCGGTTTGTTGCCGGCCGCGAAAGTGACACCGGAAATCGCCGCGATTCGCGGTATTCCCGTAGGGCAGGATTCGCAAAGCCCCAATCGCCATCTGGATATCGGCAACGTGCCGCAACTCATGGATGCGATCCAGCACATCCGCCGGCTCACAGGCAAACCCACCGGGTTCAAGGCGGTGTTTGGCGGCATGGAATGGATCGAAGAATTGTGCGACGACATAAGCAAGCGCGGCATCGAGAGCGCACCGGATTTCATCATCATCGATGGTTCGGAAGGCGGCACCGGCGCGGCGCCGCAAACGTTGATGGAGGGCGTCGGACTACCGCTGCACGAGGCGTTGCCGGCGCTCGTCAATACATTGATCGAGAAAGGTCTGCGAGATCGCATCAAGGTGATATGTTCGGGCAAATGCATAACCGCGTACGACGTGGCCTGGGCGATTTCGATGGGTGCGGATTTCGTCAATTCCGCACGCGGCTTCATGTTGGCACTGGGATGCATTCAGTCGTTGCAATGCAATCGCAACACCTGTCCCACGGGTATCACCACGCAAAATCCGCGGTTGCAGCGAGGCCTGGTAGTTACCGACAAGAGCGAGCGCGTGGCGAACTATGCACGTAACGTCATGCACGAAGTCGGCATCATCGCGCACAGTTGCGGTGTGGAAGATCCGCGTGAACTCGATCGCACGCATTGCCGCGTGGTGGGCGACGACGGCATTTCGGTGCCGCTGATCAAGCTGTTCCCGTACCCGAAGCTTGGCGCGGAGCACGTCACCGTAAAGAGCGCGTGATCGTCGCGTGTTTGGCGACATCGCTTTTTTCGACGATCAACGGTCCGACAGATTCGTCCAGCCTTCGGCGGTGCGTACCTGCAGCGGTTTGAAGCGACGCTTGTAATCCATTTTCGGGTGGCCTTCGATCCAGAAGCCGAGATAGACCCACGGAATCCCTCGCCGCCGCGCCAGTTCAACCTGTTGGAGAATGGCGAACGTACCCAGGCTTCGATCCTGCACGTCGGGATCGTAGAAGGTGTAGACGGCCGAAATGCCGGTGATGCACACGTCCGTGACCGCCACGCAGAGCAAGCGATCGCCCAGGTGCAGTTCCAGGAACACCGTAGGGCTCCAGGGTGCGGTAAGAAAACGCCGAAAATCGCTGGCTTCCGCGTCGTCCATGCCGCCACCGGGGTGGCGGGTGCGCAGATAGCGCGAATACAGCGCATGGCGCTCGCTGTTGTAACCGGCCATGTGCTCGGTGACGATGAGGTCCTCGTTGCGCTTCAAACAACGGCGCTGCGCGCGGTCGGGTTTGAAATTCGCCACGTCGATACGGCAGGGCGTACATGCGTGGCAGCTCGGGCAGTGCGGAAAGTAAAGATGACCGCCCGCGCGGCGAAAGCCGTGATCCAGCGCCGCACCATAGAGCCGATCCAGCTGCGGGGCAGCCGGATCGATCACCAGATTCTGTGCCGTACGCCCCGGGTAATAACCGCAGGCATGCGGCAGCGTCTGGAACAGTCGGACATGATCGGAACGCATGGGACGATTCTATGACTGCCCATGGCCGATATGGCAAGCGTTTTGCCTTTAGATAATGTGAAGGTAATGCAGCGCCAGCACCATGAAGACGCCCAGAATCGCCAGCAGCGCGATACGACGCACCCTCGCCACGGTATGTTCACGGCGGACATACACCGACGCGACCGGGTCGCGGGCCGCCTTCAGTTCCACGCCGTGGCGAATTTCCGGCTCGATACCCAGCTTGCGCAGCAGCTCGCGAGCCCTGGTGTAGTCGTCGGCCCGGCTAACCCAGACCTGGGGCCAGGCATCCCGGTTCTCGCTGCGTTGCGAGTAGCTGAAGCGCTGGTAGCTGGGTCGGTTCCAGTTGGAGCGGTTCGTGATGGTGGTTTCCACGCCGTTTTCGCCCATTAGGGCGACGACGCGGTCGATATTTTCTTGCCGGGGAGAGGTATAGAGCAGACGCATACGAGCAGTTTACTCGCCACGCAGCCGGATCAACCCTTCCTGCGCGGTCGAGGCCACCAAGCGGCCGTCGCGACTGAAAATCTGCCCGCGTGCGAGTCCGCGCGCACTCTGCGCGGTGGGGCTGTCGCAGGAATACAGCAACCATTCGTCCACCCGGAACGGGCGATGGAACCACAGCGCGTGATCCAGGCTGGCCATCTGGATGTTGTGGGTGAGGTAGGAAAGGCCGTGCGGCAAGTTGGCCGTGCCGATGAGGTGGAAATCCGATGCATAGGCCAGCAGCGCACGGTGCAGCACCGCGGAATCGCTGATCGGCGAGGTCAGCCTGAACCAGATGTGCTGGATCGGGGGGCGCTTGGCCGGATGCAGCTCGTCGCGCGGCCAGACCTGGCGGAACTCGAACGGACCGTCGATGCCCAGCCAGCGCTGCAGCTTCTCGGGCAAGCGGGCAAGCTCTTTGGCGGGCACGCGATGCATGGGTTCCACATCCTCCGGTGCCGGGACCTCCGGCATCGAAGATTGATGCTCCACGCCCTTTTCGGGCACCTGGAACGAGATCGCGCCGTTGAGGATAGGTTGGCCGTGCTGGATCGCCACCACGCGGCGGGACGAAAAAGAGCCGCCATCGCGCGCACGCTCGACGCTGTAGACGATCGGGGCATCGATGTCGCCAGCCCGCAAGAAATAGGCATGCAGCGAGTGCGCCTCGCGCGTGGGGTCTACCGTCTGCTGGGCGGCGGACAGCGCCTGTCCCAGCACTTGGCCGCCGAAGACAAAACGGGTGCCGATGTCCCGGCTCTGGCCGCGGAAGAGATTGTCTTCCAATCGCTCGAGCTGCAGCAGCTCGACCAGCTCTTTGACGTGTGTGTCCCGCATGCCGCTAACCCCTGAAACTCAAATGGCCGGCAATTATAGCCAGGGCTGTCCGGCGTCTCAGTGACCGGCGTGAATACGCGTCAGCCCACTGCCCGGCAATACCTCCTCCCAGGGGAACAGCGGGCCCGGGTCGAGCTTGCGCGATACCTCCTGCTTAGGATCGTCGCTGGCGGGCACGCGGGCGGTATCCAGATCTTCATGGCCGGCGATCTCGTGCAGATTCGGGTACTCGCTGCGCAATTGCGCCAGCAGTGCGCGCAGCGCGGCAATTTGGGCCGCGGTGTACGGCTCGGTCATGATCTGCTGGCGCGAATCGAACCAGTTCGGATAACGGCCGCGGTTGACCAGTTCGATGCCGATCGAGGGTGGGTTGTAACCGCGCACATGATTGGCGATACGCGTACCCGGCACGTAGCGGTACACCGCGCCGTCGCGGTCGATGTAGTAGTGGCCGCTATTGCCGGTGCCGTTTTCGTACAGCGCTTTTTCGCCGTATTCCCGCGCTGTGGCGAGGTCCGGCAATTCCGTGCAGTGAATGACGACAAGTGTCACGGCGTCGGCCGGCCGCTCGGGCAATTTCGCGACGTACGGAAGGGGTTGGTCGTGGATGGTTAGCATCGGCATGGGGCGTAGGCTGGGATGATAATCACAGCGTTCCTAGTGGCTTTGGTGCTGGGATTGTCATCCCAGCCTACAGCCCATGCCACATCTCGCGCATCACCAAGCGGCTATCATGCGCGTCCCCCTGAGCCTTCATGGAGCCCCCGCCATGCCTGGACACGTCATACTTTCCCACGGCTCCGATTCCGGTCCAGACGCTACCAAGGTCAGCGTATTGGCGAACGTTGCCGAGTCGATGGGATGGACCACGGAGCGGCCGGACTTTCGCGAGGACGACAAGCTGGGCCATGCCGGCGCTGTCGCGCCGCGTATCGCCCGTCTGCACGAGCGCATCGCCGCATGCAGCGCATCGCCGGTGTTGGTGGGTTCCAGCATGGGTGCCTTCGTCTCCGGGTTGGCATCGCTGGAACTGCCGGTGGCTGGATTGTTTCTGCTTGCCACGCCGACGCTGATTCCGGGCAACAATTTGGCGTTCGATGTGCGCCTGGATATTCCGACGCTGTTGATCCACGGTTGGCAGGACGAGGTTTGTCCCTTGGACGAAATATATGAGTTTGCCGGACGACGACAGCTCCCGTTGTTGATCGTCGATGACGATCATCGCCTTGGCGCGCACATCGACGCGATCAGCCGGCAATTCGGTTTCTTTTTACAACAATTGGCTACCTAACGTTGAATGCATTTTTCGCTACATGCCCCAAGGGCCTCGAATACCTGCTGCGCGACGAGCTGATCGCGCTTGGCGCGCAAGACGTACACGAAACGCTCGCCGGCGTACGTTTTTCCGGCGACCTGGAAACCGCTTATCGCGCTTGCCTGTGGTCGCGTCTGGCGAGCCGTATCTTGTTGCCAGTGGCCGAATTCGACGCCCCTTCCGACGACGCCTTATACGCGGGCGTTCAATCCATCGATTGGACGCAGCATATGGCGTCGAACGCCACCATGGCGGTGGATGCCAACACCGCGCAAAGCAAACTTGCGCACAGCCAATTTCTCGCGCAACGCGTGAAAGATGCCGTGGTCGACCAATTTCGTGAGCAAGGTCTCGCGCGTCCCGATGTCGACACGGAAGAACCCGATGTGCGCATCAATGTACGTTTGCGGCGCGATCGCGCCACCGTCTCGATCGATCTTGCCGGCGCGCCCTTGCACCGCCGCGGTTGGCGTCAAACGCAGGGCGAAGCGCCGCTGAAGGAAAATCTCGCGGCCGCCATGTTGTTGCGCGCCGATTGGCCTGCTGTCTACGCCAGGGGCGGCGCGCTGCTCGATCCGATGTGCGGCTCCGGCACGTTGCTGATCGAAGGCGCCCTGATGGTGGCGGGCGTGGCGCCCGGTTTGCGTCGTTCCTACTATGGATTTCTGGGCTGGAAGCAGCACGACATTGTCCTGTGGCGGCGCTTGCTCGACGAAGCGAATCGGCGTGCGGAAGCGGGTTTGCCGATATTGCGCGGCTGTTTCTTCGGCTCCGACGCGGATTCGCGCATGGTGCAAACAGCCAAACGCAATGCGCAGGAGGCCGGTATCGCCGGCTTTCTCACCTTGGATCGGCACGATATGCAACATGTGCGGCCGCCGTCCGGTATGACACAGGGGCTCGTCATCACGAATCCGCCCTATGGCGAACGATTGGGCGAACGCGAAAACATGCCCAAGCTATACCGCGCTTTGGGCGAAACCCTGCGCGATCATTTCACCGGTTGGCGCGCCGCGGTGCTGGCGGGCGATGCCGAACTTGGGCGTGCCACGACACTGCGCGCCGAAAAGAAATACGCGCTGTACAACGGTGCGCTGGAAACCATCTTGCTGATCTTTGAGCTGCATCCGCGCGACGACACGCCGCGCGAAAAAGCACCGTTGTCGCCCGGTGCGCAAATGCTCAGGAATCGTTTGGAAAAGAACCTCAAACATTTGCGCAAGCGGCTGGAGCGCGAAGGGGTTCGTGCATGGCGCGCCTACGATCAGGATCTACCGGAGTATGCCGCGGCCATCGACGTTTATATGGATACGTCCGGCACCACGCACTTGCACATCCAGGAATACCGCGCGCCCGCCGACGTGCCGGCAGAATTGGCGCGCACGCGCTTGCGCGACATCGCACGTGCCGCCGGCGAAGTGTTTGATACGCCGCGTGCCCGCACGGCAATCAAAACGCGCGAGCGCGGCAAAGGTGGTTCCAAGTACGGTCAATTCGATCAGCGCGGCGAATTTATCGAAGTCGAAGAGGGCGGTTTGGCCTTTCTGGTGAACCTTTACGATTACCTGGATACCGGCCTGTTCCTCGACCATCGCCTGGTTCGCGCGAAAGTGCGCGAATTGGCCGCCGGCAAGCGATTCCTCAATTTGTTTGCTTACACCGCCACGGCAAGCGTGTACGCAGCGGCCGGAGGCGCGCGCGATACCACTAGCGTGGATTTGTCGGGCACGTACCTGCAGTGGGCCTCGCGCAATCTTGCATTGAACGGATTTGCCGGCGAAAAACATCGTTTGGTGCAATCGGACGCAACCGGTTTTCTGCAGCATGCACGCGAGCGCTACGGTTTGATTTATGTCGACCCGCCGACGTTTTCCAATTCCAAACGTGCCGAAGATTTCGACGTGCAGCGCGATCACGTCAAGCTGCTTTTGGCTTGCGCGGATCGGTTGACGAGCGATGGCGTGATCGTGTTTTCAAACAACTTCCGACGTTTCTCGCTCGATCGCGAAGCGTTGGAAGCGCGCATGACCATCGAAAACTGGGGAGCCGGCAGCATCCCGTTCGATTTTTCTAGGCGCGCAAATATTCACGACTGCTGGATCTTGCGTTTGCGCTCACCCGAAGGCCAGGTAAATCCTTGGGATGGCGCGCGTGTTAAGAGGTGAACCCTTCAGTACAGATTAAGCGCGCGAGGACCACCATTCACACCGTACTGACGGAGGTGTGTCATGTTCAAACGTAGTGTCGGCAAATTCGTTGCTATCGGCCTGGCGCTTGCTGGAGCCGCGGCCGCACCGGTCGGCGCATCGGCGCACCCTTGGGGTGGTCCGGGTTGGCACGGCGGCGGTTATTACCACGGTGGTTATTACCGTGGTGGTTGTTGCTATCGCGGCGGTTACTGGAGCGGCGGCCGTTGGATCGCCGGTGCTATCGTCGGTGGCGCGGTGGCAGGTCTCGTAGCCGGTGCCGTGGCCGGTCCCCCGGTGTATTACGCGCCGCCGCCGGCTGTGGTTTATGCGCCGGGCACCGTGGTCTATCAGTCGGCCCCGCCACCGGTCGTTACCACGACCGTGGTGACGAGTGACCCTTACCAGACCCGGTACGTCGGTCCAGCTTACTGATCGTTGCGCACCGACAAAAAAGCCCGGCAGTGCCGGGCTTTTTTTATGGCCGACTCGCTCACGGGCTGGTGCTCGGCTTTTGTGTTCTCGTGCTGTGATATTTGGCTTTGTTGCGCATGCTGTTGAACGTGGCTTCGTCGATCAGGCTGATCGAGTCGATCGCGCAGGCAGGCTGGCCTTTCGCTCGCACCATTTCACCCGCTCCGCCGCACATGCGCATAGGCGTTGTCGCCTTGTCGGCCTTGCTGGGAACAAACATCAAACCGGAGCTGCCGATTCCCAGCTGTGGGCATGCGGCGTGTATTTTGACCAGATAGCGCTGGTAGGGGCCGGTACGCACAATCGCCGTTTGCGGATCGACGACATGCCATTCGTTGATCTGGTCTAAGCGGATGCAATCCTTATAGGGCAATGTGCTGCCCGCAGGCGCCGATTGCGCCACTGCCGATCCGGCAATCGTTGCAAATCCCAAAGCAAGCACTACGGAAATGACGGTCTTCATGAGGGTCACCTCACAGTGGATAAAGCAAGGCAATTGGCCTGGTCCCTATTCTTGCCATACACGCATCACATAATATGAACGATGTTTGCGGCAAGGTTGCAGTATGATCGTCCGCTGTTTCGCGCTCCACAAGGTGTATTGCAGCACGTTCGCCCTTTTTGAGCCTGCGTCATGAATGTCCCCGCATTCGCCATACACATCGAAGATGCCGTAGCGCGGTTCATGCGTATCCGCCGCCAGACGTTGGCGCTCTGCGCGGGGTTGAGCGGCGAAGACCTGCAAGTGCAATCGATGCCCGATGCCAGCCCGGGCAAGTGGCACTTGGCCCATACCACCTGGTTCTTCGAACAGTTCGTATTGGGTTACGACCCCGCTTATCGTTCGCCGAATGCCGATTGGCATTATCTATTCAATTCCTACTACGAATCGGTCGGCTCCATGCATGCGCGGCCGCAGCGCGGTCTGCTGTCGCGACCGTCGCTGGAGGATATTCGCGATTACCGTGCTCGCGTCGACGAAGCCGTCGGCGAGCTGCTGGTGCGCGGCCTGGATGCCACGCTTGCGGCCAGAGTCGAACTGGGTTTGCAACACGAACAACAACATCAGGAGCTGTTGCTTACTGACATCAAACATGCCCTCTGGTGCAATCCTTTGCGGCCGATCTATCGCAAAGCCGCCGCGCGCGGCGAGAGTCGGACATCGTCCATGCGTTTCCTGCCCGGACGTCAAGGCCCGGTGGATATCGGGCACGAAGACGCCGGCTTTGCGTACGACAACGAATCGCCGCGGCATACGGTCTGGCTGTCGGCGCATGCGTTGGCCAACCGATTGGTCACCAATGCCGAGTACGCCGCTTTCGTGCGCGACGGTGGTTATCGCGAGGCGGGACTTTGGCTCTCCGACGGGTGGGCAACCGTGCAGCGAGAAGGTTGGCAGCATCCGCTGTATTGGCAGGACGATCTTTCCAGCGAATTTACGCTGGCCGGCGTTCAAGCCCTGGATCCGCACGCACCGGTTTGCCATATCAGCTACTTCGAGGCCGACGCTTTCGCACGCTGGGCCGACGCGCGCCTGCCAACCGAGGCCGAGTGGGAAGATGCCGCCGCGTCATTGCCCGTCCACGGCAACTTCCAAGAGAGCCTTGGTTTCCATCCCACCGCCCTACCGACAGGCGACGGGTTATTGCAGATGTATGGCGACGTATGGGAGTGGACGGCGTCGCCCTACGTAAGCTATCCCGGGTTCAAGCCATTGCCGGGCGCACTGGGCGAGTACAACGGCAAATTCATGAATGGTCAGTGGGTTTTGCGTGGCGGCTCGTGTGCGACACCGCGCGACCACATTCGAGCCAGTTACCGGAATTTCTTTCCGCCCCATGCCCGTTGGCAGTTTGCGGGCATCCGATTGGGACAGGACCGATGAGTGTTCAAGCTTATGCAGTACGAGACGAACAACGCCCACCCGACGATGTACTACTTCAAGTGGTGCAACGCGGTCTGCGCGCCGAACCCAAGCGTTTACCGTCGTGGTTGTTTTACGACGAGCATGGTTCGGCGTTGTTCGAACAGATTTGTGAACAGCCCGAGTATTACCTGACACGCGCGGAAATCGCTTTGTTGAATCAGCACGCAAGCGATATCGCCAGCGTGCTCGGCCCGGATGTGCGTCTGGTGGAATACGGCAGCGGGCATGCCATCAAGACGCGTTTGTTGCTGGAGCATCTCGTCAACCCCGTGGCGTGGGTTCCGATCGAGCTTTCGTCCGAGCCGTTGCGCCAGGCGATGGCGCGCATGTCTACGCACTTTCCCGATCTCCCGGTTCAGCCGCTGGCGGTGGACTTCACCCGGCCGTTGCGATTGCCGGTTCCGCCGCGCGCGCCGCGTCGTACGGTGCTGTACTTCCCGGGTTCGACCATCGGCAATTTCGAGGATCGCGAAGCGGCGCAGCTGTTGCGCAAGATGCGCGGCGAAATGGGCGATAACGGTGGCATCCTGGTGGGTGCGGATCTGAAGAAAAGCCGCAAGACGATCGAGGCCGCTTACAACGATAGCGCGGGTGTCACCGCGGCGTTTACGCTCAACATGCTGACGCGTTTGAACCGCGAATTGGGTTGCAACTTCGAATTGGGCGCATTTCGTCACCGCGCCCGTTACAACGCGATGGCGGGGCGAATCGAGACGCATATCCTCAGCAATCGCGAACAGCGCGTTCGCGTGGGGCGTTTGGAGATTCCATTCCGCGAAGACGAAGCCATGCTGGTGGAATACAGCTGCAAATATTCGCTGGCGGATTTCGCATCGCTGGCGGCGACGGCCGGCTTGGCGGTGCAGCATGTTTGGCTGGATCCCGAAGGATTGTTCAGCCTGCAATACCTCACCGCACGCGCGGTCTAGCCGCAGAGCCGCCTGCAGAACGCAACGAGCAACCCTTATGCGGCTTTGCGGGCGCCCAGCCGGCCGAGAATGTCTTCGGCCGCGCGAAGCCGCTCGCTGGATCCGGGCAGTTCCAGGTTGATCTTCAGCTTGTCCTGACCTTCCAGTTTGTAGACGCGCGGTTGGCTCTGGATCAAACGGATAATCGCCATGGGGTCGACTTCCGGTTTGTCGCGGAAGGTGACGCGTCCGCCGTTGGCGCCGAAATCCAGTTTGCGAATGCCGAGCGGCGTTGCCATCAGTTTCAGGCTCGCGATGGCAAACAGGTGCTTGACGGCATCGGGCAGGAGGCCGAAGCGGTCGATCATTTCCACCTGCAATTCGCGCAGGATTTCGTGATCGCGGGCGCTGGCGATGCGTTTGTAGAGCGTCAGGCGCGCGTGTACGTCGGGCAGGTAATCGTCAGGGATAAGCGCAGGCAGATGCAATTCGACTTCCGTCTCGTGCTCGCTGCTTAGGTCGAAGTCGGGCACTTTGCCGGACTTCAACGCGCGTACGGCGCGCTCCAGCAGTTCGGTGTAAAGGCCGAAACCGATTTCCTGGATCTGCCCGGATTGCTCGTCCCCCAGCAACTCGCCGGCGCCGCGAATCTCCAAGTCGTGCGTGGCAAGCGTAAAGCCGGCGCCGAGTTCTTCCAGCGAGGCGAGCGCTTCGAGACGCTTCTCGGCGTCGGCCGTGATGGACTTGCGATCCGGAACGATCAGATACGCATAAGCGCGATGGTGCGAGCGCCCCACACGTCCGCGCAACTGATGCAACTGCGCCAGACCAAAGCGATCCGCACGATCGATGATGATGGTGTTGGCGGTCGGAATATCGATGCCGGTTTCGATGATGGTGGTGCACACCAGCACGTTGAAGCGCTGGCGATGGAAGTCGGCCATCACCTGTTCCAGCTCGCGCTCCGGCATCTGGCCGTGCGCCACGCCAATGCGTGCGTCGGGAATCAGCTCCTGCACTTCGCGCGCGGTACGCTCGATGGACTCTACTTCGTTGTGCAGAAAATACACCTGACCGCCGCGCTGCAGTTCGCGCTGGAACGCTTCGCGTATCAGCGCCGGTTCCCAGATGGAAACGAAGGTGCGTACCGCCATGCGATGCGCGGGCGGCGTCGCGATCAACGACAGATCGCGCAGGCCGCTCATCGCCATGTTCAACGTGCGGGGAATCGGCGTGGCGGTCATGGTGAGCAGGTCGACTTCGGCGCGAAGCTTTTTCAATTGCTCTTTCTGGCGTACGCCGAAGCGCTGTTCTTCGTCCACGATGACCAGGCCGAGGTCTTTGAACTTCACATCCGATTGCAACAGCTTGTGCGTGCCGACGATGACATCGATGGTTCCTTCGGCAAGCCGTTTCAGCGCTTCGTTTACGTCTTTGGTAGAGCGAAAGCGCGATAGCACATCGACGCGCACCGGCCAATCGGCAAAACGATCCGCGAAATTGCGGTAGTGCTGTTGCGCAAGCAGCGTCGTCGGCACCAGCACGGCGACTTGCTTGCCGGCCGTGGCCGCGGCAAACGCGGCGCGCAGGGCGACCTCGGTTTTGCCGAATCCCACGTCGCCGCAGATCACGCGGTCCATCGCGCGCGGCGCGGCAAGATCGCCAAGCACCGCGTCGATCGCGTGCAGCTGATCGGGCGTTTCCTCGAAGGGAAAGCTGCTGCCGAATTCCTCCACCATCTGACGGTCGATCGGCAACGACTCGCCCCCGCGCGCTTCGCGTTGCGCATAGATGGCCAACAACTCTGCCGCGACGTCGCGTACTTTCTCGGCCGCTTTCTTGCGCGCCCGCTCCCAGGCATCTCCGCCCAGCGAATGCAGCGGCGCGAGCTCAGGCGCGGTGCCCGAATAGCGGCTCACCAGGCCGAGCTGGGCGACCGGCACGTAGAGCTTGTCGCCTTTGGCGTATTCGATGATGAGAAATTCGCCTTCCATACCGCCCAGTTCCATCGACACCAGGCCTTGATAACGGCCGACACCGTGATCGACATGCACGATGGGCGAGCCGATCGTCAGCTCGGTCAAATCGCGGATGATCGTCTCCGGATCGCGCGCGGCGCCACGACGGCGGCGCCGTTCGGTGCGCACGCGTTCGCCGAACAGTTCGCGTTCCGTAAGGACGGTGATCGCCGGTTGCTTCAGCGCGAAACCTTGCTCCAGCGGCGCGATGGCGATGGCGAGTTTGTTCGCGTCGTCGAGAAACGCCGGCCAGCCATCCACATTCGGCGGGTTCAGGCCTGCCGCAGCCAATTGTTCGAGCAAGGCTTCGCGACGGCCGGCCGAATCGGCCGCGATCAGAATACGGCCGGGATACGCTTGCACGAAATGGCGCAGCGATGTGCCAGGTTCCTCGCCTTTGCGATTGAGCGGGAGATCCGGCGCGGGTTGCGTGCCGGCGTCCACCGCGTGCTCATGGCTGTTATCGACCACTTCCACGCGCAGGCGTTTATTGAGCTGCTCGCGCAATTGCTCGGGTGACAGATACAGTTCGGCCGGCGGCAGCACCGGGCGTTCGATATCGTGCGCGCGCTGGTCGTAGCGTTCGGCGGTCTGTGTCCAGAATTGTTCGGACGCATCGTGCGTGCCTTCGCCGAGTACGAACAAGGCATCGTCGGCGAGATAATCGAATAGTGTGGCGGTCCCGTCGAAAAATAGCGGCAGGTAATACTCGATGCCGCCTGGCGTCACGCCTTCCTTCATATCCTGATAGAGCGGGCACCGGCGCACGTCGATCGGAAAGCGTTCGCGCAGGCGGCTGCGAAAAGCTTTGGCCGCATCGTCGGTGACGGGAAATTCGCGTGCGGGCAACAGTTCTACTTTTTCGACCTGTTGTTGCGAGCGCTGCGTTTCCGGATCGAAACTGCGGATCGATTCCACCTCGTCATCGAACAGCTCGATGCGATACGGTTCGCCCGCGCCCATGGGAAAGATGTCGATCAACGCACCGCGCACGGCGAAATCGCCCGGTTCGGCGACTTGCGGTACGTGCCGATAGCCGGATGCTTCGAGGCGACGCTGTTCGACCGCCAGATCGAGCTTCTGCCCTTTGCGCAGCATCAAGCCCGAGCCGGTGATATGCGAGCGCGGCGCAATGCGTTGCATCAGCGTGGCCGCCGGAACGACCAGCACGCCGCGCTTTACGCTAGGCAGTTGATAGAGCGTGGCGACGCGCTGAGAGACGATGTCCGGATGCGGACTGAAGACGTCGTAGGGCAACGTTTCCCAATCCGGAAAGTGCAGCACGGGGAGGGTGCCCGCGAATAAGCGCAATTCGTCTTCCAGCGCATGGGCGCGCTGGGTATCGCGCGTGACGGCCACCAGCAGGCCGCTATGCGACCTGGCGGCCTCGGCCACCAGCAACGCGCGCGCTGACCCGTGTGGCGGGGTCCAGAAGCGGCGTTGCTTGGGATTGGAGGGAAGGGGCGGGTGGCTGATCGAGTTCTGCATGGGGCGCGTTGCGTGGGCGACGCGACCCGTGTGCCGCGCCAATGGAGCGCGCAAGTGTAACGCGTTGCGATCAGGCGGCGGCCATCGAGAGCCGTGCGCCTCGATTCGCTTGGCGTCAGAGCTTCAGACTGATCTGCGCCAGGGACGCTTCGCCCGGCACCATTTTGGCGACGAACCCCAGTTCCTTGCACAACTCGAGCATCGGGCGATTTTCCATCAGCACATAGCCCCAAAGCTCGCTGACGCCCCGGCGACGGCATTCGTCGACCAGTCGCTGCATCAGCAGGGCGCCCAAACCGATCCGGGTCCATTCCAGTTCCACGAGCACCGAGAATTCGGCCGTATTGCTTGCGACATCGACGAAGATGCGGCCCACGCCGCGCAGCTCGGCCGGCTTCACCGTTTCGTCGATCAACACGAAAGCGGCTTCCACTTCCGGATCGATGCGGCACAGGCGCTGTGCCATCGATATCGGCAGCTCCGACATGGCATGCAAGAAGCGGCGGCGTACATCCTGCGGCGAAAGCCGCTTGAAGCAGCGCTGCACGGCGGTGACATCGCCGGGTTCGATCGTACGCAAGGTCAGCTCGCGTCCGTCCGCGGTGCGGACGGCTTCGCCACGGGGCGTGCTTGAAACGGACACGGGAGCAAAGCGCTCGCGCGTGCGCGCCGGCAGCTCGGCATAGCGGTAGTTGTCGAAGTCGCGTGCGGTGGTCGTCGTCATGACCATACTATAGCGTATTTTTGCTATGCAACATTAATAGGCGGCAAACGTTCAGGCTAGGATCGTCGCTTTCATTGGTGCGTAAAGCGCTGTAGATACTCTATTTATGCCGCGATGCAGCAAAATGCCGCACCTGTCAATCGGTCACGTCGGGCTCGAAAAAGCTCCAGCGCACATCGGTGAACTGCACCTTCATCTCCCGCTCCACGGTGTTGATGGCTTCGATCAAGCTGAGGTTGTCAGGTGTGGGTGTCATGCGGGCCTTGATCGCCACCATGACGTCCGGCCCCATTTGTAGCGTAATCAGGTTCAAGACCTCGGCAATTTCGGGGCGGCCATGCAGGAAGGCGAGCAATTGCGCCCGTCGGCAGGGTTCCACGCCTTGCCCGATCAACAAGGCCTTTACCTCGATCGATAGTGCGATGGCCACCACCACCAGCAGCACGCCAATGGCGATAGTGCCCAGTGCGTCGAACAACAGATTGCCGGTAAGCATGGTGGCGCCGATCGCCAGCGCGGCCAGACACAAGCCGAGCAGGGCCGCGAGATCTTCGCCGAAGATCACCAGCAATTCGCTCGAACGTGTTTCGCGAAACCAGCGCCACAAACCTTGTTCGCCGCGTGCGTGGTTCACTTCGCGCAGGCAACCATGCATGGAAATGCTTTCCATCACGATGCCGAACAGCAGCACGCCGAGCGCCACCCACGGCCACCGCAACGGTTCGGGATGCGCGAGTTTGTGCGTGCCTTCGTAGATCGAAAACAGTCCGCCCACCGCGAACAACAGCACGGCAACGACGAACGACCAGAAATACAGCGCGCGCCCCCAGCCGAGCGGATAGTCGTCCGAAGGAGGCTTTTTCGACTGCCGTATGCCGAGCAACAGCAAGCCCTGATTGCCGCAATCGGCCAGCGAATGCACGGCTTCGGCAAGCATGGCGCCGGAACCGGTAACCACAGCGGCGATCAATTTGGCGACGAAAATCGCGAAATTGGCGCCTAGCGCAAGCAGTATCGCTCTGAGCGAATTGCCGTGTCCGGACATGGGCGCTCCCCTTGCGCGAAGTACCGTTAGTGAATGCCCACTCCAACACCCACGCCAAAGCTAACGTTGGGATGGCCCTGACGAAGCTCGGCGGATGTCCACTGGTGCGATTGCGACACCGTCACCAGCGGATAGACATACGTGGCTTGATCCACCGCACCCGAACGGCTGCCGCTGATCTGTCCGCTCACCGTGACCAGTCCGCCGTTCGGATAATTGAAGGCTTCCAGATAACCGGGAAAGATCGCGATAAAGCGCCCGATTCCTTGCGCATTCGGTTGCGGGCGCTGCGACGAATCCAGCGGATAAGCCAGGATTTCCATTTCCGTGTGATCCGGGAAATTGCGCACGGCGACCACACTGCCACCCCAGACCACATCGCCCTTGGCATATTGTTCGGGCGAATGCGCCACCTGCATCGGCACCGCCGAAATGGTGGTGGATGTGACTTTGTAGAGGGGTGCGGGCGCGCAGGCGGTCAGTAGCAGCAACGTCAGCGGCGCGAGCCAGCGAACGCAAAACCGGATGTTCATGGCGATTTCCTTGCGGCGAACCGGACAATTGTCGGGTCGAGCTTAGCGGGGGCGACCCGAATGCGGTAGCGGCTTTGCGTGACGCGTTTGTGAGGCTTGCGCATCGTTATCGTGCACCAGCCAGTCCAGCCGCCATTCGGCTGGGCGTTCCTGCGACAGCAAACGCGCGATGACCTGCAGCGGTTCGCGCAATACCTGATCCAGATTCCATGGCGCATTGAGTATGACCATGCCCGAACCGTTCAAGCGCAAGGGAGAATCGTCCGGATACACCGTCAATTCCGCGCGCAATACGCGTCGTGCACCGCAGTGCTGCAGCCAACGCAGAAACGGCTGCACCGCGCTGCGTTGTTTAATCGGATACCAGATCGCGTAAATGCCAGTCGGCCAGCGCTGCATGGCCGTCTTCAAGGCGGCTTCGATCAAACGGAATTCCGCTTCTTGCGCCTCGTACGGCGGATCGATCAGCACCAGGCCGCGCTTTTCCTTTGGCGGCAACAAGGCTTTAAGCGCTTCGTAGCCGTTGCGATGATGGACGTGCACGCGGTGATCGTGATGAAACAGTTCGCGCAACCGCGACACTTCTTCCGGATGCAATTCGCAAAGTTGCGCGCTGTCCGCGGCACGCATGGCGCGCGCGGCTTGCAAGGGCGACCCGGGATACAACTTCAAGCCATGCTCGTTGCCCGGCAGCGCCAAAATCGCATCCAGCCAATGGCGTAGCAGCGGCGGCAGCGCGGATTGTTCGGTGCGCCGCAAGTCCGGAAACAGCAGGCGCGCGATGCCGTCGCGGTATTCGCCGGTTTTTCCCGCTTCCTCGCTGTCGAGCGCGTAGCAGCCGCTGCCGGCGTGCGTATCGATCAAAGCGAACGGCGTGTCTTTCGCCTGCAGCGCCTGGATCAGCGCAAACAGCACGCTGTGTTTGAGTACGTCGGCAAAATTGCCTGCGTGGTAGGCGTGGCGATAGTTCATGGCGGTCGGCGGGCTGGGAGCTTCAAGTATACGTCCCAGACCGCCGCTGCCACGTTATCAATAGGCCACGGTGATGCGCTGGCGCAGTGCGTCGCGTTTCTCGAGGCGGTCCAGCAAGGCGATCGCATAGTCGGGCACGGTGATGCGGCTGACGCCGTTGGCGTCCGTCAGCAGCGTATCGCCGCCGATGCGGTATTGGCCGGTGCGTGCACCGTCCTCAAGCAAGGCGGCGGGACTGATGTAGGTCCAGTCGATGTCGGTGTTGCTGGCGCGGAACAGGTCCAGCGCCTTGGCTTGCGCTTCCGCTTCGGGTTTCCATGCGGCGGGGAAGTGGGGATCGTCGAGCACTCGCACGCCGGGCGCCACGTCCAGGCTGCCTGCGCCGCCCACCCACAGGAAACGCTTCACCGTTGCGGCGGATAAGGATTCAAGCAAGATTTTTGCGGCGGCAACGATTTCGTCCGGCTTGCCGGTTCGGCGTGCGGAAACGCTGGCAATCGCCGCGTCGGCGCCTTTCGCTGCAGCGACCCAGGTATCGGGGTGCGCCAAGTCGCCGGTCACGATATGCAGATGCGAGTGGTGTTTCGCAAGCCGCGTGGTGTCGCGCACTACCGCGGTGACGTCGTGACCGCGCGCAAGCGCTTCGTCGAGGATGGCGCCGCCGATGTGGCCCGTCGCACCGAACAGAACGAGTTTCATGTTTATCTCCGTTGAGAAAATCCGATGCAGCCAAGCATGCGCTTTTGCATTGGTTCGATAAACGGATCAATCTATAATTGACTGTAAAGTAAATATTGACAATCATTCGTACATGCGCAGCGACGTCAATCTCAATCGGCTGGCCGTCTTTGTGGCGCTAGTGCGCGCCGGTTCGTTCACGGCGGCGGCCGCGCAATTGGGCATGACCAAGGCAATGGTCAGCCAGCACTTGCTGCGCCTAGAGCGCGAGCTTGGCGTCACCTTGATCGTGCGCAGCACGCGACGCATGGCGTTGACAGAAGCAGGCGCGGCGTTCCATGTCGATTGCGCACAGTTGATGGAGCAGGCCGAGGCTGCTATCGAACGAATCGGCGATCGGCACGGCACGCCCAGCGGTACGCTGCGCCTTACCACGACGACGGATTACGGTATGGCCGTGGTCGCACCGGCCCTGGCCGATTTTCGCCGCCTGCATCCGTCATTGCAGGTGGATCTGGTGATCAACGATCAAATCAACGATCTCATTGCCGAACGGTTCGACCTGGCGATCCGCATCGGTTGGCTGCGCAATTCCAATTTGCGCGCGACGCGGCTGGGCGGTTTTCGTCAGCTTGTGATGGCCGCGCCAGCCTATCTGGCCGAGCATGGCGTTCCGCGCCGGCCGGAAGATCTCATTGAGCATGCATGGATCGCCATGTCGACGATGGCCGCACCCCTGCGTTGGGCCTTTACGCACAGCAATGGCCAACGTCGCATCGTACGCATGCGGCAAGCGATGCAAGCCAATAACGCCGCGGCTGTTCGCGCGTTAGTGATGGCCGGCGCAGGTGTGTCCGTGTTGCCCGATTATCTGGTGCAAGACGATATTCAGATGCGTGGGCTGCAAGTGCTCCTGGCGCAATATCGGTTGCCCGTCGGCGGCATTCATGCGGTGTACCCCGATCCGCAGCCGCCCGCGAAGGTGCGCGCGTTCATCGACTTCATGCGCGATCGTCTCGCGCAACAGTAGCCGGCTGTTATCAATCGAGATTGTGGCTTTCCGCGGTGCCGAGCAGCTCGGGTTGCACCGATGCGTTCTCTTTTCGATGCAGCAGAGGATGCGCAAAGACCGCGGCCAGAATCACCGCCACGCCGGCGTAGAACCATCCATCCAACTGACGCTGTTCGCCCAATAGAAGGATGGCCAGCACGATCGCATAGACGGGTTCCAGATTCGTGATCATCTGCATCGCGAAGGCGCTGACGTGCCGCAACGCCACCAGCACGAGCGTAAAGGGCAGCAACGTGCAGCCGAACGACAGCGCCAGCAACAACACGGCATCGTGCAGGCTTGGAACGGGAAAAGCACTGCCGCTATGCGGCAGCAAAGGCGCGAGCAACGTCAGGAACACCGCACCGGTGCCCAGTTCGATGCACGTAACCGTCAAGGGGTCGGCATGCGTGACCATGCGTTTGTTGAGCGCGCCAAACAGTGCCACAAACAATGCGGACACGACGCCCACCGCGATGCCGATGCGCATATGTCCGGGTACCCCGCCCGCGACCATCGCCACCCCTGGAACCACGGCGATCGCAATCAGCAGTTCGCGCGGGTCGAAGCGGCGCCCTGCGATCCATGGTTCGATAAAAGCTAGAAAAGCCGGTCCCAATGCGATACATGTCGCGCCCACCGAGGCGTTGGCAAGCTTGATCGCCGCGTAGAACGTCAACCAATGCACGGCCACCAGCGTGCCGATGCCCGCGTATGAAATAAGCACTTTCCTGGGCATGGCACGCAAACCGCGCCACACTTTCGGCATCAGCAGCAGCGCGCCGGCCACCATCAACATGCGCCACCACACCAGCGCAAGGGCGGGCAACGTGATCAGCTTGCCGAGAATGGCGGTAAAGCCCCACAGCAGTACGCAGAAGTGAATTTGCAGGCGGGCCTTGGTGACAGGCTGCATGGAGAGCGAGCACGTGCGGGGAACGGTCGCTCATTCTAGCCGAGGCAGGCACGTCTTTTTTGCAAAAGGAAGCGTAGCTACACGCACCCATGTCGCGTAGGCGATCCGAGTCGCTGCGGGGCTATTTGGACTTTGTTCCTTGCCCTTTCGGCGATGCCGGCGGGGGTTCGTGGTGCAGCTGGGTCAACACCGTTTGGCAGGTATTGGTCGACTCGCCGCGGCTCGGCACAATAACGGCGAGCAGGGCCGCCGCCGGGGCCGCCACAACGGCGAGCGCTACGGCGCCACCGCCGCGCAACAGCAACGGACCCGGATGCACGCCGACATCAGGTGCCTTGAAGGTGCCTTTCACGTAAAGCGGCGTGCGCAGTGAAAAGATACGCAGACCCTTCGTGTGCGGTACGACGTTGAGATCGAGTTTTTCATTGGAGAAGTCGACGGTGCCGTCGACGTTCACCGTGGCGTCGCTCGTATCCAGCACAAACAGTCGGCTGGTGAATAGTCCGTTCGTTCCCGCCAAATCCGCCGCCGCGCAGTTGATATGCACGGTCTTGTCGCCAAACAGTTTGCCGACCACAACATTGGCGACATTCAAGCCAGCCGCCTCCAACAGGGTTTTGCTGATCGCACCGTCGTTCATCAGCAACTTCAATTCGCCGGTCGCACTACCCATCAAGGCCGACACGGAATTGCCCGTTGCGTTCAACGCAACGTCGCCGTTGATTTCGCCCAAACTGTTTTGCATCGCTTGAACCGTGGTGAACAGTTGTTTCAAGCGCAGGTGGCGCGCACGCAAATCCACCGCGGTGTGCATGGGCTGCGCATTGCCGTCCACGCGCAGGCGGCCGTCGATGTTGCCGCCGGCAACGCTCAGGTGAAGCGGATCGAGCTTCAAACTGCCGTCATCGAGCAGTACGTGCGTGTTGAGCGCGTCGATCGGCATGGAACTTGGGTGTTCGATGTGCGTGGCTTCGAACGTGACATCGGCATCCATCGTGCGCAGGCGATCGGTGCGGAACTGCTCGACCGGCAGCACCTTGTCCGTGGGTTGCGGCGTGGTGTCGCCGCGTTGGCGTTTTTCGGTTTTGCTGTCGGCACCCACCAGGGGGGCCAGGTCCACGAAACGCAACTGCTGCGAATGCAGATCGCCGCTGAGTTTGGGGCGCGCGCCTCCGGTTGTTACCTCGAGGTTTCCGCCGATGTCGCTGTCGCCCACGCGACCCTTGAAATCGTTGTATTGAAAATGGCTGCCATGCGTGTGCAGTTGTGCGGACAAATGGCCTTCCGTCGCGTAAGGCGGCGTCTCGGGCAAGGTAATGCCCAGGATGGGGTACAACTTCGCCATGCTCGTGCCGCCGAACCATACGCGTAGATTCAATGCACCCAGATGCACGGGGTCGGTGAGCGTGCCCACCAGCGCGATTTTGCTGTCGCCGATGTGCATGCGCGCTTGCACCGGAAACGGCTGGTCGCTCTGTTGCAGTGCCAACACGGCCCCGGTCTTGCCGGTGCCGGTCACTGGCGCGCCTTGATAGCTGCCGTCGGCGGTCCAGGCGAACTGATAGCTCGTGCGCTGTGCATGGGTGGAAGCATCTGGATTGGTTTTGGCCGCATCCACCACCTTTCCTACGTTGTGGCCCACATCCTGACGCGCATCGTTGGTCGCCTGCGACACGATCTGATCGTAAGGAATGGCCTGCTGCAGCGGAGTGATGTCCAGATGCAGCTTCAAACGCGTTTTCGCATCGTCCAGCGCGATATCGCCTTTGTCGAATCCGATCGTGCCCAACGTAAATGCCCATTCCGAAGGCGTCGAGCTTTGCGGCAGGGTGAGTTGCCAGCTGGCTTCACCTTTGCTGTTGCGCTCCAGATCGACGTGCGGCCCGACAAGCTGCACGGAGGGTAGGTAAATGTGATGAATCAGCAACGGGAGCGGCGATATCGTGAGCTGCAACGCATCCAGCCGGACGAACTGCGGTTGCTTGGTCCACAGCGGATTGTCGATATGAATGTCGCTCGCGGTGAAGGTGGGCCACGGAACGATCGAGCGCCATCCCGATTCGGAGGGCGCGCGTCGCCATGCGGCGGTCAAATTGCCTTCGATCACGAAGGGGCGGCCGATCGCCGCGCTGACTTTGTCGTTGATATACGGGCGCAGACGGTTCCAGTCGAACAGCGCAACGAACAGCACCAGGGCGACCACCAGCGCTACGACCACGCCAGTGACACCAATCAGTACCTTGCGACTGCGCCTCATGACATCCTGCCTTTCGCTGCTGAGTGGACTCGCGCGCTACTTCGCCAGTTGTTCAGCAAACTATGGTCAAGGCGAAGAATATGTGTAATTGGGCGCCGCGACTTAGCACGGATTCATGTGCAGGCCCTTCCTCGGAAGAAGGGCGATGCGCTTAGTGTTTCGTATTGGCAGCCGTTTCCGTACGCACGGGAACATCGATGCTGCACAGGTCGATCTTGCCCGCGGGCAAGGTGTAGAACGCGTCTTGGCGATTGCGCTTGGCCTCGACGATCGCGGCGAAGGTGGCGCTGTCGGTACGCAGTACCTGAAGATTTTCGCGTTGCGAGGCGGGCAGATCCGCGGCGACCTTGACCGACAGGATGGGCGTGCGTTGCCCCGCTTGCGTGTAGAAACCCAGCGGACCGGTACCGCGCGGCAATGCGGAAAGATAAGGCATACCCTCGATGACGCGGCCTGCGATGGCAAGATTGCGGTCGATCTGGCGCGGCGCCTGGCCTATCACCGTATACAGCGAACTGCCGCTGCCGCTGTCTGGTGCAACATCGCGCGCAACGCCCACCATGCCATAGCAGTGCACCAGCCATTCGCGGCCTGCCGCCGGATCGCGCGCGACGGGAAACCCTTCGCTGAAGCCGACTTGCGGCGCGTAAACATCGCCATCGCGCAGTGGTGTCCAGGGCAATTTGGGATCGATGCTGCGCGTGTACTCGGGCGGCAGTTTCGCCTTGGCTGTGCCCATCGGTTTGATTTTGCTTTTATCGCCGTTGTCGTCGTCGTTGGGATCACCCCATTGCGTCACAAAGTTATCCTGCACGCGAATGATCGCCAGTCCGTCGAAATAATGTTCGCGCACCAGCGTGCGAATGTTTTGCGCATGCAACGGCGTGAAGTCGGGCGCCAGTTCGATCACCACCCGGCCCTGAGGCAATTGCATATAGAGCAGATTCTCAGGGTTCGGCGTACGCCACTCGTCCGGCTTGGATTTGGCGATCAGCTCTTTGGACGTTGGCGTCGACTTGGCCGTATCGGCCATGGCCGGCAGCGCCAGCAACACACCCGTCATAACCAGTGCCGCACGTAGATGGCCCAGACGCATGGGATTCCCCTGAGGTGGATAGCGGGTTCAGACAGTAGCAAAGACCTGCGTGCGTGCGAAGTGCGTCTCGCGCAGCAAGCTTCATCCTGTATCGTTTACATGCTGGCGATGCGCCAAACCAAGGCGCGCGACGGATGGGCAAGCCAAAGGAGGATCGCTTTGAACGCAACGTCTCAACGGCATCGCGTGGTGATTGTCGGGGCTGGTTTCGGCGGTTTGGAGGCCGCCCGGCGCTTGGGTGGCGTTGCCGTCGATGTCACCGTGATCGACCGCAGCAATCATCATCTCTTTCAGCCGCTGCTGTATCAGGTAGCCGGCGCGGCATTGGATATTTCGCAAATCGCATGGCCGATTCGCCACGTGCTTCGCCGCTGGAAAAACATCACGACACGGATGGCCGAAGTCCATGGTGTCGATACGACTTCGCAACATGTTTTGCTGACGGATGGCGATCGAATTGCCTACGACACGCTTATTGTGGCGACGGGTGCCACGCATGCGTATTTCGGCCACGACGAATGGGCGCAACATGCGCCGGGCTTGAAGACGCTGGGCGACGCATTGTCGATACGCCAACATCTGCTGAGCCTGTTCGAGCGGGCCGAGCAGGAACCGGACCCGGCCAGGCGCGATGTGCTGCAGACCATCGTGGTGATTGGCGCCGGTCCAACCGGCGTGGAACTGGCATCCACGATCGCCGAATTGGCGCACGAAGACATGCCTCAGGATTTTCGCCGCACCGATACGCGAACCGCGCGCGTCGTGCTGGTCGAGGCGGGAGGCAGGGTGCTAACCAGTTTTCCGGAAACGCTTGCCGCTTACGTGCAGCGCACCATGGAGCGCCTCGGCGTAACGGTGCTGCTGAATCATCCGGTGACCGAATGTCACGCCGATGGCGTGGTTTGCCATGACAAACGCATCGACGCGGGCGCCGTGTTCTGGGCCGCGGGGGTGCGCGCCTCGCCCGCGGCGCGATGGTTGAACGCCCCCGCGGACAAGGCCGGCCGAGTAAAAGTCGCGGGCGATCTCAGCGTTCCCGGTCATTCAAATATTTTTGTGATTGGCGACACGGCATGTATCGAGCAGGAAAACGGCAAGCCGGTACCCGGCCTGGCGCCGGCCGCGAAACAGCAAGGGCAGTATGCGGCCAAGGTCATCGAGGCGCGTTTAAAGCATCGCGCATCGATACCCGCTTTTCGTTATCGCGATTACGGCAATCTTTCCACGGTCGGCAAGGATACGGCCGTCGTCGATGTCGGCTGGTTGAAACTTCGCGGGCGTTCCGCCTGGATGGTATGGGCCCTGGCTCATATCTACTTTCTTATCGGCGTCCGAAATCGCTTGATGGTGGCGTTGAATTGGCTGTGGCTTTACATCAAGGGGGAGCGCGCCGCGCGCATCATTATCAGTCGAAAAACCTGAAAGCAAGCCGGCGGTCAAGAAAACAAGACGCCGTCGCCTTCACCGTGAAGCAGTTATCGGTGGCTTGAGGCGGGTCACGGTTCCCGATTGCGAAATCGATCACACTATCGGCGACAATTGAATCACCCAGCATCGAGCACAGGGGGGCCTAATGATCGAGCTGGAAGTACAGGCGCTTTCGCATTCGCGAGAGGGCCTGCTTATCGATATCGGCAAGTCCATGGTTGCCCAAGGATTTGCTCTGGTAAGACAACGTCTGGTCGACGACGCCAACGGCGTGCTGTTGACCATGGTGGTGCGTGGGCCGTCGCGCAAGCAGCGTGCGCTTGAGTCGGCGTTGGACGCACTTCCGCGCATCATCAGTTTTGAAATTTCTCCGCATGTGCAAGGTGAGTCCAAGCCGCACTTCGCGGCATCGCGTTCGGTGGCTTCCGGATACGTTCCGCCGCCGACACCTTCAGAGGTTGTGACGGAGACCGGACCTGCGGCGGCAAAGCCGTCGGTTTCGACCACGGCTGTGCCGAAGGCGCCGCCTCAGCCCGCGGAGAACATCGAGCCGCCCGCGCACCATGTTCCCGCGATGGTGGAGCCTCGACCGGCGGCATCTTCGACGGCACCGCTCATGGCGGCGGAGCCCGAACCGGATTTCATCTTCGTCCGTCCGTCCACGCCGTCGCAGGCGCCAGCCGCCGTGCCGTTGGATCCCTTTGTGGAAGTGACTCCCCTGGATCCGGATGTTCAAGCTGTGGAGAACATGCTGCCGGCACTGATGAGCAGCTATCCGAAGATTTTCCCGTTAGTGAAAGAATTGGAGCGAACTGTCGCCGAGGGCGCGCGCGAATCGACGCTGCAATGGGCCGGGCAACGCATGGGCGCCTGGACTTTCGAGCGCAACCATGCGGCGGGCAGTACGCTGAGTGTGGAACAAGCGCTCGATAGCATCGGTGTTCCCGCGATGCGTTTGCTGGTCGAGATCGATCACAAAGGCAATCAGCTGCATATTCGCAACAGTCCGCTGTGCACGGAGGAAGGGCGCTCCAACTGCAAGTTCTTCAGCGGATATCTGGAGGGTTTGCTCGGGCCGCTCGTCGCGTCGCAAAGCCTATCGATCTTCGAAGTCTGTTGCCGCAGCTGCGGTGCGACCGAGTGCGTGCTCGCGATTATGGATTGATCGGTATCGCGCGGCGGACGTATCCCCAGGCCCGCTCCGGTTCAAGTATGCTTCGCGCCCGACCACGGCGCATAGATGCCGCAGGCGGTATAGAAATCGGTGAGCACCTTGCGAACACCGCCGACTTCGAACGCAAAGCCGTAGCGGAACAAACCTCTGCGATCGCCCACCCATGCACCCATGGCTTGCGCGGACGCTACGCGCGACAAATCCGCTAGCGGGTATGTGCGTTCAATCACAATGGATTGATCGAGCAGCGTGGCGCCTTGGTCTTGGGCCAGCGTCTCTTGTTGATTGATTTCGAAGTACGAACGCGCGGTGCGTGCAAGAATCTGCCGTGCGCGTATTTCGCCGATCGTGTCGTACGTGGTGAGTTCGGCGCCGCCTCGCTTGCACAACAACGTAATACGGTGTTCGCCGGTGCGGTCGATCTGTTTGAGCTCCAGATACGGCGCCCCGGAGGAGAGCTTATACGTCGCGACCAGATTCTGGCGTCCGTTGTTCGCCAGGCCGTTCGCAAGCATTTGATCGGCGGTCGGACGCATCACCGGATCGGGCGATGTGCCGGGCGAGGTCACCGTCAGCACGCTTGTGTCGATGTCCATGTCCTTCAGATACGCGGCGACGTTTTGCGGAGTCTGCTGCGCCGCGTAGGCAGGGAATCCGATACGGTCGCTGCCCGCTGGCGCCCAGCGATAAATGCCGCCCAGGTATGCGTAAGCACAGGCACCTTCGCAAGTCGCCGTCCGGTTGACCTTGATCGCGTTTCTCGGCGGGCGCGGCGTGCCCAGGTGCGTCGACATTGCGCCGGACCGGAACAATCTGCCCAGCGCGATGCCGGCATTGACGTCGCCGCTGGAGGAATT
>DATJMR010000106.1:0-14533 GCA_035508595.1 Dyella sp.
AAATAGCTCGCCGCACATCGGCATCGTCCAGATCGGCGCCCGCATCGTGTTCGTCTTCCAGCGTGGCGGCGATCTTTAAAGTTTCCATCGCACGGCGCGGCCAACCGCGCGCCAGCTCCGCCATCGCCAACTGGCGACGCAGATCCACGTTGCCCGGCGCTTCGGCGCTCATGGCGGCGAGTTGCGCGTACGTTTCCTGAAGCTGGCCGGTGTCTTCATGCAACTGTGCGGAGGCTTCGTCAGCGTCGACTTTTCGAGGATTCTGCGCGGGGCCTCGCGCACCGGATGTGCGCCGCCAACGTGGCTCATCGGCTGCCAGCTTGTCGATGGTGGAAAGTGCGTCGCGGGTACGGCCCGCATCGAAGTACGCGTAAGCCAAACCGATGCGCGGATCGGTGTCGCTTGGGTCGTACGGTCCCGGATTGCGCCGAATGCCGTCTTCGTACAACGCGATCGCTTCGCACGGCCGATGCTTTTGCATCAACGCATCGGCCACCGCCCATTGCGCATAAGGCGGTAACGCGATGCCCTGCCCCTTCAGCGACGCGTAGACCGACAGCACTTCATCCGCCCGATCGGCTTGATCCAGCGCGACCAGCAAATCGAGTTGCGCGCGCCTGCGGACATCGGTCGGAGCGGATGCATCGTTGGCCAGCCGCCGAATATCGTCGATGGCCTTGTCCGCTTCGGCATAGGGATGCAACGCATCGGCAGGCATGCCCTTCGCCCAGCGCACCTCATGCGAGGCGTAGTCGGCTTTGAGCCGATCGCGTTGCGCATCGTTGAGCGCGGGCGAGAGCTTTGACGCCAATTCGTTCGCGCGGGCGGACGCGCCCAATTCGGACAGAAGCTGGATGGATAACCATTGCGCCTGGCGATCGTCGGGCCAACGCGCCAGCAATTCCTCGCAATGGGCGAGCGCTTCCACGCGATGGCCCGCGCTGTGTTCGGAACGCGCCAACGCCAGCAATGCGTCATGGTCCAGCATGCCGGCGGCGGCGGCCTCGCAGGTTCCGCCCAATGCAAACGCGACAAAAGCCGCCAGCGCCGCACGCCGGAACGCCACGGCGCACGCTGTCGGTTTCGTAATCTTTTGCACGCACTTCTGCATCGCCAGAGTCGCCTGATGCGCCTAACGTAAAAACACCGAGTCCGGTGAAGTTGGTTTCCCCCTGCTCCCTCGAACTCATCCCATATGGATTTATTCGCAAGAATCGAGCCACCTTGGGTTTGCGATCGGCGGCGCGCCAGGGCACGAGAGGTTATGTCTAGATATCCGTGAAGATGCCTGCGGAAGAAATCAGAAAATTCCGATAATTTGCTGATTTTTATAAATAAAAATTGACAGATGCGCGATAATTGCGCTTCGAATCGAGCCACGTCTGGTCGTCGCACGCCTCGGGCCGCGCCTGAGGCGCCATCGGCCGACAGACTGTTTGTGTCACTTTCGTTCGCGAATCGAATCGACGCGCTGCTTTGCCGTCAGCCGATAACAGGCTGATTTTCATGTCTCCCAACGCAAAAAAGGCCTGCGCGACGGCAGACCTTTTTCGCTCCGTGAGAGGACATCACTTGTTTGACGCGGGCCGCAGGCCAAACAGGATCAACAGCACCGCACCTACGCATATACCGCAGTCCGCCACATTGAACGTGGGGTAGTACCAGTCGCGGTAATAGACTTGGATGAAGTCCGTGACTTGCGATGCGTGCAAGCGGTCGATCACATTGCCAAGCGCACCGCCTATCACCAGCGACAACGGCAACGCCGTGCGCCATTCGCGGCGTGACGTGCGCGCCAGCCAGATCACCAATGCCACCGTAATGACTGCCGCAAGCAACACGAAGAACCAGCGCTGCCAGCCGCTGCTTTGCGCGAGAAAACTGAAAGCCGCGCCCGTGTTGAATGCCAAGGTCCAATTGAGCAAGCCCGGGATGACCGCATGCGGCATTCCAGGCGGCTGCAGCGCCGTCACCGCCCACCATTTGGTGAGCTGATCGAGTGCGATCCACAGTACGGAAACCAGCAGCCACGGCAACGCGTTGGGTTTGGGATGCATGATGGTGTGTTCTCTGAAGCTCGGACGGCCCATGCCCTCTCCATGCAGGGAGGGGGCTATGGCTGAAGGTTAGAACCAGCGGCGCTCTTCGCCGGGTCCTTGCACATTGCTCACGCAACGGCCGCAGATTTCCGGATGGTTCGGATCGCTGCCCACGTCGTCGCGGCGATGCCAACAACGAATGCACTTGGTTGCGTCGCTGACGCTGGCCGCCACGTACACCTCCCCGCTTTCGAGCTGCACGGCGGCGGCATCGTCGGGACGCGGCTGCAGCGGTGCGAAGCTCAACTCCGAAGTGATAAAGAAGAAGCGCAATTCATCGGCACTGGCTGCATAACGCTCCATCGTCGCGGGGTCGGCATGCAGCACAAGCTTTGCCTCCAGCGCGGCACCAATGCGTTCGGCTTTGCGCATCTCTTCCAGCACCCGCGATGCCGTGTCGCGCATGGCCAAAAGATCGGCCCAGTAGCGGCGCTGCTCCGGCGAGCCCTGCGTGTTCTCCAAACCGTCGTACCAGGTTTCGAACAGCACGCTTTCGCCGTGCTCGCTCGGCATGTGCTGCCAGATTTCCTCGGCGGTAAACGACAACACCGGCGCCAGCCAACGCACCATCGCTTCCAGAATGCGATACATCGCGCTCTGCGCACTGCGGCGGCCGAGACTTTCGGTCGGCATCGTGTACAGGCGATCCTTGGTGATATCCAAATACAGCGCGCCCATTTCGTTGGTGCAGAAGTTCTGCACGCGCTGCACGATCTCGGGGAAATCGTAGCGCTCGTAGGCGGCGATCACGGCTTGCTGCACATCGTAAGCCTGCGCGATCGCCCACTGATCGAGCAACAGGCTGTTTTCCACCGGCACCAGATGTTTGGCCGGATCGAAACCGTCGAGATTGCCGAGCAAGAAACGCGCCGTGTTGCGAATGCGGCGGTACGCATCGGCCACGCGCTTCAAGATTTCGTCGGACACCGACATCTCATTGCGGTAGTCGGCCGAAGCCACCCACAGACGCAGAATGTCCGCGCCTAGCGTGTCCATCACTTTCTGCGGCGCGACCACGTTGCCCTGCGACTTGGACATCTTGCGGCCCTGCCCGTCCACGGTGAAGCCGTGCGTAAGCAGCGCTTTGTATGGCGGCTGGCCGTCCAGCATCGAGGAGGTGAGCAGCGAAGAATGGAACCAGCCGCGATGCTGATCGGAGCCTTCCAGATACAAATCGGCGGGAAACGCGGAGATGTCCACGTGCGAGCCGCGCAACACATGCCAATGCGTGGTGCCGGAATCGAACCACACGTCCAACGTGTCGCGGTTCTTCTCGTAGAGTTTCGCTTCTTCTGCGCCGAGAAAATCGCCGGGCTCGATGTTCTGCCACGCTTCGATGCCCTCTTGCTCGACGCGCTTGGCAACTTCTTCCAGCAACTCCGGCGTGCGCGGATGCAGCGCGCCGGTTTCGCGATGCACGAAGAACGCCATCGGCACGCCCCACTGACGCTGACGCGACAGCGTCCAATCCGGGCGATTGGCGATCATCGCGTGCAAACGCTGTTTGCCCCAAGCCGGATAGAACTTGGTGGCCTCGATACCTTCCAGCGCGGTTTCGCGCAGGGTTTTGCCGCCGTCTTTCGGCGCGACGTCCATGCCCGCGAACCACTGTGATGTGGCGCGGTAGATCACCGGCGTCTTGTGACGCCAGCAATGCATGTAGCTGTGCGTGTACTTCTGCTGATGCAGCAGCGAACCGGCTTGGTCGAGCGCTTCGACGATCTTCGGATTGGCCTTCCAAATGAACATGCCGCCGAACAACGGCAGCGTCGAGGCGTAGTGACCGTCGCCCATCACCGGGTTGATGATGTCGGCATCCAACATGCCGTGCGCCTTGCACGACAGGAAGTCTTCCACGCCGTAAGCCGGCGAGGAGTGCACGATGCCGGTACCGGTATCCAACGTGACGTAGTCGCCGAAATACACCGGCGACAAGCGCGCATAACCCGGATCGACGGCATACAGCGGGTGGCGGAAGCGCAAGTCGCCCAGCGCGTTGCCCGGCACGGACGCCACGATGTGGCCTTCCAAACCGTAAGTCTTCAAGCACTCTTCCACACGCTCAGTGGCGAGGATCAGCATGCCCTTGGGCGTATCGACCAGGCTGTAGCTGAATTCCGGATGCAGATTGAGCGCTTGGTTGGCGGGAATGGTCCACGGCGTGGTGGTCCAGATCACGATCCGGCCGTCGGGCTTCGGCAACGCTTGCAGGTCGAACGCCTTCGCTACGGCCGCGGGATCGTCGAAAGCAAAGCCCACGTCGATGGCGATATCGGTCTTGTCGTCATATTCGACTTCCGCTTCGGCCAACGCCGAGCCGCAGTCGAAGCACCAGTTCACCGGCTTGAGTCCGCGATAGATGTAACCCTTGCGCAGCATCTCCGACAACGCGCGGATTTCCGATGCTTCGTTGAAATGATCCATCGTGAGATACGGACGATCCCACTCGCCCAGCACACCGAGGCGCTTGAAGTCCGCCTTCTGCGCTTGGATCTGCTCGGCGGCATAGGCGCGCGCTTTGCGCTGCACCTCCGCCGCCGGCAGGTTTTTGCCGAATTTCTTCTCGATCTGGATTTCGATCGGCATGCCGTGGCAATCCCAGCCGGGCACGTAGGGTGCCTGGAAACCGGCCAGCACCTTCGATTTGACGACGATGTCTTTGAGGATCTTGTTGACCGCATGACCGATGTGGATCGCACCGTTCGCATACGGCGGGCCATCGTGCAGCACGAACAACGGGCGGCCAGCTGTCTTCGCCTGGATCTGATGGTAACGCGCTGCCTTTTCCCATTCGGCCAGCCAACCCGGTTCGCGCTTGGGCAGGTCGCCGCGCATCGGGAAGGTGGTCTGCGGCAGGTTGATAGTGCTCTTGTAGTCCTGGGTCATCGCTCGGGTGCCGTGTTTTACGGTGGTTCCGCTTCGATGCCCGCGGGGAGAACCGAAGCCGTGCTAGGTTGCCTGCCGCGCGCGGCGGCAAGCGCACGCGCTTCGGCGGATGCTCGTCAAATAATAATGATCGCCGCCACCGCTACGGTGGACGGAATGTGCAAGCGGGGCATGGTGTTGCTCATGATGTGGCCTGGGTCGCATCGATCAACGCCGGGTTCATCCCTAAGATCTCCCGGGCGGAACGTGCATCATGCCGCATTTGTGCGGTCAATGCGTCGAGTCCGTCAAATTTCATCTCATCGCGTAGCTTGGCCACAAACTCCACCGCCATGCGCTGACCGTAGAGATCGCCTTCGAAATCGAACAAATGCACTTCGAGGAGGGGTTCGGCCACTTCGTTGACGGTGGGCCGTTTGCCCAGGCTCGCCACGCCCGGCCAGCTGCACTCGCTCTGCCCCAGACCGACACGCACCGCAAAAATGCCTTGAATGGGCGTGACGCGATCGCGCAGGTGGATGTTCGCCGTAGGGAACCCGAGGGTGCGCCCGAGCTGGTTGCCGTATTCCACCTTGCCCTCGATCACGAAAGGCCGGCCCAGCAGCGGTGCTACCGCGCCGAAATTTCCCGCCCCAAGCAGCGCCCTCACCCGGCTGGCCGATACACGCTCGCCCTCCAGCAGGACGGACGGCATGGTATGCGCGACGAAACCGCGTTCGGCACCCAACCGCTCCAACGCGGCGACATCGCCGGCGCGCTTGTGCCCGAAGCGAAAATCCGCGCCAACCCACACCTCACGCACGCCGAGCCGTTCGACCAGCACGCGCTGCACGAACTCCTCCGCAGACATGGCCGTCAATGCCTGGTTGAAGCGCAACAGCAGCGTGTGTTCCATGCCGGATGCGGCGAAACCCAGCAGTTTGTCGCGCACGCTGGAAAGGCGCGGTACGGGCTCTTTGGAGAAGTACGCGCGCGGCAGCGGCTCGAAACTCACCACAATGGGCGAGCAACCGAGCGCTTGCGCACGTTGGCGCACTTCGCTGAGCAGAGCTTGGTGGCCGCAATGCAAGCCGTCGAACGCACCCACCGCAGCCACACTGCCGCCGGGCGCCAAACACGGCCCCGCGACATCCCGGGACAGTTTCATCATCGGATCAGTATAGCGGTCATGCATGGTGCAAATCGCGCAACCGGAAGCCGGTGGCGAAAAGCACACCCACATACGTCGCGCCACCGCCACACACCAACAAAGCGAGGCGCCAAACGCGTTCCATCGCCTGCATCTGCGTCCAATCCGGCCAATGCCAGCGGCCCAGCACCAGCACCGCCGTCATCGCCGCGCAAGCCAGGCCCAGGCGCACCAGGTGACGCCCCCATCCTGCTTGGGGCTGATAAATATCGGCCCTTTTCAGCCAGCGCCACAACAGCAGCAAGTTGATGTAGCTGGCGATGGCGCTGGCCATACCTAACGCCAGATGCAGGCCGGGTACCTTGGACAAGCCTTCAAGCAACGGTCCGTCTTTAAGCGCGGGCGGCGCCCACCATGCGTACAGGGCCAGCAGAAAAACGCCATTGAGCAGCATGTTGGAAAACAGCGCCGCCACGCCTGCCCTAACGGGAGTGCTTGTGTCTTTGCGCGCGTAGAACGCCGGAAGCAACACCTTCACTTGCGCATAAGCGGGCACGCCAAAGCTCAATGCCGTAACCGACAGCGTGGCCATGCGCGTATCGAACGGATGGAACTGGCCGTTCTGAAACAGCGTTGCGACCAGCGGTTGAGCCAACAGCATCAAGCCGAACATGGCGGGCACCGCGATCAGCAAGGTAGTGCGCAACCCCCAATCCAACGCTTTGGAAAAACCGTCGTGATCGGTGGCGATGTGATGCCGCGACAGCGAAGGCAGAATGACCGTACCCAGCGCTACGCCAAACACGCCCAGCGGCAATTCCAAGAAGCGGTCCGCTTGCGACAACCACGTTTGCGAACCGGAAATCAGCAGCGACGCGATCACCGTATCGAACAGCAAATTGATCTGCGATACCGACGAGCCGAACAGCGTCGGCACCATCTGGCTCATGATTCGACGCACCTGCGGGTGATTCCATCCCCAGCGCGGCCGCACGAGCAGATCCAGCTTGCGCAATGCGGGAAGCTGAAACAGCACCTGCAAAATGCCCGCGGCCAACACCGCCCACCCCAGCGCCAGAATCGGCGTGCGCAAATAGCGCGAAAGCCACCATGCGCCGGCGATCATGCACAGATTGAGGATCACCGGCGTCAGCGCCGGCAGGCCGAAGCGATGGAAACTGTTGAGCGCGCCGCCGCAAAGCGCGGTCAACGACACAAACAGCAGAAACGGGAACGTGAGCCGCAGCAGGTCGACGGTCAGCGAAAATTTCTGCGGCTCATTCACCGCACCTGGCGTAAACAGGGTCGCCACCTGTGGCGCAAACAGCACGCACAGCGCGGCGACCACCAGCAGCACCCCACTCAGGGTGCCGGAGACCCGCGACATCAACTCCTTGAGATCCTGGTGGCTGCCGGTTTCTTTGACTTCCGTGAAAACCGGCACAAAAGCGGTGGAAAACGCGCCTTCTGCAAACATGCGGCGCATGAAATTGGGAATCCGGAAGGCCACCCAGAAGGCATCGGTGGCCAGGTTGGCGCCGAAGACGTGGCTGATGGAGATATCCCTCAGCAGCCCGAGCACGCGCGAAACCATGGTCATGCTGCTGAAGGAAAGCAGCCCGCGTAACATGCTGGGAGACTTCATGCCTTGTCAGTACCCTGCCGTAACCGGGAAAATGGCGCGTAGTTTGACAGCTGGGCGGGCCCTGGGGCCAATCCCGCTGCCTGCCCGCCTTGGCCCAAAGGCGCCAACCTCTTGACCTAACGGCAATTTGGCCGCATAATTGCCGCCTTTTTACCACCCCAGTATTCATTCCGGAGTTCTACCTTGGCTAACATCAAGTCCGCGAAGAAGCGCGCGCGCCAGTCCGAGCAGCGCCGCCTGCGCAACGTCAGTGCCCGTTCCATGGTCCGTAGCGCCCTGCGCAAGGTCGTCAAAGCCATCGAGGCCAAGGACAAGACAGCCGCCGTGGCCGCTTTCGAAGCCGCCCAGCCGGTGATGGATCGCTACGCCGCTCGCGGCCTGATCCACAAGAACAAGGCCGCTCGCCACAAGAGCCGCCTGAACGCGAAGATTCACGAGCTGGCGTAATCGCCAGGTCGATATTTGGGTTGGTGAAAAGCCGGCGGCGACGCCGGCTTTTTCATGCCTGAATGCCCTTCACCCCGAGGGGTGAAGGGGCCGGCGGCCACGCCGGCTTTTTCATGCCTGAATGCCCTTCACCCCGAGGGGTGAAGGGGCCGGCGGCCACGCCGGCTTTTTCATGCCTGAATACCCTTCACCCCGAGAGGTGAAGGGGCCGGCGGCGACGCCGGCTTTTTCATGCCTGAATGCCCTTCACCCCGAGGGGTGAAGGGGTCGGCGGCGACGCTGGCTTTTTCATGCGTGACTGTCCCACTTCCCAAAGAGCGTGGAGACCGCTACTCCGAATTTAAGTCCGCGTTGACGCCGTTTTCGGAGCGGGCCGTCATTCCGGCGAAGGCCGGAATCCAGTTTTAATACGCGGTGTGAAGCACCCTAAATGGATTCAGCGTCCTTCAGACACCTGTTTAGACTGGAATCCGGCCTTCGCCGGAATGACGACGTCGCCCTGAATCGTGTCTCCACAGGCATCAAGATCGTAGCCGGAGCATTGAGAGGCACAGAATTCTCGCGCCTGCTTTCAACGAGAGAGCATCGCCAGCTGGTCCTTCATCGCCCGCACTTCCGCCACGCTGGATTGATCGAAATCGGGCGACAGATCTTGCAACACGGGATTCAGATAGCGCATGGCAGAGCGGCGCACGGTGCGGGCGGAGCCGTGAAACTCGTGGGCATTCGTGCGGCTGGCGACCTCGGCGAGATTTGACGAGCGAATCCCCGCCCCGGCCATCACGGCAATGCGGTCCTTCGCCTGATCCACCAAGCCGGCGATGACCTGCGCACCGGCAAGCGCATTCGCGCATCCGCCGGACGTCAGCACACGCTCGCAACCCAAGGCGATGATGCTCTCAAGCGATCGGCTTAAGTCTGCGCTCGCGTCGATCGCGCGATGAAAAGTCACGCCCAGTTTGCCAGCCGTACGCACCAGTTCGCGGCAGCGCGGATCGACGCGACCGTCGGCATCGAGCGCGCCGATGACCACGCCATCGCAGCCGACGCGTACGCACGTCTCCACGTCGCGGTACATGGTTTCGAACTCGGCTTCGTCGTAAAGAAAATCGCCGCCGCGCGGACGAATCAACACGTAGATCGGAATACGAACCCGTTCACGCACCATCGCCAGCGTGCCGTAGGACGGTGTAATGCCGCCTTCGGCCAGGCTGCCGCACAGCTCCACGCGATCGGCGCCGCCTTCCTGTGCCGCCAGCGCAGAGGCTAGCGAACCGGCAGCAATCTCAAGCAAAACATGTCGTGTCATTAGGTGTACGTCGTCTGGTAAAGGCTGGGCGAAGCCAGCAATCGGTCTTGCTGATGAACATCGCACACCGCGTACGTGAAACCTTTCTGGATGGCGTAGGCACCGCACTCGCCATCGCGTCGGAGCGCGAGAAAGCCGACCTGCATTTCCTTGGTCGCCTCGGGACGCTTTTTGACGATACGGCGCACGGCTTCCTCGCACGCTTCGTGCGGGCTGCGGCCTTGACGCATCAGTTCCACAACCAGAAAGCTGCCCGCGTTGCGGATGACTTCTTCACCTACACCCGTGGACGTGGCGGCACCCACTTCGTTATCGACGTACAAGCCGGCACCGATGATCGGACTGTCGCCGACGCGGCCGTGCAGCTTCCACGCCATGCCGCTGGTAGTACACGCACCGGCGAGATGACCGTTGGCGTCCACCGCCAACATGCCGATGGTGTCGTGATTGTTCTTACCGCCGGGCATGCCCAGGCCCTTCAAGCTGCGGTGGTAATCGATGTTCTCGCTGTTGGCGACCGGCGTGTACTTGGCTTGCTTCAGCCACTCATGCCACGCTTTTTCGGACTCCGGCGTCAGCAGGTTTTCCTTTTTGAAGCCTTCTTGCAACGCAAATTCGAGCGCGCCGTCGCCAACCAGCAAAACATGCGGCGTGTCTTCCATCACCTTGCGCGCCACGTTGATGGGATGGGCGATATGTTCGATGGCCGCCACCGCGCCGCAACGCCCATCGCCGTCCATGATGCTGGCATCGAGCGTCACTCGGCCATCGCGATCGGGATAGCCGGCGCGCCCCACGCTGTGGTTGTGCAGATCCGACTCCGGCACCATCACGCCCTTCTCCACCGCGTCCAGCGGATTGCCGCCGTTGCCCAGCAAAGCCCACGCCGCGAGATTGGCCGGCACGCCGAAATCCCAGGTGGAAACGACACGCGCGCCCACCCCACCGGGAACGGAGCCAGCGAGCGATGCGGCGCTGCGAGACAACCGCGGCAGCGCCAACGCTGACGTCGCTAGCAAGGTGGTTTTCAGGAAATCACGACGGTTGCTCATTCGAACCCTCCGAGTACGGACTGCTTTGCAAGACTGACATCATGCTGGATTGGAGGCCGTCACGCGAGTTCTGTCTGGCGCGCTCTCTCCGGTAAAGCCAATCGCTTGTTTTGCATGTCGTATTCGATCAACAACACGCCCGAATCATGACGGCCGGTGATATCGACGAAACATGCGCCGCCGATAAACGGCTCCAGCGTCATCACGGATTTGAGCGGCGTCGCCACCACCATCTGAAAGCCGAAGTTCTCGAAAATGTTCATCGCCAGCGCGGTGAATTCGTTGTCGGCCTTGTCGAAAGCTTCGTCGAGCACCACCGGCGCGTAGCGCGGCAAGTGACCGTCGTCGCCGCCAAGCTGATAACGCAACGCTGCGGCGAGGCAGGTTGTCGCGAGTTTTTGACGTTGGCCGCCGGACTTGCCCGCGCCGCTGCGATAAACCTCCACCTGGCGCCCGGTCGCCGCCTCTTTTTCCACGCCGATAAATTCGACGTGTTGACGAACATCGAGCACTTGCTCGCGCCAGCGCTTGTGTTCCGGATCGTCGGCGGCCAGTCGCGCCACCAAGTGGCGCAACACGCTGAATTGCGTTTCCGCCAGCTCACGGCTTTCCGTTTGATGATGGGAAAGCACATCGCGCAGTTGCTGCTGAAAATCACGCACCTCTTGCAGCCCGCGGTCGGTCAGTTCGATCTGCAGCAAGGTGCCGCGATTGAAGGGCACGCGCTCCAGGCTTTCGTTCACCTCTTCCATACGCTGGCCGATCGCTTTGCGGGCTTCGGTCATATGCTTTTGCAGAACCAGCAGGTTTTGCTTGCTTTGACTTTGCAGCAACTCAAAAAAGCGCGCTTCGTGCTTGGGCAAGCCGTCCAGCTCAAGGCGGCGCAAACGCGCCAGAAAACCTTCGGCCGATTCGAGACCCGGCGTGAAATCCGCACTGTCTTGCGGCCAGCGGCGGCAGAAGCCGCGGAAGGACTCCTCGATTTGTTGCACCAACCGATTGTCTTCATCGGCCTGCTGGCTGAGCTCGTCGTTGAGTCCGCGTTCAAGCGTACGAAAATGATCGGCAAGGTTGTCGAGCGACAACGCAGGGTGTGCAGGCAATCGTCCCGGCAAATCGCGCGCCTGTAGCGGCGTCAGTGAAGCTTGCTTGGCTTTCAGCTCGCACGCTTCGCGCTTCTCCTGCAATCCGTTGCGCTCGCGCTGCAGCGCGTTGCGTTCGCCGGCCGCATCTTCATAAGAACTTTGCACGCGGCGGCGCAGCTCACGCTCCATGTCCAGGCGCTGCGTTATGTCTTGCAGCGTCGAATCGCCCTCGCGCAAGTGCTTCAACTGCTGTTCGATGTCGCCCAGGCGCTGCAGCTTGGGCGCAACGTCGATCTCTTCCCACTCCGCGTCAGCCAGCGTGGCGGCGAACAATCGGCGGTCGCCTTCGCGGGCATTGTCGTCGCGCAGCGTCTTCAGCGATTCGTCGGCCTTCGCGATGGCCTGAGCCAGTTGCTGCCCTTCTTTCTCGAACAAGGCGAGTTTGTCGCGATTGTCGAAGCCGAGCACCCAGTGCCTGCGATCGTCGATCGCCCGCCGGTCGTCTTTTTCGTAGCGATCGCCCGGGTGTTTGACCTGGCCCTCGCGGGTGATCGCACGATCGGCATGCCGTAGCGCCGCGGCGGAATCCACGCAGCTGTAATCGAAGCGCCGCGCCAGCTCGGCGGACAGCCAAGCGTGATGCGCGTGATCGCGCATGTCCAGGCGATGCAGCATCGAGCGCGAATCGAGCTGACGGCCCGAAAAGGCGTCGCTCCGTCCCACGCGGTAATACACCAGCTTGCTGCCAAGATGCGTTTTGTTGATCCAGCTCGACACTTCGCCGTAGTGCTGCTCATCCACCAACAAGGCGAGCGCAAACCCATGCAACACACGCTCGATGGCGCCACGCCATGCGGCATGCTCGGCTTTTACCTGCAGCAGCTCGCCCACGAACGGCAACGCATTTTCGGATAACCCCAATTCTTGGCACAGTCGTGTGCGTATCGCTTGCGTAGGCGCGGAAATGCTCGACGGGTGACGCTTGAGCGCTTCGATTTCCGAGCGTACGCCGCTGAAGCGTCCGGCCGCTTGGTCACGCTCGCGCTTGAGAGCATCCATGCGTTCTTCCATCGCAACCGATCGGTCACGCGTGCCATCGAGCAATTCGCGCGCCTGCCCCGCGACCTCAGCGAAGCCATGCGCGGTGCTCGGCATGTTCCAACCCAGATCGCGGCATGCTCGCTCGATCTTGTTGCGACGACGCAGACGCTCATCGCGTTCGCGGCTGACCTGTTCGCGCTCCCGCTCCAGCTGATCGATGGCATCGCCGCCTTGCTCGCGGCGCTGGCGCTCCAGATCCGCGATGCGCTGGTCGTGGTTGTCCAACGACTGACGGCGTTGCGCCAATTCCCCCGCCAGGGCCTGATCCCGTACTTGCAGCTCTGCCAGGCGCGTATCGAGCAGAAGCAAACGGCGCTGCTCTCGATAAAGATCCACACCCTGCTGCAGCTCACGCAATTCGCTGGTCGTGCGACGCAATTGAAGCAGCGCGTCGTGACCCGCTCTGGCAGGTGCAAGCGTATCGACTTGCTCGCGTGCGATCACGACCGCTTTGTGTGCGGCATCCAGCTCGCCGAAGTCGGCCACCAATCGATCGGCAGCGCCGAACGTTTCCGGCTCGTCCAGCATGAAACCGCGCAGGAACTGGTTGAGATCGCCCAGATTCTTGGCCGACTGCGTCTTGTGCAACAGTTTGAGCGCCATCTCGTTCTGGATGCCGAGCAAGCGACGAAAACGCTCGGCATAGGCCGCGAACGTATCGAAATGATGGACATCTTCGCCGAGGCGAATCTTGAGACGTCGGCGATCCAGATCGAAACCTTGCAGTTCCGTAGCCACGTCGAAGGCACGCTCGGTCACCATGTAGTGCTTTTGCACATCGGCCGTGGCGGAGCTGTTGCCGCTGATCCAAAACAAACGGATCAAGCTCACCGTAGCGCCGAGCGCATTGCGGTATTCGAGCACCAGCGCCGACCAGGTTGCACCTTTGCGCAGGTACTGAGTCGCAATTTCACCGGAGTCGCTGTCCTGCTGATCGGCCCACGCGCCGCGAACGTAAGACACCAGATTGCGGTCGCGTCCGCTGCGCTCGGCTTCGCGCGCGGCAGCGTTGAAGTCCACCAGGTTCGGCGGCACAAGCAACGCCGACATGGCATCCAGCAGGGTGGATTTGCCCGAACCCGATCGTCCAACAAAGAGAAACCCTTGCTCGGCGATCGGCACATCGACCAAATCGCTGAAGGTACCCCAGTTGAACACCTGCAGGCGACGCATGCGGAACTGCTCGTCGCGCGGATCCGGCAGATCGGAGAGAAACAGCGAAGGAGCTACCGTGCGCGCCGGCTTGGCGGCCTTCTTGCGTGACTTCGTCGCTGCGCCCTTGTCACTCGCCATCCGTACTCTCCTCGCCATCGTCCGCTTCGCGCAAATCGCGGTATGCCTGCGCCAGGGCCTGAACATCTTCGGCGCAAAACAGCAACTTGAGTGCCGGCGCTACTTCGTAGCGATCGTCGCCGCCGCGCAATTTGTTCAAGACGTGGTTGTCTTTCATTTTGCCGATCGCGGCGGTGACGCGTTTTGCGAACCCGGCGCGATCGGTGGAAACGCTCTTCTCGTAAACGGAAAGCGCGTCGATCAGCGCAATCTCTTCGACGACGGCACGGGTCCCATGCGCCTCCGCCTCGGCAAGTTGTTGTCGAAGATGCAGCAACAGCACCGATTCGATGAAAGTGAGTGGCGAGGACCGCAACAGCACCGGTGTTTCCAGCTCGCCCGCATCGACTTGCCGCATAAACGCGACACCGGCTTCGCGATCGATCACCAGTTCTAAAAACAAATCGCACAGTCGCGAACGCAATTGATTTTCGTAGCGCAATGCCAC
>DATJMR010000107.1:0-15074 GCA_035508595.1 Dyella sp.
GCCATCAAGAGCAACCGCGTGGATATCGACCGCTATTGGAAACCGCTGTTGCAGAGCGGCCTGGGCGCACAGCAGAAATCCTTGCTCGCCCTCGCCATCGAACACCGCAAGGACGCCGAACAATCGATGGATGAAACGCTCGCCCTGCTGCAGGCGGGGCAATTCGATATCGCACAGTTGAAACTCGCCACCGACGTACAACCTGCCCTGGTTCCGCTGCAAAGCGATTTCACCAATTTGTTCGAAAGCGCCTTGACGTCCGGCAAGACCGAGGCACAAAACCAACACCTTGCCAATAAGCGAGGTTTGCTCACACTCCTGGCTGCCTTCGCCGGCGCATTGCTGCTCGCAGCATTCAGCGACGGCATGCTGATTCGCGCACTCGGTGCGCGTTTGCGCCTGGCCTCCGGCGTCGCCAAGCGCATTGCGCGCGGCGAGCTGGGCGAATCCATTGCCGTGGGCCGCGAGGACGAAATCGGCGAATTGCTGCGCGCCTTGGCCGCCATGGACCGTCAGCTCGCAGGCGTGGTGCACAAAGTACGTCTGAGCGCGACCACCGTACGCGAAGACGCGCAGCTGCTCGAAGACCATACCGACGCGTTGAGCCGTCGCACCCAATCGCAAGCGGCAACGTTGGAGCAAAGCTCCGCATCGATGGAACAGATGGCCTCCAGCGTCGCCGAAGCTGCCGCCATGGCCGAACAGGCCCATCGCGTTGCGATCGCCTCGCGCCAGCTCGCCGAGCAGGGACAAGGGGTCGTCGGGCAGACTGTCGCCGCGATGGATGCCATCGATCGCTCCGGCCAACGCATCGCCGAGTTTGTCGGCTTGATCAACGACGTAGCGTTCCAAACCAATCTGCTTGCTTTGAACGCCGCGGTGGAAGCGGCCCGTGCCGGTGAACACGGCCGCGGCTTCGCGGTGGTTGCCGCTGAAGTGCGGCAGCTCGCGCAACGCTGCTCGGCCGCCGCACGCGAGGTGAAGCAATCGATCGAAGAAAGCAGCGACGCCGTGCACGATGGCCGCCAATGTGCGCGGCGCTCCGGCGAAGCGCTCTCGAACATCGTTGCCAGCGCAACGCAGGTTTCCGAAAAAGTGGCCGGCACTGCAGGCGCCAACCGCGAACAAACGGCGGGAATCGACCAAGTCAATCAGGCCATCGCCGGCATGGACGCGGCGACGCAGGAAAACGCCTCACTCGTGCAACGCACGGCCCGAATGAGCCTGGCGATGCGCAGCAATGCCGAAGCACTTCTGCAACAGATGGACTTCTTTCGCGTCAAGGAAAATAACGCCGAAACGACGCAAGCCACCGGCGAGGACAACCCCGCCCCCCTCAACGAACAAGCCGAACCCGTATGGGATAAGGCCGCCTGACATTCGCCATGGTTTTCCTTCGCGACAACTCGCGCTTTCCCTCGCTGCTAGACCGCGCGCGAAACGGTCTGACGGCCGTGTTCCAGCCATTGATACGACTGGACACCATGGACGTTATCGCGCATGAAGGCCTGGCTCGATCCACCGAAGTGCTCGGCAATATCAGCACGCCGGAATTGTTGAACCTGGCCCGCTCCGGCGGCCGGCTCGGCGAATTCGAGTTGATCGCCGCCCATACTGTGTGCAGCGCATTCGCCGCCCAAAAAACGCACGGGCGATTGTTGGTGAACCTGAGCGCGCAGGCTTTCATGCAGGAATCGATCAAACCCGACGACTTGCTTGCCGCGCTTAGCGCCGGCGGCATGGATTTAAGCCGCATCACCATCGAATTGACCGAGCGCGACATCGTCGACGAACCGGCGCGCCTCGCCAATGCGTTGGGCTATTTGCGCGCGCACGGTGTGCGCTTCGCGTTGGACGATTTCGGCAATGGTCATTCCAATTTCGAAATGTGGAACGAAATTCATCCGGAAGTCGTAAAGATCGATCGCTATCTGATTCACGGTTTGGCAAAAAGCGCCGAGCGTCTGGCGATCGTGCGCGCGCTGTGTCAGGTCGCCGAGACGCTGGGTGCCGATCTGGTTGGCGAAGGCGTCGAAGAGGTCGACGATCTGCGCATGCTGCGCGAACTGGGCATTTCCTATGCGCAAGGCTTTCTCTTGGGTCATCCGGCACCCAAAACCGTCGACGTGATCGACAGCAACGTGCGCGAGGCGCTGGATCGCACCACCATCGCGGTGCTGCCGCGTCCTCGCGGGCCGGTCACGCAGCGGCCTATGCACCTGGGTCATTTGGTGATCGATGCTCCGTCGTTGACGGGACGCCACACCAACAGCGATGTCGTCGCCATTTTTTCTCAGTTTCCCGAGCTTCATGCGCTGGCCGTGGTAGAGGACGATCGTCCGATCGGCCTGATCAACCGGCGCGTTTTCAGCGAGCGCATGGCACAACCGTACACGCGGGAACTTTACGGACGTAAAAGCTGCACCGCCTTTATGCACGAAGGACCGCTGATGTGCGATGTCCGCCAGTCGCTGGAGAGCATGGCGGACATTTTGCGCGGCCAGGATCAGCGCTACCTCAGCGACGGCTTCGTGATCACGCGCGAAGGCCTGTATCTGGGTCTTGGCACCGGTGAATCGCTGGTGCGACGCGTGACGGAGTTGCGTATCGAGGCGGCGCGGTATGCCAACCCGCTCACTTTCCTGCCCGGCAATATTCCCGTTACGGAACATGTGGGGCGGCTGCTGCGCGCCGAACTTCCGTTCACGGTAGCGTATGTGGATCTCAATCACTTCAAACCGTTCAACGATCAATACGGTTATTTTCGCGGCGACGAAATGATCCGGCTGCTGGCCGGCATTTTGACGGCACACGTCAATCCGCGCTGCGATTTCGTCGGCCACATCGGTGGCGACGATTTTCTACTGGTGTTGCAAAGCCACGACTGGGAGGATCGCTGCCGTGGCATGGTGGAATTGTTCAACCAGCGCGCATATGCCTTGTTTACCGATGAGGATATCGCCCGCCGCGGCATCGTCGGCGAAGACCGCCACGGCAACACGCAGTTCTTTCCGATCACCACGGTGGCGATCGGTGCGGTGCGCGTCGCGCCCCCTTTCCCGGGACATCCGGAAACCCTCGCCACGCTGGCAGCGCGCGCGAAGCGGCACGCCAAACGTGCACAAGTGGGTTTCTATTTGCTCTCCGGCGAAACGCCGTGGCCCGTGCAAGCCAATTCCGCTTCGTAATTCACTGGAAAAGGGAAAGCACCGGCATGCACCTCAACACACGTGCAACCAATGCACGTATACGCCGTTGAGTTTGTCTTCTTCCCGGAATCCTTCGCGTCCCTCGGCCACCACGCCCCAGACCGTACGAACAGCGCTGCCGAAGATTCGGTCTACGCGAACGTGTTCGCCCTGGGGAATGATGAAGCGCGTTTCGATCACCATGACGCGTTCGCTTTCCCAGACCAGCATCGCGGCGCGCATAGTATTGGCGCCCCAACCGACGTGGATCTGCACATCCTGCGCCTGGAACGCGCCTCGATTGTCGAGCTTCCACCCGTCCGTTTTGCGCAACAGCGCTTCCAGGCGCGGATCGTCCCAGTCCACCTGGTTATTGGATAACTTCGAGTTGGATTTGAAGTGGCTCATGCAAATGGATATTCCGTTGGGATGACGCACGACTACAGAGCGATCCCTGCTACCCAACAACTACAACCTGCAACGACCTTCAACGAGCCTGCTTTGCCGGGTCTAGGCCGGGAGACCCCGACACGGCAAGTTCGGCGCTTTTTTGGAGGGCAAGCGCGCTTTAAGCAACATATCGACTTGTTTGCGCTTTTCTTTAGCCCGTTGCGCGAGTGGCTCGATCCTTTGTCGATTCGGCGGCGCGCCTTTCGTCGTTCGTAAGCACGGCTGAATTGCCGGGCATGACGCACCGCCATGCCCGACGGTTAGCGTGCGCCAACCGTATCCAGGCATAAGAACGGAACAAGGGAGCACAACGATGAAAAAAGCCCACGTTTTCAAATATTTGATCGCGTCCTGCCTATTGACCCTGCCGCTCGTCGCCGCAGCCACCCCGCCGCTGCAGCCTCCCCATAGCTACCCGAGCATGGCGCCGCTTTCCCAATACTTGATGACCGATCGGGCCGCGGAGATCGCGCTGGCCCGAAGCGCCGCGCCGGCCGCCATATCCGACCAAGCCACCGTGCTTGTTCTGCAAGCGCACGGTTACGTAACGGCTGTCCAAGGCAAGAACGGCTTCGTGTGCGCGGTCGAGCGGTCGTGGATGTCCCCTTTCGATGCTCCCAATTTCTGGAATCCGAAACTACGCGGGCCCATTTGCTTCAATCCCCAGGCAGCCAAATCGATCCTGCCGATGACATACAAGCGAACCTCCCTGGTGCTGGCCGGGCAAACCCGGGAAGAAATCAAAAAGGATATCGAAGCCGCGCTGGCTGCCAAACAACTGCCAGCACTGGAACCGGGCGCGATGTCATACATGATGTCCAAGCAAGCGTATCTCGACGACCGGTTCGGCCATTGGATTCCGCACCTGATGTTTTACACCGCCACAAACGTGGACTGGGGCGCCGACAAAGACGGTTCACCCATCATGCTGAACCCGCAATTCCACGGTGCGCCCGAGCCGGTCAACGTGTTGATGATTCCCGCGGGGAAATGGTCGGACGGTACGGTTGCGCCGAGCATGTAGGTACGTAGCACGGCTGCGGTGAGAAACTGGCACCAGGCGATCGGTCGACGTCCGCTTTGATCGACGGCGGACATCGGATCGTTCGCGATGTCACGTCACCCTCGGCGCTTTACGCACTGAGTAGAACGTCGCCGCCGGTATCGACGATGAGGCGATTGCGCCCGGTGCGCTTGGCGCGGTAGAGCGCCGCATCCGCTTCACGCCACAGCTGGTGCAGGTCGTAACCGCAGGTTTCGGTGGAGACCAGACCGATGCTGGCGGAGAACGCCACAACGCATTCGTCCTTATCCATCGGTGTCGCTTCGATCGCCATGCGGATACGATCGGCAATGGCTGCGCCGTGATCGCGCGAGCACTCCAACAGCAAAATGCCGAATTCTTCTCCGCCCAGGCGGCCAAACAAATCGGTCGGACGCAAATGTTGCTTGCAGATAGAGACCGTGTGTTTCAACACCGCGTCGCCGACAGCATGGCCGTGGGTATCGTTGACTTGCTTGAAGTGATCCAGGTCGATGGATATCAAGCAAGCGGCTCCGTGTTTTTTCTCAAGCCCGCGAAGCGCGCGCTCGGCCTCGCCGACAAAGTGCTGATGGTTGAAAACACCGGTAAGTCCGTCGAGACGGGACAGTATCTTGAAGCGAAGCTGCGAACGCTTGAGACGGAACAGCCAAAAAATGATGGACACCAAGATCACGAGCAACAGCACGATATATAACCGGCTGGTCTCGACGGCCTTGGTGGCCAGTTGCTGTTGCAACCGCAGGATATTGTTTTGCTTGCTCAGTTTTTCGGTTTCGAACTTTTGCGTCAGCATGCGTTGCTGGGCCACCTCGTAAGCCAAGGCCCGCGCGCTGATGTCGTCGAGATAACCCTTGTCCTGAGCGGCGTAATGTTCGTAGTACGAAAGTGCGGCAGCGCTGTGGCCGAGCTTTTTTTCCGCCTGATAGAGCAATTGGTACGCCACCATCAACCATTCGCTGATGTCGTCCGGATGGCTCATGTCTACCGCAGCGAGCGCCGCGTTCCTCGCGTTGCTGTCATCCCCCAATTCCGCGTAAGCCTGTGCGCGTTGCACCTGGGACGACAACATTTGCGGGTAGTAGTGACTGGCGCGGATGGCAGGTTCGATACGATCCAGCAGCGCCATGGCTTTGGCCGGCTGGTTTTCATCCAGATGGAGGCTGACCAGGATCAGCCGTGCGGCGTTTGCGTTTATCTGAGCCTTCGCGGCATCGCAGGCATCAATGGCCTCACGCAGCTCAGGGCTGGCCGATGTCAGTCGCTTGCCGTTGTATAGCGCCGCAACCTGCACGTAGTACGGATAACACAGCGAGCTGCCGGGAGGCGCATTGTCAGCCGCCATATGCGCGTACTGGATCGCCAGATCGATTTGGCCGGCAGAGTTGGACATCTGCGACAGTTCATACAGAACCGAGAACCGGGCTTTCCGATCGGTGATTTGCGATAAGCCGGTGGTGAGGCGATTGGCCAGTGCGAACGCTTCCTCGTAACGCCGGTTGGTCGCAAGGTTATCCATCAACAACGCCGATGCCTTGGCGGCGAGCGTCGTATCGCCCGAGTGATCGATCACTTCGCGAAGCTCGGCCTGGGACTTCGGGTAGTCTCCTTCGAACATGGTCTCCCATGCATCGAGATAACGCAGATGCCATTGTTCGGCCGGCGTCAGCGGCGGCGCTTCGCGGTGAATCTGCCCCAGCATCTGCACGAACCGGGCATGATCGACCGCGCGCACACTTTCCGTTTGATCCAGAAATTCGGCTGGATTGGAGATCGACGTCGCCGCGTAGCTCAGCTGCGCGAGCGCACCCCAAGCCATGGCCCCGATGATGGGCCATAACTTGAAGCGGTTGCGCAGTCGAGTCATATCGACATCGTCTATCCGTGGTCCAACGTTTAAGCCTTGTCCGGTGCGGGAGGATGATTCGGCTTTTCGGGTGTGGGACTTGCCGGTATTTCTTCCTCTTCGTCTTCGTGGCCTGGCACCTGCTGGGTTGACTGGGGCGGTGCATTGTCCAAGCGCCCGAATTCCGCGAACAACTGCTTGCCGTCACCGGTCATCACCGCTGCCGTCAGGGCCTCAGAGGCCTGTGCTTCTTCAAGCACCTTGGTCAATGTTTCCGTCGAGGCGTGACGCAGCGAGGCGTTCTGGCCGATGGCTTCCAGCAATTCGATCGTGTCTGTCATGTTCTTCCCCCTACTCCTATGGTCATCATGCAATAGCTTGACGCCGTCTGCGCCCCGATGCCATCTCGTCTGACGAAACAGCGCCTTAGGCACTATCAGCTGAATGGCGACACCGCACGCTCCAGCCCGTTTTTCCTTATCCAGCCTGCCGGCAGACGAATGGCCGCTGCTGCGGCAAGCCCCATTTAAGCCGCGCTATTGACCGCTTCCTGTTTATCCAATTCGTCCAACCGTTCCCGCATCGCGATATTCGGTTTGAGCGACTCGGCCGGCGGCAGTACGACGGTTTCCTCGACCGTAAACGGCGTATAGGGCAGATCGCGCAGGGCCACCCGGCGAATGCGCGGCTTTTCGATCGGCAGCGTGGCGCCACGATAGATGATCACTTCGTGGTCGAGCGGATAATCCTTGCTCAGCATATCCACCAGCACCTGCTTGTACGCGGGCCCGGTGTTGAAGCGCCCCAGCGACCGATCGCCGACCACGCCGACTTGCCATAACACCAGGTACGCGGCCAGATCGATGCGCCGCTCATAGAAAAGCAGTTGACTGGCCTCGTAATGCTGGCAACCGAACTTGCCAGGATCGATACCCAAATCGGCATAGAGACAGTCTTCGGCGGAAATGCCGGGCTCCATGTGCGCCTCGAAGCCTTCAGCTCGCGCCGCGGCGATCGCCTTGTGCGGCGACCACGCAAAAATGCCCGGGTGCCCGTAAAACACGCCGCAAACCCGCTTTCCGGCTCGCACTTCGGCCATCATCACTTCGACCCATTCTTTATAGGTTTTCAGCCGCGACTTGCCTTCCCGGTAGTAGGGCTGAAGGCTGCGCACATCCGAATGCATGCGCCTTAGCCACAGCTCCACAATGCCATCGGAAAGCCCCGCGAATACCACGTCCGCCTGCTCGATATGGCTGCGCGCCAGCGGCGTAAGGTGGGAACCCAGGGTCATGCCCATGCCGACACAGGCCAGGCTACCGCGATGTGTGTTGCTTTGAAGTGGCGTCGTAATCATCGGAGGATCGTAAAGCAAGTTCCATGCCCGGCGAGCACAGAGGACAGGACCGGCGAAATCAGCCATGCCCTTTCAAAAAGGACATGTTAATCAGTGTCAGTGACAGACTTAGGTTCCCCTTACAAGCCATGACAGCCTATTCGTCGGGCGACGAATAACGTCCACTTTAGCCCCAAAGCGGACATTACTGCACATCGCAACCCGATTCTGCCGGGTACAAGGTCCGCGACATCGATTCAAACGTGGGTCACGACGCTTCCCAGTGCTCGCCTTCGGCGACGACGCGGTTGCGCCCTTCGGTCTTGGCCAAATACAGGGCGATGTCGGCACGCCGAATCAGGTCGAAGGCGTCTTTGTCTTGTATTTGCAGCCACGCCACGCCGATGGAACAGGTGAGCTCGACATGCGCGCTTTCGCCGCCGAAAAGGCTCTTGGAGATTTCTTGCCGCAATGCCTCAAAGGGCGCCGGATCATGGCGCGCAACGTTGGGTACGACGGCCAGAATTTCCTCGCCGCCGTAACGTCCCAGCGTGGCGCCTGCCGGCAGCGCAGCGTTCAATCGCGTGGCGGCTTCGATGAGCACAGCGTCGCCCCTGAGGTGTCCGTAATGATCGTTGATGCGTTTGAAGTGATCCAGATCGATCAACGCGACGGCCAGCGGCTTGCTTTGCTGTCGAGCCTCGTCGATGGCTTGCGCCAATATCTGCAGTGCGTAGGAGCGGTTGGGCAAACCCGTCAATGCGTCGTGCGTGGCCTGCAGCCATAACGCGGCGCGCGCTTCTTCGAGCGCTTGTTTGTCCACTTCCAGCTCGCGCGTGCGCGACGCGATCAGTGCTTCCAGAGAACGCGCCCGGGCATGCAAATGACGCGTGCGCAACTGCCAAACCAGCGCGATGCCGAGCACCAATAACGTCAATGCCCCCAGCAGGGCCGGGGTTCGCTGCCACCACGGCGGCACGATGCGCACAGGCAATCGCACCACAGGCGAGTATTGCCGGCTGTCGGGATCGTAGGCCCTCGCTTCGAAGGTAAAGTCGCCGGGAGGCAGGGGCGGGTAATCGACCTGCGATCGATCCGAGCTCACCCAATCGCGTTCCAAGCCTTTCAACCGATAACGGTATTGCAGCGTGCTGCGCGTGGGCGCATTGAGCATGGCCAGATGCAGCGTGAGCGGCTGGTTGCTCCGATAGTCGAAGCGATAGGCGGATGCCGGTGCCTGCGTTACTCCGCCAAGCGCGACTTCGGTAATGGCGACATCCAAGGCGTTGGTCGTCGTCAGCGAAGCCGGAGAAAGAATATGGGAAATGCCATTGCTGGTACCGATCCATATCGAGCCGTCGACGTCTTCGAAGAAAGCATCTCCGGCAACGTCGTCCCAGATCAATCCATCGTCCGTGGTCAAGCGGCGCCAGCGCTGTGCGTCGAAGACCTCTACGCCATCCGTTCCGCCAATCCATAGCCGGCCGTGCCGATCGTGTTCGATGAAATAGATGCGGGTGTCGTCGAGCAGATCGTCGGCGACGTGTTGCATCGTGACAACCTTGCCATCGCCAATATGGCCGCGCCACAAGCCGTTAAAATTGCCGGACAGGTAGAAGGTGCCGTCGCGCAGCACATCCACATGCTCGAACGCTTTGTCGGTAGGCACGCCGTCGACACGGATGTGCGTCCATTCGCCGTGATCGAAACGAAACAGCCCCGCGTCGCCGACAAACCACAATCGTCCGTTAGCGTCTTCCTTCGCATCGTTGAACATATCGTCGGGCACGACGTCCCCACCGACGCGTTGCAAGGCGTGACCGTCGTACTCGTACAGACCGCGCTCCGTGCAAAGCCACATCCAACCACGGCTATCTACCAGCATGTCGCGAATGTAAGCGGGCGAATGCGCGATTTCTTCTGTGACACCTTGCCGAGCGCGATAACGCAACACCTCGCCCGAATAGTAAACAGCCAACATATCGCCATCAGGCAGTGCGTGAAGTCCTATGGTTTCCTGCGCCAGCCGCGGCGCCTTCAACAACCACGGCGCAAGACGCGTAGCCCCAGGTTTAAGCACGCTGCCGCCCAGTTCATCGCCGATCCAAAGCGTGCCGTCGCTTGCACGTGCAATGGCCCAACTTGGACTGCTGTCCAGACCCTGTGCGGCTTGCCAGCTTTGAAAATCATCGTAGCCACGCCACTGCAATACGCCGCGCCCGTATGTGCCTATCCACAAGACGTGACTGCGGTCGTACAGCAATGCGTCAATGCCGATGTCGGGCAAGCCGTTGCTGCGGTCGAAGATGTGCCATGCATGACCGTCCCAGCGAGCAAGACCATCGTTGGCGCGGGTAAGCACGCGGGCCTGATCGTCTTCGATCATGTCCAGGTACGCGGTGACGATGCGTGCGCCCGGCAAATCGTGGTTCGCGAATACGTCGCTACCGGGTGACAGTGCCCGGATATAGTGCGGGCTGCGCACCCACAATGCGCCGTCCCGGGTACGCAGATAAGACGTCCAGGTATCCGGCGGAATACCCTTGGGGGCGCCCCATATCCGCCGTTGACCGTCGATCCATTGGCACAACGATTTATCGCAACCAAACCACAGTTTATGCCCGTCGGCGAAGACACTGGTGATGTTTTCCAGCTCGGGATGGGCGCGGCGTGCGGCCGCGTCGAACATTTGGCGAGTTCGCCATCCCGTTCCCACGGACTCGATCACCCACAGATGGTGCTGGCTTACCACATACAGCCGGCCGTCCAAATCGGCAAGCATTTGACCGGGATCGACCAACAAAGCGTTCGCTTGCTCGGTAACCGGTGCGAAGCGTTCACCATCGCCCACATAAAGACCTGTCCGCGTACCCACCCACAAGCGCCCTGCCTGGTCCTGATGCATGGCCCCGATGAAGCTGCCGCGCAAACCGTTTGCGGCCCCGATACGCTGAAAAACATGACCGTCGAAGCGGAATAAGCCGTTCTCGGTACAGACGTACACAAAGCCGCGGCGATCTTGCAGCAGGCAATTGTCTTCCAGGCTGCCCAGGCCTTGCGCTTGGGTGAACGTGGCAAGGCTTATCGCTTGCGCATGCGCACCGCGCGTCAGCGCCAGCATGACGATGCAAGCGATAACAACGACATAAGATGCATACCTGGCGCGCCAGCCCCAAAAAAATCTGGCCGGCGACAGGCCGTTCGCCACGGCTTTCAACGTACCGTCATCCCTATGTTTGCGCTGCGCAGACCACCTGGGCATCCATGCATCCACGTCCTCGCGTACGGCACGCAAGTTCGTGGTGAACCATAACGCAGGTACGTGTCCAAACGCCGTCTCCTGACGTGGCTTACAAAGTCAGGCTAAGTCAAAGCAAAAGTTGGGCCGACGGCGCGGCGGCTTCAAGCCGCCCTAACGCACCTGCAGCCAATAGACGTGGACGCCGTTGCGGCGATCCTCCTCGCGCGTACCTTCCCGGCCATCCACCACCATGGCCCAAAGCGTACGGATGCGATCCCCCAGGTGCTTATCGACCCGTATTTGCTCGCCTTGTTCGATGGGGAATCGCGTTTCCACCACGATGGCGTTGCCCCGTTCCCAAACCAAGACAGCGGGCCGGCCCACCGAGCCGCTCCAACCGACGTAGATCTCTACGTCTTGCGGAGAGAACCCGCCGCGATTGTCGATGCTCCAGCTTTCGCTTCGTTGCAATAACGATGCAAGCTGAGGATCGTCCCAATTCACGCGCGTGCTGGTCACGCTGGTGTGCGCCTTGTGACTCATAGAAAAAGCCATCCTGTTGTCATGGCCGATACATCGCGGCGGTTGCCGCGGTGATGGTGTTGCACGCGCGACGTGAAGAAAGGGTCGATTTGCGGTCATGCATGTGTTGTTTGGGCCTGTTGGGGTCGAAGCAGCGCTTTAGCCGCCGCCCGCTCGCGCGACGTATTTGACATTTTCAACCGCCAAAGCGCGCTTTTTTGCCTGAAATATCGCCGCAGCGCACAAAATCGCCCCACCCTGAGGCGCTTTTGGCGCTGCAGTGAAGCGCCGCGGCCGAATGCCGCACTGCACGCTGATCTCCGGAATCGTCCGCGTTAAGGTCGGGTTGCGGTTCGTAAGCAGCGTTCACAGCTCGGGGGAGTTGATGGCGAAGCACAGAACACATCGCATCGGACGCCTCGTTTCGGTGCATTGGCCAGCCGGCATCTTGCTCGGCGCGAGCGCTTATGTGGGTATCCACTACGGCCGCGGCGCGCACACTGCTGTCTATACGTTGTTGCTTTGGATGGCGCTGAGCGCCATATGGGGTTGCGCGTTCGCTTCTTGCCTTGGCTATCGCAAACGCATGCATCGCCTGGTCGTTCAAGACGAGCTGTCGCAATTGCGCACCCTGCACTGGCGCACCTTCGAACACCGTTTGGCGCAAACGTTCCGTTTTCGGGGTTATGCGGTAGAACACGCCGGGCAACCCGATACCGACAATGGGTTGGATCTCATCCTGCGCAAGCATGGATTGACCACCCTGGTGCAGTGCCGGCACTGGCGCAATCGCCACGTCGACGTCAAAGACGTACGCGAACTGCACCATCTCATGAAATTCCATCACGCATCGGCCGTGAAAATCGTCGCCTGCGGCGATTACACCGAGGATGCGTGGAAATTCGTCGTCGGCAAACCGTTCGAATTGATCTACGGCGAGACGTTGCTGGCCATGCTAAGCGATGCGCAGTTGCCGATCGATGCGAGCGTGGTGCCCTTCCGCGCGCCATCGTCGCCTCCGCCGCTGCATCATCGTCCGCGTACCGCGGCGCGAACCTGATCCCTCATAGAACCGCGCCAAGGCGCGGTTTTATGTTGGCGCGCCATCAGGTGGCATCGTGAAAAATAACGCCCAAGGTATGCCGATGCCCGGCACGAATGCGGCTGACGCCATGACGCATCGTGACGCGATACATGCCGCGCGATCCTTGTACGGGCCGATGATGGACGGCGAAGATCACCGCATCCCCCTGTTGCAGCGGCACCACTTCCGGACGCGATTGCATGCGCGGGCGCTGCTCGGTCAGCACAAATTCGCCGCCCGTGAAATCCTTTCCAGGTTGCGACAGCAAGATGGCCATTTGCAAGGGAAAAACGTGCTCGCCATATAAATCTTGATGCAGACAGTTGTAGTCGCCGACGCCGTATTGAAGCAGCAACGGCGTTGGGCGCGACTGTCCGGCAGCATGACAACGATCGAGGTATTCCTCGTGAGCGTGGGGATAACGCACATCCAAACCCATGCTGTCGTTCCATCGATTGGCGATGCTGGCGAGCGACGGATAAAACGCCGCTCGCAGCGCCTGGACCATCTCAGGCAGCGGATAAGCAAAGTACTTGTATTCGCCACGACCAAAGCCATGTCGTCCCATCACCACACGGCTTCTGAAATGACGCTCGTCGCCGTACATCGAAGTAAGAGAGGCGCACTCATCCGCCTGCAACACACCGGAAATCGTTGCCGCGCCGTAGCGATCCAAGTCCGCGGCAAAGCGAGGCTCATCGCGTTCGGAAAGGCTTTTTATCCAGCGTCCGTGCGCCGATTCCGTAACGGCCGTGGCGAATGCATGACTCATCGACCTATCCTTCGAAATACTTGAACAAGGTCGTCACTCTACAAATCGCCCAACCGCATCGCACTCCGAATTTTGCGTGCGCAGGTACGCCTGCACACGGCGGCAAGCCAAAATTCACACATCGTTTTCGCAAAGCGTAAGTCTCGCGACAGTGCAAATGCGGAGGCATGCTCCTTCATGCGCGATTTACTTTGCAGAATGGATAAGCACCACAAAGGTTTGCGTGTATACATTCCGTGGTAGAGCCAGGTAATGACGCAACGGAAACGAAACCGCATCAGCGCCGCTCAGCTTTTTATCGCATGACATGCGATAGGTTCCTCTCACAGCGTCACCAAAAGAGGAGCTTCCATGAAACACCACGCTTTGATGCGTAAGACCGCGACACGTTGCGGCACACTGGTCTTGGGTGCGTTCGTGCTCACGGCGGGATCGTTCGCGCTCATGACGACGCCCGCGCATGCGGACGTTTCCATCGGCGTATCCATTACCGTGGGCTCGCCGCCACCGCCGCTGCCGGTCTACGAGCAACCGCCGATTCCTGCCGTCGGCTATATCTGGACACCGGGTTATTGGGCATGGGACGGCGCGGAATATTATTGGGTGCCCGGCACCTGGGTACTCGCGCCATTCACGGGAGCATTGTGGACCCCGGGCTACTGGGGCTGGAGCGACGGCGTCTATGCGTTCCACCAAGGCTATTGGGGCACCCATGTGGGCTTCTACGGCGGCATTAATTACGGCTACGGCTACACCGGCGAAGGCTACGAAGGCGGTCACTGGGGTCCCGGCGGTTTCTATTACAACCAGTCGGTCAATCGCATCACCAACGTGCACGTCACCAACGTGTACAACACGACCGTGATCAACAACACAACGATCAATCGCACCAGTTACAACGGTGGCAACGGCGGCATCACCAGGCAGCCTACGGCGCAAGAAGCCGCCTACTCGCACGAGCAGCACACGCCACCGGTCGCCGCGCAGCAACAACACATCCAGATGGCTCGGCAGAATCCCGCGATGCGCGCGTCGGTCAATCACGGTGTTCCGACCATCGCGGCGACCTCCAAGCCCACGTCGTTCTCGGGAGCGGGCGTCGTGGCGGCGCACAATGCGCCTGCATCAGCGGCTGAACTCACCGCGCATCCGGCGCCGCATGGACAGCCCGCGTCGCATGAACAGCCTGCTCAACGCCCCGCGTTACGGTCGGCGGGATTCGCACCCCATCCGAATGCGGAACCCGGGCATGAGTCGGCCACACCCCATCGCCCCGAAAATCGCCCGGAACCCGAAAACCATGGCGGCGTGACGCATGCGCCGCGTCCGGAAGCAGCGCCCGTCGAACGCAATGCTCCGTCCGAGCATGAGCCGCCACGTCCAGCCGAACAGCCGCGCCCGATGCAGCAACCGCATCCGTCGGAACAACCCCACCCGGCCGAGCAACCGCGTCCGATGGCACAGCCGCACCCGGCACCAGCGGCTCATCCGCAAGAGCGCCGGCCGCCGCCCCAGCACGAACAGAAAAAGGAAGAGCAGCATCCCCCTGGCGGTTGAGGAATCCGCGTAAAACAAAGCCCCGGCAGCGCGAAC
>DATJMR010000108.1:0-19247 GCA_035508595.1 Dyella sp.
CGTCAGTACAGCCAACGCCGAGCATTACCACTGGGGACAGTCGTGCGACGGCTGGCACTTGCTGGCGTTGGACGACCTTAGCGTTATCGAGGAACGGATGCCGCCGGGCAGTGTCGAGCAGCGACATCGTCATGTAAAAGCACGTCAGTTTTTCTACGTGCTCGAGGGCGAAGTGACGTTGGAACTGGAGGGTGTCCAATACCTGCTGCGTGCGGGCGAAGCGCTTCACGTGCCCCCGGGCAGCGCACATCAGGCACGGAACCATGGCGCGAGCGACGCACGCTTCATGGTGGTTTCTGCACCTAAGAGTCACGGCGATCGCGTCGCCGCACCTTTGAAAGGCGAGTCAGTATGACAAGCCGTTCTCTGCACGAGCATGCCTTGCCGCCGTGGCGGCGCGCTGTGCTCAAAGTCGGCAGCAACTTGCTCGCCGCCGACGGCGCTGGACTGACACCCCGCTATGCGCAAGCGCTGGCAGCATTCATAACAGCCAGTCAACAGGCGGGGCGCGAGGTGGTGCTGGTTTCTTCTGGCGCCGTCGCCGCGGGGCGCGCGTTGTTGCGCGAGCGCGCAGCGTTAGGTCCCGATCTGGCTGCGCGGCAAGCCCTTGCGGCACTCGGGCAGGCGCCGATGATTGCCTTGTGGCAAAACCTGTCGCAGCGCCCCGTTGCGCAGGTGCTGCTGACGCACGACGATTTGCGCAATCGGCGTCGATATCTCAACGCGCGCGCCACCTTGCGCGAATTGCTGATGCTCGGTGTGTTGCCCGTAGTGAACGAAAACGACACCGTCGCGGTGGATGAACTCAAGCTGGGCGACAACGACAATCTGGCGGCGATTGTCGCCGCCCTGGTCGATGCGGATCTGCTGCTGATCGCCTCGGATGTGGATGCGCTGTACAACGCCGATCCTCGGCGCGATCCGGCAGCCGAGCCCATCGGCCACGTGCCGCAGCTGACGCCGCAGATCGTCGCCATGGCCGGGGGTAGCGGAACCGGCGTGGGCACCGGCGGCATGCGCACCAAATTGCAGGCGGCGGAGAAGGCGGCAGCAGCGGGTATTCCCACGGCGCTCTTTAGTGGCCGCGATGCCGTCACCGTCAAGGCGCTTGAAAAAGGACGTTTGCGCGGCACCTTGATCGACGTCGCCGGCAATCGCATGCAGGCGCGCAAATACTGGCTGCGTCATGCACCGGCCGGCGGCGGGCGTGTCAGTGTCGATGCCGGTGCGGTGCGTGCGCTGGGCGGCGGACGCGCATCGCTGTTGCCTGGAGGTATCCTTGATGTGACAGGCGACTTTCATCGCGGTGATCTGATCGATATCGTCGATGCGAACGATCGGCCGATTGCGCGAGGCTTGTGCCAATACAGCGCCGTCGAAGTGCGGCGCCTGGTCGGGCGTCATAGCCGCGACATTGTTTCGTTGCTCGGCTACAGCTACGGCGCGGAGATCGTGCATCGCGATGACCTCGCCACTCTTTCGACGGGAGAATCGGAAGCATGAGCGATATTCGTACACAGGCTTTAGCGTGCAAGGACGCGGCGCAAGCGATGTTCGCGCTCGACAGCGCCACCAAGCGCAAACTGCTGCGCGATATGGCGGCTGCGCTGGAAACACAGCGCGATACGATTCTCGCGGCGAATGCGCGCGACTTGCAGCAAGCCGCGGCAAAAGGCGTGCAGGGCGCCATGTTGGATCGTCTGCGTTTGGACGAATCGCGCGTCGCCGGCATTGCCGGCGCGGTACGTGAGATCGCCGCATTGCCCGATCCGGTCGGTCTGGTCACCCGCCGCGAGACGCGGCCAAACGGTTTGGACGTGGAACGTGTGCGCATCCCGCTGGGTGTGATCGCGATGATCTACGAAGCGCGTCCCAATGTGACCGCCGACGCGGCCGCGCTTTGCCTGATGGCCGGCAATGCCGTGATCTTGCGCGGCGGTTCCGAGGCGCTGCATTCCAACATGGCCATTGCATCGGCCTTGCAGGGCGCTTTGGAAAAGCACGATATCCCGGTGGCGGCGCTGACGCTCGTCGAAGATTTGCGTCGCGAAACGATGGTCGAGTTGCTGCAGCTCAGCGACATCGTGGATCTCGCCATTCCGCGCGGTGGCGAAGGATTGATTCGTTTTGTTGCCGAACACGCGCGCGTACCGGTGATCAAGCATTACAAGGGCGTATGCCATTTGTATGTCGATGCATCGGCGGATGAAGCGCTTGCATTGAACCTCTTGATCGACGGCAAAACCTCGCGCCCCGGTGTGTGCAATGCGTTGGAGACGTTGCTGGTGCATCGCGATGTGGCCGCTTCTTTTCTGCCGAAGGCAGCGAGCGCGCTCCAGGAGCGTGGGGTCGAGTTGCGCGGCTGCGAACGTTCGCGGGCCTTGATCGAAGGCATCCGACCCGCGGCCGACGACGACTACGCCGCCGAATTTCTCGATCTTATCCTTGCGATTCGCGTGGTGGATGATCTAGGCATGGCGATCGGCCACATTCAACGCTTCGGTTCCGATCATACGGAAGTCATCGCGACACGCGACGACCATGCGGCGCAGCGTTTCGTGCAAGCCATGCGTTCGGCCGTGGTCATGGTGAACGCCTCGTCGCGTTTTTCCGATGGCGGCGAATTGGGGCTTGGTGCCGAGATCGGCATTTCCACCACACGTTTGCACGCTTATGGGCCGATGGGGGCCGAGGCGCTCACGGTGGAACGCTTCGTGGTGAAGGGGCAGGGACAAGTCAGGCACCCGCAAAGCCGGTTGTAGCTATACCGTCCGGCTTGGTGGATAGCGGCAACGGCAAAACGCTTTTATGGCGACTTGTCGTGCCATGCGCGCACGGTCTCGGCAAATGCGAGACAGTCCGCAAACCGGTTGTACAGCGGCGCTGGCGAAATACGAATGACATCGGGCTCGCGCCAGTCGCCGATGATGCCGCGGTCGATCAGGTATTCGAACAAGGCGCGTCCCTGTGTGCGGCCGCCAAGCACGCGGATGGACAACTGCGATCCGCGGCGCGCAGGGTCTTTCGGCGTCACGATGTCGAGCACGTCGGGCAATTGGGTTTGCACCAGCCATTCCAGATAGCCGGTAAGTTGCAGCGACTTCTCGCGTAGGTGCTGGATACCGGCGCGATGGAAGATCTCTAGCGACACGCGCAGCGGCGCCAGCGCGAGAATCGGTGGATTGGAGAGCTGCCAACCGTCCGCACCCGACGTAGGCACAAATTCAGGGCCCATCTGGAAACGCGTGGTTTTGTCGTGACCCCACCAGCCGGCGAAACGCGGCAGCGTGGCACGTGCGTGGCGCGTGTGAACAAAGGCGCCACCCACGGCGCCCGGGCCGGCATTGAGGTATTTGTAGCTACACCAGATGGCGAAATCCATGCCGCTGTCGTGCAGGCGCAACGGCAGATTGCCAACGGCGTGAGCCAGGTCGAAGCCCACTGTGCAGCCCTGCTTGTGTGCCAGATCGGTGATCGCTTTGAGATCGAACGATTGACCGGTGCGGTATTGCACGCCCGGCAACAGCACCAACGCAATGCGCGAACCGTGTTCGGCAAGCACGCGTTCGATCGCCTCCATCGAGATCGTGCCGTTGGGTTCGTCGCCCGCCAACTCGATCAGCGACAGATTAGGGCTGAAGCCGTGATAGCGGATCTGCGATTCCACCGCATAACGATCGGTGGGAAACGCCCCGGCTTCCATAAGGATGGCGTGCCGGTCCGGCGTGGGGCGATAGAAACTCACCATCATCAGATGCAGGTTCACGCCCAGTGTGTTCATCGCCACCACTTCGTCGGCTTGTGCGCCGACGAGTTCGGCCAGATGGTCGCGCACGAATTCGTGGTAATCCATCCACGGCAGGCGACCCTTGAAGTGGCCTTCCACGCCCAGCTCGCCCCAGTAATCGAGTTCGGCGTTGACGGCGTCGCGTGCGGCGCGCGGTTGCAGCCCCAATGAATTGCCGCAGAAATAGTGGCTCTCGCCGTGTTCGTGCGGGGGAATCAGAAATTCATCGCGAAAGGCGCGCAGCGGATCGGCAGCGTCGCGGGCCTGGGCCCATTCAGCGGTGGCTTCGTAGGGTGCGGACATCAGAGCATTCCAACGTGATGCATGTGTCGTGACGCAAACATAAACGTTTCCGCAGGCGACACACGCAAATTCAAAGAGTCAAAGTCGCGGCGATCTGGCTGCAATTTTTGTCGAAGCTCGCGGCCCACGCTTGTCCGGCTTGGCTGGAGGTAGGGCGCGCGCAACGCAATTGAATAGCGTGGCCATTGCGAAACCAATAGCGTTCGACATAGCTGTACGAGGCGCCGCTTTCATCGGCGGTGTAGATAAAGCTGTTTTGATCGCCCGATGCCCGTGTGCCGGCCTGATAATTTTTAAGGTCCTTGGCCTTGGTTACCGCGTTGCTGACGTATTCGTTGAACGCTTCCAGGTTTTCCACTTGTTTTACCGTCACGCTCACGCGCGCCAGCGTGGTGCTCGCGCTGGGAGACGGATCGGGTACCTGGAACACGCGCACCTCGGGATCGCCATCGACCTGCATGATGCTCACCCAATTGGACGGCGTGCTGAAGTGCACGCTGCCGGACGCCATGGTGACATCGTCGGCCTGGGCCACGGCGATGCGGGCCAATGCGAGTAAGGCGACCACCACCATTGCTCTTACAGTCATGCGTGCTCCTCGGGATAGATGTTTTGGACAAAGCGATACAAAGGCAGCCCCAGCCACTCCAGCGCGGTACCGTGAAAGAGACGGGCGCGGCTCAACTCATCTAGCTTCAGCGATTCGATGCCGCTGCCGGGTTCCTGCTCCCCCAGCGGGAAAGGATAGTCGGTGCCGAGCATCACGCGGTCGACGCCGGTCACATCCAGCAGGTAGCGCAAGGCTTGCGGGTCGTGTACGCAGGAGTCGAAGAACAACCGCTTGAGGTATTCGCGCGGATTGCGCGGGTTGTCGGTGGCGACCAGATCCGGCCGCATGCGAAAACCGTGTTCGATACGCCCGATCGTCCACGGGAAGCTGCCGCCGCCGTGAGCGAGCATCACGCGCAACTTGGGTAATCGTTCCAGCACGCCGCCAAAGGCCAGGCAGCATGCGGCGCGCGATTGCTCGGCGGGCATGCCCACCAGCCACGGCATCCAATACTTGGGCATGGTGGTGGCGCCCATCATGTCCCACGGATGCACCATGATCGCCGCGCCCAGGTCGGCGGCCGCTTCGAAGAAGGGGAACAGTTCCGGCGCGTCCAGATTCCACTCGTTGCAATGCGAGCCGATTTGCACGCCGCACAGGCCGAGCTCGTCGATGCAGCGTTCCAGTTCGCGTATAGCCAGGTCCGGTGCCTGCAGCGGCACGGTGCCGATGCCCGCGTAATGCTTGGGATAATCCTGGCAGATGCCGCCCATGTGATCGTTGAGGTGCCGGTGCAACTCCAGCGCCTGATATCCCGGCGCCCAGTACGAAAACAACACCGGCACGGTGGAGATCACCTGCACATTCACGCCAAAGCGCGCGTAGTCGTTGATGCGATGCTGCGGATCGAACGACGAATCCCATACTTCGCGAAAGAATTTGCCATCCTTGTAGATACGATGCCGGCCATCCGTGTGTGTCATCACCGGAAAGGCTTCGTTGCCGTACTTCGCGGCCAGATTGGGCCAGTCCCGCGGCAGGATGTGGGCGTGGGTATCGATCTTCAGCATGGCCCAAGTGTAACGCTTGCCGAAGGCATGGGCCGTGATTCGGGGGCCGACGGGGTTTAGGGATGTACGCGCCGGTCGTCCGGGGTGGCGGCTGATTCCTGCGGTCCGCGGCTTACCACATAAGCCAGGGTGTTGATGTTGTCGACTAGGCGATCGCTGATGCGAACAAGCTGTTCGGCACGCGGACGGTCGTCCACCATGGCCAGCAGCGAGGCAAGACTGCGCTGCAAGGGGCGCAATTCCGGGGCCGGAGGCGGTACCTGATTGTTGCGTAGCGCAACGCTCAGAACGTGCAGATGGGATGCCGCGCGTTCCACGAAGTGGGTCACCTCCGTTTGTTCGGGCAAGTAGTCGCAGTCGCGCAGCAAGGCCTCCAGCGTCATGGCCGTGCGCGCCAGGCGGTTGGCGTTGAGAAAAAGCGCATTGGCCAATTCCAGCAAGTGCGGCGGCGTGGCGGGCTCGGCTTGCATGCGGTCCAGCGATGCCTGAGCGTTGGTGCGCGCGGTGCGTACCGCGGTACGCGTTTCGCGATGCGCGTGACGCTGATCGGAGCGCGCCAGCGCGCCCAGGTATTGCGCGTAGGCATCCAGCATGTCCGACAGTGCGGCCCGCGCGCGTCCGCGCTCCCAGGTCGGCCACGCCACGTACGCAAGCAGCGCCATGCCGCTGCCGAGCACGGTGTTGATCACGCGATCCATCACCGCCGTATCGGAATTCACGCCTTCGAACGACAACAGGATGACGACCGTGCCGGTAAGCGTTGCGACCGCGATGCCGTAATGCGCCGTGGCGAGATAGCGAAACGCCATGCAAAGCACCGCCATCAAGGCGAGATGTGCCCACACCTCGTGCGGCGTGATGTACAGCAGTGCGGTGGTCAATATCAGGCCGAGAATGGTGCCTACCACGCGCAACAAACCGAAGTTGAACGTAGCGGCGAAATCCGGACGCAGCACGATGGCGGCTGTCATCGGCAGCCAATACCCGTGCGGCAGCTGCCACACGCGTGAGACCAGCAGAGCGACGCTGAGACAGATCGCGCACCGCATCGCATGGCGGAAAGCCACCGAATGCACGGTAAGATTCGCACGCAACGTGCCGAGCGCGGAGTTGCCGCGCAGCGCGCGCGGCAGGCGCGTTTCGGCGGTTTCCGCGCGCTGCTCGCCGCGCGAGCCGGCCCAGTTCGCGTTGCGCACGGCGGCGGCGAGCTGGCCGGAAAGCGCGTGGATATGCGCCGCGACACTGTCCTCGCGCGCGTGACTGTCCAGCAACGCGCTTTCGCTCGCTTGCAAGGTTTGCAGGGCACGCGCGGCTTGTTCGGGCGATTCGCCGTTTTCCAGTGCCTCGGCCACCGCCGTGAGTACGCGAGCCGCATCGGTGCGAAACATCGCGACGATATTTGCGGCGCCGTGCAGTTCGTCCATGGCGACCAATTCCAGGCGCAGGCGTTCGGCCAATTCCAACAACACCGCGAAAGCTTCCATCGCGCGCCCGCGCGCGTGATGACGGCCGAGCAGCGTTCGCTGCAGTGTGGTCATCGCATCGGTGAGCGCGGGTACGTCTTCCTGATTGGGCTTGTGTTCTTGCGCCAACGCGGCCAATCCGCGGTAGACGGTAGCCAGCGCATCGCGTTCCGGTCGATAGCGTTGCAACGGCCATGCGGCAACCGAGAACAACGCCAACAGCAGGCCGCCCGAGAAGATCAGCAGCGCGCCGCTCAACGCGTTGTCGAGCGTGGTAGGTGTGGCGGCGGTGATGACAAGCAGAATCATGCTGGTCATGCCGACGCGGGCGATATCGGTACCGAACACCACCAGCAAGCCGCCAAAGAAGCCGAAAACCGCCATCGCCAGCAGAATCAGCAACAAATGGCCGCCGATCAGAAAGCCGCACAGCGAAGCGAGTCCGGCCGCCACGGAGGCTAGAAAAAGCTGCCAGGCACGCTGGCGATAAGGCCCAGGCTGGTCGGAGAACATGGTATCGAGCGCGCCGGCGCCGATCGCCAATCCCGCTTCCTGATGGCCGGTAAGGATGCCCACGATCAACGGCAGCATCACCGCGGCGGTATTGCGTATCACCACCCACGCCGGCACGTCCGGACGCTTGGTCGCAGTCAGGCTTTGCAGCACGCTGGTGCGTAGCGAATAAGCTCGGGTGGACATGGCGGGAACGATGCCGGGGTGCGGACGATTTTGCCTGACTGTCGTGACGGTGTCGCGTGCGCGCCGCACGAAAAAACGGCGCCGCGACGGGCGCCGTTTTGTGTAGGTTCAAAACTGCTGCGGATGTGCAGCAAAACGTATCTACAAATTACGAGGCGCGGCCCGCGAATTCCCCGGTCACCGTATTGACCCACACCTTTTCGTCGTTGGTGATGTATTCCGGCACCTGGATTTCGATACCAGTATTGAGTTTGGCCGGCTTGGTGCGCTTGGTGGCGCTGGCGCCTTTGAGTTCCGGCGCGGTATCAACCACGGTAAGTACCACGCTGGTCGGCACTTGCAGACCCACGGGCGCCTCGTCGATGACTTGCACGTAATAGCCTTCCACGCCCTCCACGATAAAGCCGCCGTTGTCGCCGATCAGATCCGCGTCGAGCGTGTATTGGGTGTAGTCCTCGTTATCCATGAACACGTAGGCGTCGCCGTCCATGTACGAGAAATTCGCCGCGCGGCGAACCAGTTCCATTTCTTTCAGGTCGTCGTCGGCACGCAGGCTGAGGTCGAACTTGCGTCCACCCGGAATGGAATACAGCGTGAAACGAAACGTGACGTTGCCGCCACGGGCCGTCGGCGAGCTGCGCTCGATATCGCGCACCTGATACACGGTGCCTTCGTGTTCGACTACGTTGCCTTTCTTGACGTCGGAAGCTTTCATGGGATGCGAAATGAAGGTGAATGAGAAAGAGTAGACGAGAACGGGGAACGTGCGAAAGCAAGCCGTCGATGTTCCCCGCTGCAATTACTTCGGCTGCAACCGCACCGCGCCATCCAGGCGGATCGTTTCGCCGTTGATATAAACGTTGCCGAGGATAAAGGCTACCGTCGCGGCAAATTCGTCCGGCTTGCCCAGGCGCGAAGGGAAGGGGATGGAGGCGGCCAGCGATTCCTGCACCTGCGGCGGCATGCCATCCACCATCGGAGTCCAGAAGATGCCAGGCGCGATCGTCGCCACGCGGATGCCGAAGCGCGACAATTCGCGCGCCATCGGCAGGGTCATGCCCACCACGCCGCCTTTGGACGCGGAATAGGCAGCCTGGCCGATCTGGCCTTCGTACGCCGCGACGCTGGCGGTGTTGATGATCACGCCGCGCTCGCCGTCTTCGCCGGCATCGTTGTTTTGCATCAGCGCCGCGCCGGCCTTCGCTACGTTGAAGCTGCCCACCAGGTTGACCATTACGGTGGTCGCAAAGGTGTTCAGCGGCATCGCGCCTTCTTTGCCGAGCACGCGTCCTGCACCGAGGATGCCCGCGCAGTTCACCACCACGTTCAATCCACCCAGCGCTTCACGCGCCGAGGCGACGTTGGCTGCCACGCCGTCTTCGGAGGTCACGTCGGTGCGGAAAAAGCGGGCATTGCCACCCAGTGCCTTGGCCGCTTCCTGGCCCTTTTCTTCATTGACGTCGAACAGGGCGACACGGCCACCGTTTGCCACCAGGTGCTGGGCGACCGCATGACCGAGGCCGGAAGCGCCGCCCGTAATGACGGCTTTGACTTGATTGAGCTGCATGGTGTGTCCCGTAAAACGAAAAGCGCAATGGTAGCGCACCCGCTCCTTGGCCTAGCGCTGCGGTGGGCTGACAGGCCGCCAGGCTGAACGCAGGCTGTGGTGCCAACAGAACGTTCACGCCGCATTCGTAAGGCTGACGCAATCTTGACACCTCGCATTGAGAACGTGCTTTCGTTCGCGGCGATATCAGGCAAATCAATGGATTGCGATGTCGTCCACAGGAGCGTGAATCCGTGCGATTCCCGTGCAGTGTCACTTTTACGAGGATTACGCCATGAAGAAGCAGTTAGGAGCATTGGCCTTTTGCGGCGCGATGCTGATGTCGTCGTCGTTTGCGATGGCCCAAGCTTATCGCCCCGGACCGCCACCTCCGCCGTCCCAGCAGCGCTATCACGGTATGTACGACCAGGGCCGGCATGAGGGTTGGTACAAACGGGGCGGTCGTATTCCGCCGGCCTATCGCGACAAACGATACGTGGTCACGGACTATCGCCACTACCGCCTGAAGCCGCCGCCGCGCGGCTACCAATACATCAGAAGCGACAACGGTGATTTCCTGCTAGCGGCTGTCGCGACCGGCGCGATCATCAGCATCATTGCGGCCAGCCACTGATACCTTGGCTTGGCAAGCCCCCTCTCCCCTAAGGAGAGGGGGTTTTTTGTGGTCTTGATCGGCGCGTTGCGCCCAGATGATGCTTAGCGCTCGAGCAGCCTTTGCAGCGCCGCCGATGCGGTCAGCGACGAAAAGGCTTGCACCGGTTCCGGCGGATTTGCGGCAGGTTGCAATGCTTTTTGCCACACGCCGACATCCCACCACTGCCCCAGCTTGTAGCCGGCTTCGCGCCAAATGCCTGCCGATTCGAAGCCCAAGGCTTCGTGCATGGCAACGCTGACCTGGCCGGGCATGGTGATCACGCCGACGGCTCGATTGATACCTTGCAAGCGCATCACGTCCAGCAGTACACCATAAAGCTTGCGCGCGATGCCGCGCCGCCGCGCATCGGCGTGCACGTAGATCGACGTTTCGGCAATCCAATCGTAAGCGGCGCGTTCGCGAAAGCGTGTGGCATAGGCATAAGCCAGCACGTTGCCGTTTTCCTCCCACACCAGCCACGGGTAATGCTGCAGGCGAGTGAGAATGCGTTGGCGCATCGCGTCGGCACAGGGAAGTTCCGTTTCGAACGTGATGGCGGTGTCGGTGATCGTGGGAGCGTAGATGGCGTGGACGGCCTCGGCATCCTCGGCCCGGGCAATGCGGATCATTTTTGATATTTCCAATTGCGGTGTTTGCCTTCCGCGAGCCATTCCAACATGGTGGCGATGCGTTTCTGGCGCGTGGCGTCGGTTTTCGCTTCGGCGATCCACTCAATATATTCGCGTTGCGCGCTGGGGCTAAAGGCTTCGTAGTGCTTACGCGCCGAGGCGTGTTTTTTTAGCAGCGCTGCAACATCGGCAGGCACTTCGAGCGGCGGTTTCCGGGCTGGCGCGGAACGCTGCCGGGTGACACCGGCATCTCGCAACGCCATGGCTTTGCGCACGTAGGCAATCAGTTCTTTCTTGTTCGGCAGCTCCTTGACGGAGGTGATCTTGCCGAACTGGCCCATGCCTTCCTGATGCGTTTCGCCCACGACTTCTTTGCCGTGCCAGAAGTGAAAGGCGCAATGTTGCTTGAAGGCGGCCATCGAACACACCAGCTTCCCGTCGTACATGAAATGCGGACAATTCCACTTGATGCCTTCCTCGATATCCGGGTAGGCCGCATGCACCACGCTGCGCAAGTGTTCCAGGATGGGTTTGGCGAAATCGGCCGACTTGGCGATGTAAGCGTCGATACGTGGATCGCGATTGGCCATGGTTCGCCTCGTTTATAAATCGCGGATGTAAAAACAATCGCAACTGAAATGACCGGTACCGCCCATCGGTTCGCATAGCGGCTCAAAGCCGTGCTTGCGATAAAGGCTTTGCGCGGCATCCATGCCGGTCAGTGTTTCGATATAGCAGCGCTTGAAACCAAAACCGCGTGCGGTGTCAAGGCAGCGTTGCATCATGGTTGCACCAGCGCCGATGCCGCGAGCCTCAGGCAGAAAATACATTTTGCGCAATTCGCAAATGTCCGCGCCGCCGCCCTCCAAAGGCGCGATGCCGCCGCCGCCGATCACCGCGCCGTCGCGCTCCACCACAAAATAGGCGCTGCGTGGGCGTGCGTAGGAGGCGTGCATGTCGTCGACTTCGGCATCGTGGATGGCGAAGCCGGGGCCGTCGGCGCCGAACTCGGGCATGACGGTGCGAATGATGGCGGCGACCGCGGTGTTGTCGCGCGGCTCGATGGGGCGGATGGCGAAGTCGGGCATACGGACAAAAGTAGCAGTTCGCCGGGCACTGCGGGGAGTGACGTAGGTTGGGGCGAATGCCTGCCCCGGCGCTGTTGTCGTTTTCTGCCGCCGCACGCTTGGTTCAAGGAAGAAGGGCAGTGCGTGGCGAGGTTTCCCGTATCCCGACCCCCTCTCCGGCGGAGAGAGGGAGTGCGGTCATGCTGCCGTGGTACGCGCTTTGGTCACGCGGCTGGCCGTGGGTTTGTTGAGCTGCGCGGACAACCATGCACCGGTGGCGACCAGCAGGTCCAGATCAATATCGGTTTGCATGCCCATGCCGTGCAGCATGTAGACCACGTCCTCGCTGGCGACGTTGCCGCTGGCGCCTTTCGCATACGGGCAACCGCCCGTGCCGGAGACGGCGGAATCGACGACGCGCACGCCTTCTTCCAGGCAAGCGAGAATATTGGCCAACGCCTGGCCGTAAGTGTCGTGGAAATGCACCGCCAGCGCGTGCATGGGAATTTCCTGCGACACCGCATGCAACATGGCGCGCGCTTTGGCAGGCGTGCCTACGCCGATCGTGTCGGCGACCGAGATTTCGTAGCAGCCCATGTCGTACAGGCGCTTGGAGACGCGCACCACATCGGCAATCGACACCTCACCCTGATACGGACAACCCAGCGCCGTGGAAACGTAGCCGCGTACCTTGACGCCCTCGGCTTTGGCTTCCTGCAAAACAGGTTCGAAGCGTTCCAGCGATTCGGCGATGGTTGCGTTGATATTGGCGCGATTGAACGCTTCGGATGCGGCCGTGAAGACCGATACCTCGGTGGCGCCGGCTTCGCGCGCGATCCGATAACCCTGCTCGTTTGGAACGAGCACCGGATAACACACGCCCGGTACTTTGCGGATATGCCGAAAAACCTCCGCCGCGTCGGCCAGCTGCGGTACCCAGCGCGGACTGACGAAGCTGGTGGTTTCGATGGTTTTGAGGCCCGTCGAAGACAGCCGATCGATCAGCGCGATCTTGATGTCGGGCGGCAGCAGCGTCTTCTCGTTCTGCAAGCCGTCCCGTGGGCCGACTTCAACGATGCGGACATAAGAGTCTGTGTTCATATACCAGGCACTCTAGGATGCAAAGCGAACGAGCACGGTATCGGCTTCCACAAACTCGCCTTGCGTGGCACTCACACTATCAATAGTGCCGGCGCGCGGCGCCTTCAAGGCTAGCTCCATTTTCATCGCTTCCATGACCAGCAGCTCCTGACCTTCTTCCACGTTGTCACCGGCTTTGGCCTTTACCAGCACGATGCGCCCAGGCATGGGCGCGATAACCTGGTTGCCGCCGGTGCCCGCTTTGGATTCCCACGCAAATGCCGCCGCGCGAGTAAAGCCATGGCGTTGACCGTTTGCATCGTGCAGCGAAATGCGTTCCTCGTCGACGCGTACGGCAAAGCGAATGCCTTGACCGTCGAGGCGCGCGCTGAGCGCGTTGCCGTCGAGGCGCGCGCCGCGTACGTCGCATTGCGATGCGTGGTGCTGCAGCAGATAGTCTCCATCATGGCCGTGCGCATCGATTTCATAACGCTGATCGCGTAACGAAAGCGCGACGATCCGCTTGCCGGCATGCCCGACACGCCATGCGTCGGCGCGCGACCAAGGCGAATGCGGATCGCTGCCATGCTCCGCGCCGGCCAGTACGGCACGTTCGTCGTGAAGCAGCGCGGCGGTCGCGGCAGCGAATAAGACATGCTCAGAGGGTGCCGCATCGCCAGTTAGAAATTCATCAAGGTGGCGATCCAGGTAACCGGTATCGATACGACCTTCGATCACCACCGGATGGCTGACCAGCCGTTCGAGAAAAGCGATGTTCGATTTCGGCCCGACCATGTCACATTCCGCTAACGCTTCGCGCAGGCGCTGCGAGGCTTGGGCGCGATCGGTGTCGTGCACGATCAACTTGGCGATCATGGGATCGTAAAAAATCGTTACGGTGTCGCCTTCGATCACGCCGCCGTCCAAGCGCACGTGGCGCGAGGGAGTGGGCAGGTGCAGGGTGCGCAATTTGCCCGAGCCGGGCAGGAAATTCTGATCGGGATCTTCCGCATAAAGACGCACCTCGATCGCATGGCCGCGCGCATGAATTTGCTCCTGCCGCAGCGGCAGCGGTTCGCCTGCCGCCACGCGCAATTGCCATTCGACCAGATCCAGGCCCAGCGTTTCTTCGGTAACGGGGTGCTCCACTTGCAGGCGCGTGTTCATTTCCATGAAATAGAACGAGCCATCCTGGCCGACGATGAATTCCACCGTGCCGGCGCCGACATAGTTCACCGCTTTGGCCGCCGCAACGGCCGCTTCGCCCATGGCCTTGCGGCGTTCGGCAGTCAAAAACGGCGAGGGTGTTTCTTCCAATACTTTTTGATAGCGGCGTTGCGCCGAACACTCGCGCTCGTTCAAATGGATGACGTTGCCCTGGGTGTCGCCAAACACCTGAAATTCGATGTGGCGCGGATGATCCACGTAGCGTTCGAGAATCACGCGCGTATCGCCGAAGGAGCTGGCGGCTTCGCGTTGCGCGGAAGCCAGCGCGTCCGCAAATTCTTTCTCGGTGCGCACTATGCGCATGCCCTTGCCACCGCCGCCCGCCGCCGCCTTGATCATCAGCGGAAAGCCGGTTTTGCGGGCGTGGTCGGCAAGCACGCCGGCATCCTGATTGTCGCCGTGATAGCCCGGCACCAGCGGAACGTGGTGCTGTTCCATCAACGCCTTGGCCGCTGCCTTGGAGCCCATCGCGTCGATGCTTTCCGGGCGCGGGCCGATAAAGGCGATGCCGGCTTGCGTGCATGCGCGCGCAAAGGCGGTGTTCTCCGAAAGAAAGCCGTAACCGGGATGAATCGCCTGCGCGCCGGATTTTTTGGCGACGTCCACAATCGTGTCGCCGCGCAGATACGAATCGGCAGGTCGCGGGCCGCCGATCGGCCAGGCTTCGTCGGCCAGTCGCACATGTTGCGCGTCTTTGTCCGCCTCCGAATACACCGCAATGGTACGGATGCCCAGACGTCGGCAGGTGCGGATGACGCGGCAGGCGATCTCGCCGCGGTTGGCAATCAGTACGCGCTCGAACATGCGGGGTTCCTACCGGTTCGGGGAAGCTGCAAAGCGCATAAAACTAGCAGATTTGCCCGATCCAGCCGATGCGCAGCGCAACACGGCGCGTTACGCTGAGGAGCTTTATTCACCTTCCCAATAGTCGACGCTCTCGCCCTGGCGCGTGATCAGGCGCACCACTTGCGGCTTGCCGTCTTGGTCGGTGCCGAAGTCGCCCAGGATGCCGTACTTGTTGGAATCGGGGTATTCGCAAATTTCCGGCGTGAGTTTGCTGCTCACCGCCAAGTAACGCAGCTCGGCGGTGCCGGTGTTGATGATTTGATGCGCGCTGTCCGGGCCGCCCGGCGGGCAGGCGATGATGTCACCGCGCCGGATAGCGTGGCGTTCCGCGCCGATGCGAATTTCCCCTTCGCCTTCCAGCACGAAAAACATTTCTTCGTTCACGCGATGGTTGTGGAATGGAAAGGCGCGCTTGCCCGGCGGTACGGCCGTGATGTTGTAGCCAAGCTGTTTTGCGCCCATCTGCATGGATACACGGCCGATGCGCGCCTCGAAGCGTTGCGCGGCATCGCCCGTAGGGCCGTAGCCGGGCGGAAAGGGTTGCAGTTCGATATCGGCGATATTGACGATGCGTTTCATGGCACGGACACCGTATGAAAAGGCAAGCGTGCGTAGCGTAGCGCGGCGCTGCTGTCAGGGTGGTGTCAGCTGCCGTGCGTCCAGCTTGCCGCGCGTTTGTCGAGGAATGCCGCCAAGCCCTCCTGACCCTCCTGCGATACGCGCAGACGAGCGATCAACGCGGCGTTTTCGCGATCGATCCGTTCGGCGGCCGCCTCGGTCAGGCCGTGCATGTTGAAGGCGAGTCGTTTTGCCTCGTGCTGCGCGGCCGGGCCGGCCTTGGCGAGTTGTTTTAGAACGCCATGCACGGTGTCGTCCAGGTAGTCGGCCGTGACAGCCTGATGCAACAACCCGATCTGCGTGGCGGTTTCCGCATCGAAAATCTCCCCGGTCAGGAACAGGCGGCGCGCTTGCCGCAAGCCGATGGCGGCGATGACATACGGAGAAATCACCGCGGGCACCAAGCCGAGCTTTACTTCCGTAAGACCGAACTTCGCCGTGCTGACTCCAATGGCGATATCGCAGCAAGCCACCAGACCCACACCGCCGCCATAGGCCGCGCCGTTCACGCGGGCAATGGTGGGCTTGGGCAGAAATTGCAGTGTGCGCATCAATGCGGCTAGGCGCAGTGAGTCCTCGCGGTTTTCCGCCTCGCCGGCCTTGGCCATGCCGCGCATCCAGTTGAGATCGGCGCCGGCAGAAAAGCTCGCCCCCACCCCGGTCAGCACGACCGCCTGCACCGCCGGGTCGCGGCCGGCATCAACCAGGGCGGCGGTGAGATCGGCGATCAGCCGGTCGTCGAAAGCGTTGTGCACGTCCGGTCGGTTGAGGCGGAGCTCGCGGATGCCCGCGTGGTCGGCGATCTGTATGGAAGCGGTCATGGGGGTATCCAAGGCGGAGGCTGCGGGCATCTTAATGAGGTTGCCCGGGATCTGGCTGGAACGCTCCCCCCCTTAGCGTTGGCCGCCCCACTGCACCCAATGCGAAAAGAGGTTACAATGCGAACCATTCTTATTTAGAAGCGTAACAACTGTGCGCCTGTCCGATTTGCCGAAAGGTGCGTCCGCTGTGGTCGAACGAGTCGAAGATGCCCATGCCAACGATCTGATCGCGCAACGTCTGCGCGATCTGGGATTTGTAGCGGGCGAACGCGTGAAACTGGTGGCGCGCGGCCCGGTGGGCGCAGATCCGTTGTTGATCCAGATCGGCTCGACGCGCTTTGCGTTGCGACGCGCCGAAGCCGCGAGAGTGGCGGTGCAGGAGGTCGCATGAGCGCCGGTACGTTGCGCATCGCCCTGGTCGGCAATCCCAATTGCGGCAAGACGGCGCTATTCAATCAGCTGACGGGCGGTCGCCAGAAAGTGGCGAACTACGCCGGCGTCACCGTCGAGCGCAAGGAAGGCCGGTTCACCGCACCGTCCGGTCGCGTGATGCAGATTTTGGATTTGCCCGGCACGTACAGCTTCGATGCCGCCAGTCCCGACGAACAGATCACGCGCGACGTGCTGGAAGGCAATTATCCCGGCGAAGCGGCGCCCGATCTGATTATCTGCGTGGCCGATGCCACCAACTTGCGTTTGCATCTGCGCTTTGTGTTGGAAGTGAAACGCCTCGGTCGTCCCGTGGTGCTCGCCCTGAACATGATGGACGCGGCGCGCCATCGCGGCATTGCCATCAACGTGCAGGAACTGCAACGTCGTCTTGGCATCCCGGTGGTGGAAACCATTGCGGTGAAGCGCGGCGGCACGCGTGCATTGGTCGAGCGCGTCGATGGCGATCTGCCGGATGCGCCGATGGCGTTGCCCGACGATCCGGCAAGCCGCGCCAGCTTGCACGATGAAGTGCGCGAGCTGTTGGTCGAGACAGTCGCCATGCCGCGCGCCACCGCAAGGATCGATGATGCGCTCGATCGCTGGGCACTACACCCGGTGTTCGGTTTGCTGACGTTGGCCGTGGTGATGTTTCTGGTGTTCCAGGCGGTGTACGCCTCCGGCAAGCCGATGAGCGACATGATCGGTCAAGGCTTCACCTGGCTCGGCGCACATGTGGCAGCGATTTTGCCGGAAGGTCCGCTGCAAGGTCTGGTGGTCAACGGTTTGTTCGGCGGCATCGGTACCGTGCTCGGATTTTTGCCGGTGATCCTGGTGCTGTTCTTCTTCATTCTGATGCTGGAAGAATCCGGTTATCTGCCGCGTGCGGCGTTCTTGCTGGATCGCTTGATGGTGTCGGTGGGTTTGACCGGCCGCTCGTTCATTCCGTTGTTGTCGAGTTTCGCGTGTGCGATCCCCGGCATCATGGGTACGCGCAGCATCACCGATCCGCGCGACCGCCTCGCCACGATTCTGGTGGCGCCGCTGATGACATGTTCGGCGCGTTTGCCGGTGTATGCATTGTTGATTGGCGCATTTATTCCGACACGTCGCGTGTTGGGCGTATTCAACCTGCAAGGCGTGGTGTTGTTTGCGCTGTACGTGGCAGGCATCGCCGGTGCCATGGTGGTGGGTTGGGTGATCAAACGCATTCGCCGCGACAAGAGCGAACACGCGTTGCTGATGGAACTGCCTTCGTATCGTCTGCCGCGCGTGCGTGACGTTGCGATCGGTTTGTGGGAACGCGGCGCCATTTTTCTCAAGCGTCTCACGGGTGTGATTTTGGCGCTGACGGTGTTGATGTGGTTTATCTCCACCTTCCCGGCGCCGCCGGCCGGTGCGGCCGGTCCGGCCATCAACTACAGCTTTGCCGGTTATCTCGGCCGTTTCCTGCAGCATATCTTTGCGCCGCTGGGCTTCAACTGGCAGATCAGCTTGTCGCTGATTCCCGCGTTTGCCGCGCGCGAAACAGCGGTGGCGACGCTGGCGACCGTCTACGCGGTGAGCGGCGATGCGCAGCATGGCGGCCTGGCGAGCGCGCTGACCGGAAATTTTTCGCTGGCCACGGCGCTGTCGCTGTTGGTGTGGTTTGCGTTCGCCCCGCAATGCATGTCCACGCTGGCGGTGATTCGTCGCGAAACCAATTCGTGGCGCAACGTGGCGATCTCGTTCGGCTATATGTTCGTCGTCGCCTACGCGGCGTCGCTGATCACCTATCAGGTGGCGAGGTTGTTTTTGTGAGCACGAGCTTGCTGGTTCAATATGTGGTGATCGGGCTGATCGTGCTGATCAGCGCGTTGTACGCGTTTCGCAAGCTGGCGCCGCAGCTCACCAATCGCTGGCTGGCGGCGGCATCCATTCATTTCAGCCGGCCAGGGCATGCGGCATGGGTGCGTTCGTTTGGTCATCGTTTGCAACCCAAGCAGGCTACCGGCAACTGCAGCGACGGGTGCAGCACCTGTGGCGCCTGCGGCCCGAAGCCGCCGGCCAGCGCGCATCGCGACGCCGTGCCGCTGCACTTTCGTCCGCGGCAGCATTGAGCTTCAGTGCGATGAGCCAACTGCTCCCCCTCGGCGTCCCGAGAGGGAACAGATCACGGCCGAATAAAAACCACGCCGATTACCAGGGCGTGCCACCCGCGTAATCGTTGCTGATGGTCGTTTCGAGCTGTTGCATGATGCTCGCGTTGGTCGTGGTCAAGCCGAGTTCGCGGTTCTCCGTCAGCGACGCGCTGGAGAAGTTTTCCGAGCCCACGAACGCCACGGCTGTCGACCGTCCGTAGTCGGCCAGAATTGCCTTGGCATGGATGTAGAAACCCGTACTCGTGTCGGGATAAGTGCTTACGTTGCAGCCGGCATTGGTTAGCGTATTGAATTCGCTGGCGTAGTCGTTGTCGTC
>DATJMR010000109.1:0-15542 GCA_035508595.1 Dyella sp.
ATGCTCGCCGGCACTTCTTCGTAATGATCGAAGATCATCGAGAAGGTACCGCGGCCGCTGGTGGCCGAGCGCAGGAAGTTGATGTAGCCGAACATTTCCGCCAGCGGTACGAAGCCCTGCACGAAGGCGTTGGTGCCCTTCTGACCCTGTTCGCTGATCGAACCGCGGCGGCGGTTGATGTCGCCGATCACGTCGCCGAGGTAGTCGGCTTCGGTCACCACTTCCAGCTTCATCACCGGCTCGAGCAGCTTGGGCTTGGACATCCTCTGCGCTTCGCGGAAGCAGGCGCGGCCGGCGATTTCGAAGGCGAGCGCGGAGGAGTCCACGTCGTGGAACTTGCCGTCGATGAGGCGTGCCTTGAAGTCCAGCACTTCGTAACCGGCGACCTGGCCCTGACGCGATTCCACCGTGATGGCGTGCTCGACGGCCGGGATGTATTCGCGCGGCACGCGGCCGCCGACGATTTCATCGGAGAACACCACGCCGCTGCCGGGTTCGCCCGGCTCGAAGATCATCTTCACTTCGGCGAACTGACCCGAACCACCGGACTGCTTCTTATGCGTGTAAGTGTGTTCGACCATCTGACCGAACGCTTCGCGGAAGCTGACCTTGGGTTTGCCCATGTTCGCTTCCACGCCCAGCTCGGTGCGCATACGGTCGATGGTGATTTCCAGATGCAGTTCGCCCATGCCCTTGAGCACGGTCTGCCCGGTTTCCTTGTCCACTTCCATGCGCAGCGACGGATCGGCCTTCACCATTTTGTAGAGCGCGGTGGAGAGCTTGTCGATGTCGTTGCGGCTCTTGGGTTCCACGGCCACGCTGATCACCGGGTCGGGGAAGCGCATGCGCTCCAGCAGCACGGGATGCTGCGGATCGGTGAGCGAGTCGCCGGTCTCGGTTTCTTTCATCGAGACGAACGCGCAGATGTCGCCGGCGCGCACTTCTTCGATGTCTTTGGTGGCGTTCGCCTGCACTTCCACGATGCGGCCGATGCGCTCTTTCTTGCCGCGCGTGACGTTCTGCAGCGTGTCGCCCTTCTTGATGACGCCCGAGTAGATACGGCAGAAGGTGAGGGTGCCGAACTGGTCGTTGATCACCTTGAAGGCCAGCGCGCGCGCGGGAGCTTCGTCGATCACGCCTTGTTCGCCGACCACGTTGCCGTCTTCGTCCACCAGGCCGATGCCGCCGTTTTCACCCGGGAAAGGCATGTAGTCGATTACGCCGTCGAGCAACTGCTGCACGCCCTTGTTGCGGTAGGAGGAGCCGCAGAACACCGGCACCAGCTTGCCTTGCACGCAACCGGTGCGAATGCACTTCTTGAGCAGCTCCATGCTGAAGTCGCCGCTCTTGAGGAAGGTTTCGACGTCGCCGGCATTGAGCAGCTTGTCGAATGCTTCGTCGTCCATTTCCAGCGCTTTTTCGATGGTTTCTTCGCGCAGCTTGGCGAGATCGGACACCCATTCTTTGTCCGCGGTGGTGCTGAACGCCTGCACCTGCGGATGATTGGCGACCTGATCAAGCGGCACGATTTCCCACTTGCTGTCTTTGTCGTGACCTTGCCAGATGTAGCCTTGGCCGGCGACGAGATCGACCATGCCGATGAAGTCGTCGTGGCTGCCCAGCGGCACCTGGCAGAGCAGGGCGTTGGCGCCGAGGCGGTTCTTGATGCCTTCCACGGCGTGCTTAAAGTTCGCGCCGATGCGGTCCATCTTGTTGATGTAGCACATGCGCGGCACGTTGTACTGGTCGGCCAGGCGCCAGTTGGTTTCCGTCTGCGGTTCCACGCCTGCCACGCCGTCGAACACCACCACGGCACCGTCGAGCACGCGCAAGCTGCGGTTCACTTCGATGGTGAAATCCACGTGGCCTGGGGTGTCGATCACGTTGATCTGGTGGCCCTTCCACTCGGTGGACACAGCGGCGGACTGAATGGTGATGCCGCGCTTGCGTTCCTGCTCGAGGTAGTCGGTGGTGGTGGAGCCCTTGCCGTCCTTCGTGTCGTGCACGTCGACGATCTGGTGCTTCTTGCCCGTGTAGTACAGCACGCGCTCGGTGGTGGTGGTTTTACCGGCGTCGATGTGGGCGATGATGCCGATGTTGCGATAGAGGTTTAAGGGTTTTTGGCGGGCCACAGCGTTAGTTCCGTAGTAGAAGTCGTTGTCAGAGAGAAGTAGCGGTTGGACCATCCTTAAGTCCGTAGCGTACGTCTCCAATGTGTAATCAGCGTTGCCGGATCGGGCACCTTCAGTGCGCCGGGTCGACAAGTAAATCCTCGTAGAAGGCGCCGAACGGTTCGGTCGGGTGAGCAATCTGGATTTCGAGGATCCACAGGCCCTGGGAGGGCTTGTGTTCGAAGTCGCCCAGATTGCCGCCCTTGTGCACCGAGTGCGGAAAATCGCTGACGCGATGGCCTTTGATGGCGTGGTTGAAACGCCAACCCATCGCCTCGGCGCGCTCTTGGGCGTAATGATACAACCTACTGCCGCTCCAACCCTCAATGGCCCATATACGGGCCACATCGTGGAACAGGTCGCGTGCCGCCTGGGCGCAGGCTAGGCGTTCGGGTGCATGGCCGACGACGAACGTATCACCCACATCCCCCTCGTGGCCGTCGAAGACCAGGCCCAGGTCGAGGAAGTAGATGTCGTTTTCGCCCAGCCGTACGTCCGGCACGGACGGTTCGCGATAGGTCAGGGTGGTGTTGACGCCGATGCGGACGATGGGCGGGTGCCACAGCCGCTCCATGCCCAGCTCGCTGAATATGCGAGCGGCATGCGCACGGGCCTCGTCTTCGCCGATACCGGGGCGCATGTGTTCGTGAATGCGCTGCAACGCGGTCCAGCTCAGCGCTCGCGCGCGCTGCATCAGCGCGAGATCGAACCGCTGCCCGACGGCTTCGCGAGCGTGATCGGACACGCGCTCAGCCCGCCAGCACGAGGGCAATGCCGATGACGGCCGGCAGTCCTTGTATCCACAGCACTTTGCGCGTGGCCGTGAAACCGCCGTACAGACCCGCCACCAGCACGCAAACAAGGAAAAAAAGCTTCACATGCGTGCCCTCCGGGCCGCCAAGGATCAGGCCCCACAGCAGGCCGGCCGCAAGAAAGCCGTTGTAAAGCCCCTGATTGGCGGCCAGCACCTTGGTTTGCGCGGCATATTCGGCGCTGGTGCCGAACGCTCGCCGGCCTGTGGGCTTGTCCCACAGCAGCATTTCCAGGATCAGAAACCACACGTGCATGAGCGCGATGATGGCGACCACGATGTTGGCAAGCATCGACACGGTGCGTTCTCCGAAAAGCTTGGCTCAGGCCAGCGCGTAGCCGAACTGTTCCTTGAACTGCGCGGCGAATTCGTCGTAGGTGAAATGCTGATTCTGGGTGCCCGGATGCTCCACTTTCAGCGCGCCCATCAGCGAGGACATGCGGCCGATGGTGGGCCAGTCCATGCCTTTCATGATGCCAAAGATCAGGCCGGCCCGATAAGCGTCGCCGCAACCGGTGGGGTCCACCACCTGGCGCTCGCGCGCGGGTGGAATCTCATGCGTGGTGCCGTCGGCGTGGATGAGCGAGCCGCGCGGCCCCAGCGTCACGATGTAGGCCTTCACGCGCGAGGCGATTTCCGCCGCGCTCCAGCCTGTGCGTTGCTGCAGCAGCTGGGATTCGTAGTCGTTGACGATCACGTAGGTCGCTTTTTCGATCATGGCGCGAAATTCCTCGCCGTTGAACAACGGCATGGCCTGTCCCGGATCGAATACGAACGGCACGCCGCGCGCGGCAAACTCATCGACGTGCTGCAGCATCGCGTCGCGGCCATCCGGCGCGACGATGCCGAAGCTGACGTCCGGGATGTTGCGCACATGATTGGCGTGCGCGCTGGACATGGCGCCGGGGTGGAAGGCGGTGATCTGGTTGTTGTCCAGGTCCGTGGTGATGAAGCACTGCGGTGTGAACTGGTCTTCGAACACGCGGATGCCGTCCATGCGGATGCCGCAGCGTTGCAGATGCTCGCGATAGGGGGCGAAATCCTGGCCCACCGCGGCCACCGGCAGCGGATCGCCGCCGAGCAGCTTCAAGTTATAGGCGATATTGCCGGCGCAGCCGCCGAATTCGCGGCGCATGGCCGGCACCAGGAACGACACGTTCAGGATATGGACCTGGTCAGGAATGATGTGATTCTTGAACTGATCCTGGAACACCATGATGGTGTCGTAGGCAAACGATCCGCAGATGACGGCAGACATAATGGCGTGCGATCCGAAAAGGTTGGCTGGGCCCGACGGGAGTCGTGCGGCGGCAAACCTTAGATGGTAGCCGGAGGGCCTATAGCAGGAAAAGGCCGGTTCTTGCGTCAAAAAGGGCGGTCCGGCCATCGGCCTGAGCAAGCCGCCAGCAAGATCGCGTTCTCCCTTTGCGGCATCGCCCTCAAACTTCCCGCAAAAACAAGCCATTTTTTAACATTGTGTCCTTGCGGTCGAGGCATTTGCTGACTAGACTGGCGCGCTTACTTTTTAGCCAGAGTCGACGCGCGGCGGACCCATGTTCAAGAAGTTTCGCGGGATGTTTTCCAACGATGTATCCATCGACCTTGGCACTGCCAATACGCTCATCTATGTGCGTGGCCAGGGCATCGTCCTGAACGAACCTTCCGTCGTGGCGATCCGCCAGGACCGCGGCCCAGGCGGTCCCCGCACCGTGGCGGCTGTCGGCGGCGAAGCCAAGCGCATGCTGGGTCGTACGCCGGGCAACATCGCCACGGTGCGACCGATGAAGGACGGCGTGATCGCCGACTTCACGATGACCGAAGCGATGCTGCAGCACTTCATCCGCCAGGTGCATCGTTCGCGCCTGCTGCGTCCAAGCCCCCGCGTGCTGGTGTGCGTGCCTTGCGGATCCACGCAGGTGGAACGCCGCGCCATCAAGGAATCGGCCGAAGGCGCCGGCGCCCGCGACGTATTCCTGATCGAAGAGCCCATGGCGGCCGCCATCGGCGCCGGCATTCCGGTGCATGAGGCGCGCGGTTCCATGGTGCTGGATATCGGCGGCGGCACGTCCGAAGTGGCCGTGATCTCGCTGAACGGCATCGTCTACTCGCAGTCGGTGCGTGTGGGCGGCGACCGTTTCGACGAGGCCATCATCAACTATGTGCGCCGCAATCACGGCACGCTGATCGGCGAATCCACCGCCGAGCGCATCAAGCTGGAAATCGGCTGCGCCTTTCCGCAGAGCCAGGTCCGCGAGATCGAAATCTCCGGCCGCAACCTGGCCGAAGGTGTGCCGCGCATGTTCACGGTCAACTCCAACGAGATCCTGGAAGCCCTGCACGAGCCGCTCGCCGGCATCGTGGCGGCGGTGAAGTCGGCGCTGGAGCAAACCCCGCCGGAACTGTGCTCCGACGTGGCCGAGCGCGGCATCGTGCTCACCGGCGGCGGCGCGCTGCTGCGCGACCTGGATCGTTTGCTTTCGGAAGAAACCGGCCTGCATGTGCAGGTGGCGGACGATCCGCTCACTTGCGTGGCCCGCGGCGGCGGCAAGGCGCTGGAGCTGATCGATCAGCACGGTAGCGATTTCTTCGCTCCCGAATAATCTTGCAGCCCAGGGGTAGGTGATGCCGCTCTCGCGCGAGGAATCCTCGCCCCTGTTCGCCGGTACCGCTGCCGGTACCTTGCGGCTGATTTTCTATCTCGCCATGGCCATGGTGCTGATGGTGCTGGACCACCGTAACGGATGGTTGTGGCGCTTGCGCTATGCCACGGCCATCGTGGTCGAGCCCGTTTATCGGCTGGCGAGCCTGCCTGCCGACGGCATGCACGCGCTCGGCGTTGCGTTCGCCGACCGGCGCCTGCTCACCGAACAGAACCAACGGCTGCGTGAAGACCTGCTGCTGGCCAACGCCAAGCTCAACCGCATGGCGGCCGTCGCCGAGCAAAATGCGCGTCTGAAGGAACTGCTCGACACGCAACGCAGTCTGGAATTGCATGTACAGCTGGCGCGTGTGATCGGCGTGGATATGGGCGCTTACCGGCACCGCATGATGATCAACCTGGGTGCGAGCGATGGCATCAAGGCCGGACAACCCGTGATCGATGCGCACGGCGTGGTCGGGCAGGTCATCGATGTGCTGCCCACTTCCGCGACGGTGATGCTGGTGACCGATCCCGATCACGCATTGCCCGTGGTAGTTCAACGCACCGGGCTGCGCACGGTGGCCTACGGCTCGCGCAACGGCGATCAGCTCACCCTGCCGAACATTCCGATGGCGGCGGACGTGCATGTGGGCGACAAGTTGCTCACGTCCGGTCTCGGCGGCCGCTTCCCGCAGGGTTTCCCGGTCGGCGAGATCGGTAGCGTCGGGCCGGCAGCCACCGGCATGTTCCTGGAAGCGCATGCGCTGCCCAGCGCCGATCTGGACCGCAGCGACGAAGTGCTGGTGTTGCACGACCTGGCCGAACCGGCCGGTCCGCCGCCGCCGGCCTCGCCCGCCGGCCCACCTTCGGATGAGGCGCCCGCGCCGGCATCCACGGCGGCGGCACCGCGCGTACCCACATCGGCTGCATCGACGTCGCCCGCCAAATCGCCGACGCCTGCGCAGACACAGGGGGCGCCGCAGCCATGAGCCGTCAGCGACTTTCCTTTTGGTGGTTCGTCGGCACGCTGGTGGCGGCGTTGCTGTTGATGCTCGTGCCGCTGCCGCATGTGTTGGAACCGTTCAAGCCGTACTGGCCTGCGTTGGTGTTGTTGTACTGGGCGCTTGAATCGGGCGACCAGCGCGTGACGCTGGGGCTCGCTTTCGTTTTCGGCGTCTGCGCGGATCTGCTCTCGGGCGTGTTGCTGGGCGAACAGGCTTTGCGCTTGTGCGTGCTGGCGTTTATCGCATTGCGATTCCGTTCGCGCTTGCGCTTTTTCCCGATGTGGCAGCAAACGCTCGCGGTATTGGCGCTGTTGCTCAACGATCGTTTCTTGTTGCTGATCGTGCGCGCTTTTGCCGGCGAATCCACGCCGCCTGCGTTGTGGTGGGCGTCGCCGTTTGTCAGCGCGGCGTTGTGGCCGTTCTTGTTCCTGCTGCTTGACGATTTGCGGATGCGGTTGCGCCTGCAATGAGCGGTTTGAAGACCATGCCGCGGCGACTTCGTGCGAAGGCGGTGCCATGCCGCAGTTGATCCGCCGGCGCTTCAAAGATACGCGTGGCGAAGCGGAGCTGTTTCGGCGCCGCGCGTTTGCGGGTTTCGCGCTGATCTTGCTCGGCTTGTGCGCACTGGTGGGACGCTACGTCTTTTTGCTGGTGCTGCATCACGACGAATTCGCGCTGCGTTCGGTCATCAACAGCGTGAAGCCGCGCGCGATTCCTCCCGCGCGCGGCTTGATCTACGACCGCAACGGCGTGCTGCTGGCCGACAACGTGCCCGCTTTTCGGCTGGAAGTGGTGCCCGAGCAAATACACGACATGAACCGCTTGCTTGCCGACCTGGGCAAGGTCGTGCCGTTGGATCAGGACGATCTGGATGCGTTCCGCAAACAGCTTCGGCAATCGCGCCGTTTCGACAGCGTGCCTTTGAAGATGCATCTGACGGAAGACGATATCGCGCGCTTCGACGTGAATCGCTGGCGCTTTCCAGGCGTGGACGTGGTGCCGTATCTCACGCGTCAGTATCCGCTCGGACCGTTGTTTGCGCATGTCGTGGGTTACGTAAGCCGCATCGACGCGGACGATCTGACGAACCTCGATCCGGATCGCTACAAGGGCACCACGCACATCGGACGTATTGGCGTGGAGAGATCGTACGAGGACATGCTGCACGGCTCGCCCGGTTACGAGCTGGATGAAGTGAACGCCGACGGGCGCATTCAGCGCGTACTGAAAACCGATCCGCCGACGCCTGGCAAAAATCTCTATCTGAGCATCGACGCGCGCATCCAGAAGGCCGCGCAAGATGCGTTCGAAGGGCGGCCGGGGGCGGCGGTGGCGATCGATCCGCGCAACGGCCAGGTGCTGGCGATGGTGAGCGTGCCATCGTTCGATCCGAACCTGTTTGTCAACGGCATCAGCACGGCCGATTACTCCTCGCTGATGACCTCCACGGACAAGCCCTTGCTCAATCGTGCGCTTCGGGGCGCGTATCCGCCCGGTTCGACGGTCAAACCGTTCATGGGTCTGGCTGGTCTGGAGTATGGCATTCGCACTCCCCAGGACACCGTGCTTTCCACGGGTGTGTTCTACATTCCGGGCCAGGCGCGCGGTTACCGCGACGACGTGCGTGGCGGCGTGGGCACGACGAATCTCTATAAAGCGATCTACGCGTCCGTCAATACGTACTTCTACAAGCTCGCGTTGGATCTGGGCATCGACCGTATCAGCGAGTTCATGGGCAGCTACGGCTTCGGGCATCCCAGCGGCATCGATCTTCCCGGCGAGGTGTCCGGCATCCTGCCGTCGCGCGAATGGAAGGCCAAACATTCGCCCAAGGAACGGAACTGGTATCCCGGCGAAACGGTGATTACCGGTATCGGCCAAGGCTATTGGTCGGTCACCGCGGTGCAGCTGGCGCATGCTTTGGCAACGTTTGCCGGCCGCGGTGTGCCTTATGCGCCGCATGTGGTGATGTCGACGGCGGAGGTCGGCAAGTCGCCGTCGCCGTTGCTCAATCCGCCCACCGGGCCGTCGCTGATCAAGAACATGAAGGATTGGGAAGCGGTGAACGAGGGGATGCAGCTGGTGATCTACAGCAACGACCCGACCTCCACCGGTTTTGGTGCCAAGCTGGGTGACGGCTTCCCGTATCGCATCGCCGGCAAGAGCGGTACCGCTGAGCGTTTCTCGCGCAAGACCGATGCGTACAACGAGGACAAAAACACCGCCTATCTCGCTGCGCGCCATCGCGCCTGGTTCGAAGCCTTCACGCCGGCCGAAAATCCGCGCATTGCGGTGGCCGTGGTGTTGGAGGCGGGTGCATGGGGTGCCAAGGATGCCGGCCCGATCGCACGCAAGATTCTCGATGCGTGGCTCGCCGCGCAAGGCGGTGCCGTGCCGCCGAACACGCCCTTGCCAGAGTCGGGCCTAGCGGCATCGTCGTCCGCCGCATCGCGACCGGAGGACTTACCGCAAGACGACACGCCAGCATCGGACAGCTCCAGTGCGGGGGACGATACGCCATGATCCTGGATACCTTGAGCCTTCGTCTTCATCGTTTTTTTCGACGGGTTTGGACGCGTCCGCGCATCGACCTGCCGTTGGCGTTCGCGTTGCTGATCTTATGCGGCGTTGGATTGGTGACGCTGTACAGCGCCGGCGACGGCAGCCTTTCGCTGGTTATCGGCCAGGCCGCGCGTTTTGCGCTGGGTGGTGCGTTCATTGTGTTGATGTCGCGCATTCCGCCGTCGGTGCTGCGCAATTGGACGCCGTGGCTGTACATCGGCAGCGTGATGTTGTTGGTGGTGGTGGCGGTGCTGGGCGAAGGCCGCGGTGCCGATCGTTGGCTCAATCTGGGCGTCATGCGTTTTCAGCCGTCCGAATTGATGAAGCTGACGATGCCGATGATGGTGGCGTGGTATCTGCATCCGCGCCAGCTTCCGCCGCACTGGAAAGACATCGTCACCGTGGGCGTATTGATCGCCGTACCGGCCGGATTGATCGCCAAGCAGCCGGACCTGGGCACCGCGTTGCTGGTGTCGGCGGCCGGTGCGTTCGCCCTGTTTCTTTCGGGCATGGCGTGGTGGCGCATCGGTTTGCTGCTGGCGGGCGCCGGCGGCATGGTGCCGATCGCGTGGCATTTCATGCATCAGTATCAGCGTGACCGCATCCTGACCATGCTCAATCCGGAATCCGATCCGCTCGGCAACGGCTGGCACATCATCCAATCGCAGATCGCGGTGGGTTCGGGCGGCATTTTCGGCAAGGGCTTCGAGCAGGGCACGCAGTCGCGCCTGGATTTTCTGCCCGAGCACACCACCGACTTCATCTTCGCCGTTTTCTGCGAAGAATTCGGTCTGATCGGCGTGTGCGCGATCCTGGTGCTTTATGCCTTCATTATCGGTCGCTGCCTGTGGATCGCGATGGAAGCCAAAGACACCTATTCGCGCCTGCTGGCGGGCGCCATCGGCATGAGTTTCTTCGTCTACGTATTCGTCAACGGCGGCATGGTGGCCGGACTGTTGCCGGTGGTGGGCGTGCCGATGCCGATGGTCAGTTACGGCGGTACGTCCGCCGTGTCGCTGCTGGTTGGTTTTGGCGTGCTGATGTCGATTCACGCCAACCGCAAAGTGCACGATTGAAACGCGGCGCCGCAGGCATTCTGAGGTCTTTTTCCCGAAGGTGGAAAGTTGATCGCTTCTGCATGTTACGCTCCGTGGCCATGACAGGAAGAACATTTTTCGTATTCGCAGCGTTGTGTTTCGCGGCGCCTGTTGCCGCCTGGGCCGACCATCCTGGCCAGGCGAAATTGGTCGACGAAGTCGCGCACGATACGGGCAAGGATCCGGCCGCGTTAAACGCCCTGCTCGACGAAGCGCAGCGGCAGCAAACCATCATCGACGCGATGAACCGCCCGGCCGAGGCGAAGCCGTGGAGCGATTACCGCCAGATTTTTATGACGCAGGCGCGCATCGACGCGGGCGTTGCGTTTTATCGCGACCATCAAGCCTTGCTCGAGCAGATCGGTGCGAAGTACGGCGTGGCGCCACAGTACATCGTGGCGATTCTCGGCGTGGAAACCTTCTACGGCCGCAATACCGGCAAGTACAAAGTGCTCGATGCGCTGGTGACGCTGGGCCTTTACTACCCGCCGCGCGCCACCTTTTTCCGTAGCGAACTGAAGACCTTGCTGGAGCTGCCGGACAGCCAGCTCGCCGGCCCGCTCGATACGCTCAACGGCTCGTACGCGGGGGCGCAAGGCTGGGGGCAGTTCATGCCCAGCAGCATCCGCGATTTCGCCGTGGACGAAGACGGCGACGGCCGCATCGATCTGCAAAACTCGCTGCCGGATATCCTTGGCAGCGTCGCCAATTACTTTGCCAAGCATGGCTGGGTGGCCGGCGCTCCGGTCGCCGCACGGGCGCAGCCTGATGCGGCTGCCAAAGCGCTCACGGTGAAGGACTCCACGCCGCAATGGACCATCGAGCAGCTGGAAGCGTGGGGCTATGCGCCGCTGCAGCATCTGGATCCCGGCGCAATGAGCAGTTTGCAGACCTTCCAGGGCGCGAACGGTCCGGAATACTGGTACACCTTCCAGAACTTCTACGTGATCACCCGCTACAACCGCAGCCCGATGTACGCCATGGCTGTGCATCAACTCGCGCAGGCGATCGTGGATGGCGTAAACGACCAGGAGAGCGCCACGCGATGAAGACGCTTTGGCGCCTGCCTTGCCTGCTTGCGATCATGTCGATCTTGGTCGGATGCGGCGGTCATCACAGCACGCGTCCCAATGCATCGTCATCGTCGTCATACGGCAGCGGCGGATCGCGTCGCAGCAGCACGGGCGGTTTCCAAGACGACACCAGCAAGCCGCAAAGCAGTCGTTACCGCGACGACAACGACAGCATTCCGGACGGCCCGCCACCGGACGTCAGCCAGTTGGTCGAACCGGTACCTAAGGTGGAACCGCGCTCGCTTTATGGCAACAAATCACCGTATTCCGTACTGGGCCGCACTTACTCGGTGCTGCCTTCCGCGCGCGGTTACGACGAGCGCGGCATCGCGTCGTTCTACGGTTCGAAGTTCCACGGCTACAAAACCTCTAGCCTGGAAGACTACGACATGTACAAGTTCACCGCCGCCAGCAAGGTGTTGCCGTTGCCCAGCTACGCGCGCGTGACGAATCTGGAGAACGGCAAAAGCGTGGTCGTGCGCGTCAACGATCGCGGTCCGTTCCACGAGAACCGCGTGATCGATCTGTCTTATGCCGCCGCGGTGAAGATCGGCATCTGGCCCAAAGGCACGGGGCTGGTGGAAGTGCAGGGCATCGATCCCTCCGCGCCGTCGCCGGCGCAAGAGGCGCCACCGCCGCCGTTGGTCACCGCCACGCCCGATCATTCGCCCAGCATCTACTTGCAGGTTGGCGCATTCTCCGACCAGGCGAACGCGGAGCGCGTGGCCGCGCAATTGCGCGTCGCTAATTTCGCTCCGGTGCAGGTGCAAGATGCCACCATCGGCGGTCGGCTGGTGCATCGCGTGCGGGTGGGCCCGCTCAGCGACGTGGACAGCGCCGACCAGGTGAGTTCCAAGATCGAGCAATTGGGTCTGCCCCACCCGCAGGTCGCGGTAGACTGAGCGCTGCTGCTGCAAGGCCGGACATGCGCCGGCCTCACCGCGTCAGAAAAAATCCATGACGAATGGTTTCTGACCGTCCAAAATATTTCGTCGACGTCGTGGCGCCGCAGGCGCCGAGCATTTAGCAAACGGATGTAATCCCACAATGAATCTGTTCCGCCGCCCCTTGCACATTCTTGCCGCCGCCGCATTGGTTGTCGGCGTCAGTGCCACCGCCCAGCAGACACCGCCCAGGCCCGTGCCCAATCCGCCGCCGACGCCAGCCGCCGCTCAGGTGCCGGTGCCGCCGCCGCCGGACGTGGATGCCAAGGCATGGGTGCTGATGGATTACGCCACCGGCCAGATTCTCGCCTCGAAGAACCCCGACGTGCGCGTCGAGCCGGCGTCGATCACCAAGGTGATGACCGATTACGTGATCTCCGCGCAAATCGCCTCAGGCAAGATTCACCTTACCGATCAGGTCAACATCAGCGAGCACGCATGGCGTGCGGGCGGCGCGGGCACGGACGGCTCCACCAGCTTCCTCAAGCTCAACAGTCAAGTCCCGCTGAAGGATCTGCTCTACGGCATGATCATTCAGTCCGGCAACGATTCGGCCATTGCGCTGGCCGAGCACACGGCCGGCTCCGAGGAAACCTTTGCCAGCCTGATGAACGCCTATGCCAAGCAACTGGGCATGGTGAACTCGCACTTCGTCAACGCCTCCGGGTATCCGGTCGACGATCACTACACGACCGCGCACGACATCGCGACCCTTACGCGAGCCCTGATCCACGACTATCCCGATGACTACGCGATCTCGGCGATCAAAGAGTTCGAGTGGAACGGCATCAAGCAAGGCAACCGCAACACGCTGTTGTGGCGCGACCCCACCGTGGACGGCGTCAAGACCGGCCACACCGCCGCCGCGGGTTTCTGCCTGGACGCGTCGGCCAAGCGCGGCGACCAGCGCATGATCGCCATCGTGATGGGCTCGGGCAGCGAAAAAGGCCGTGCGGATGCGGCGATGGCCCTGCTCAACTACGGCTTCCGCTTCTTCGAAACGCACAAGCTCTACGAGGCGGGCAAGGCTCAGGCCACGCCGCGGTTGTGGAAGGGCGAAGACGACACGCTCCCGCTCGGCGTCCAGCAGGACGTGCTCGTTACGGTGAAGACCGGCGACTATGACAAGCTCAAAGCGACCATGGACATTCCGTCCACGCTGATCGCGCCTTACAAGAAAGGCCAGCAGGTCGGCACGCTGCACATCACCGAAGACGGCCAGTCCATCATGGACGTGCCACTGGTCGCTTTGAACGATGCGCCGCAGGGCGGCTTCTTCAAGCGCCTGTGGGACACCATCTTGTTGTGGTTCCACGGTAGCGGCAAGAAGTGAATCAGGTTGTCGATGTGAACGGAGAGGGCCGATGAAAGACCTGGGCGATATCAAGGCGCAACAGGAGGGCCAGGGTTTTCAGTTTCCCGGCGAGTTCGAAATTACCGCCATGGGCAACGCCAGCGCCGATTTGAAGGCGCGGGTTCCGGAAATTCTGGAAGGCATCGGCCTTCACGTGTTGCACGAAACCGTGCGGCACAAGCATTCACGCGAAGGCAACTTTCTGTCCGTCACCGTCAGCTTCCGCTGTGACACACGCGAGCAGTACGACGCGGCGCACGTCGCGCTGCGGGCTGATCCGGATATACGGTTCACGCTGTAAAAACCGCCTTTTCTCGCTTGAGGAAAGGTAAGGGTGGGGTGTGGGGCAAGATGCGCCTCATACCCTTCCCCCACAGAGGCGCCGCAACAGCGACTTCCTTCACTTGCAAGCGGTCTCCGGCGGCCACAGATTCAGCCCATCCCCAAGCAGGCCCGCACGTCATGTCCCTTCCGCTGAAAATCCGCCGTCTGGGCCGTCAACCCTACGAGCCGACTTGGCGGGCGATGAGCGCCTTTACCGATAACCGCACCGCAACCACCACCGACGAGCTGTGGGTGCTGGAGCACGATCCGGTCTTTACGCTCGGGCAGGCGGGCAAGATGGAGCACGTCTTGGCTCCCGGCGAGATTCCCGTCGTGCCCGTGGATCGCGGCGGCCAGGTCACCTATCACGGGCCCGGCCAGATCGTGGCCTACCCGCTGATCGACCTGCGCCGGGTCGGCATCGGGGTGCGCGACCTCGTGTGCAAGATCGAGCAGGCCATCATCGACACCCTGGCGAACTGGAATATCGAGGCCGTACGTCGCGAGGGCGCCCCGGGCGTCTACGTGGGCGATGCCAAGGTCGCAGCCTTGGGCTTGCGTGTGCGCCGAGGTTGCAGCTTTCACGGTTTGGCCTTCAATGTGAACATGAACCTGGAACCGTTCCACCGCATTAATCCTTGCGGTTACAAGGGTCTGGCGGTCACACAGGTGCTAGACTTGGGCGGTCCGTCGCGGCTGGCGGATGTCGAGGATGTGCTGATCGGCGAGTTCTGCCGGCAGTTCGGTTTCGAGGCTGAACCGGCCGCTCCCGTGGTCCCCGAACTCCCCGCTCGTGTAGCGGTCTGAGCTATTTCATGAGCGATACCAGCGCATCCTCCACGAAAGTCATTCCGATCAGCGTCGTCAGCGGTGCGCCTGTCGAGAAGCAACTGGGCGGCGACAAGATCTCGCTCAATCGTGCCGGCTTCGACACCAACGTGCCCACGCTGCGCAAGCCGAGCTGGATTCGCGTGCGTCTGCCGCAAGGCAACGCCGTGCAGCAGTTGAAAGCGCGTCTGCGTCAGAACGCCTTGGTGACCGTGTGCGAAGAAGCATCGTGTCCGAACATCCACGAATGCTTCAGCAAAGGCACCGCCACCTTCATGATTCTCGGCGAGGTGTGCACGCGCCGCTGCTCGTTCTGTGATGTGGCGCACGGCCGCCCCGCGGCGCCCGATCCGCTGGAACCGGCGCGTCTTGCCGAAACCATCCACGACATGCGCCTGAAGTACGTGGTGATCACCTCGGTCGATCGCGACGATTTGCGCGACGGTGGCGCCGAACATTTCGCGGCATGCATTCGCGCCGTGCGTCATGCCAGTCCGAACATCCGCATCGAAATCCTGACGCCCGATTTTCGCGGTAAAGGCCGCATGGAACGCGCGCTGGAAGTGCTCAAAGAATTTCCGCCGGACGTGTTCAACCACAACCTGGAGACCGTGCCGCGGCTTTATCCGACGATCCGGCCCGGCGCGCGGTATTTTGCCTCGCTGAAGCTGCTGAGCGATGCCAAGGCGCTGCACCCGGCGTTGTTCACCAAGTCGGGCCTGATGGTCGGGCT
>DATJMR010000110.1:0-9089 GCA_035508595.1 Dyella sp.
CGGCGCGGTGACGCGCCGCTTTGCGTTCTGCTACGCCGTGGCGCCTATTGAACGGGCTCTCACGGCAACGTAACGTTGCGGTCTTGGTGTTCGGATCACCCGTGAGGCGGATGGTCATGAAGCACTTCGCTCGCTGATGGACATTCAATGACCCAGATCTATGCCCGCATCGTCGGCACCGGCAGCGCCCTGCCGGAACGTGTTCTTACCAATGCCGATCTCGAAAAATTCGTCGACACCAGTGATGAATGGATTCGCGAACGCACCGGTATCCGCCAGCGTCATGTTGCCGCGGAAGGGGAGACCACCGGCGATCTGGCAACCCTGGCCGCACAGCGTGCGCTCGACGCGGCGGGCGTCAAAGCATCGGAACTCGATCTGATTGTGCTGGGCACCACCACGCCCGACATCATTTTTCCTTCCACGGCATGTCTGGTGCAGCATCGTCTCGGCGCCAACGGTTGTGCCGCCTTCGACGTGAATGCGGCGTGCTCCGGTTTCGTTTATGCCTTGGGCGTGGCGGATAAATTCATCCGCAGCGGCCAGTCGAAGAAAGTGCTGGTGATGGGCGCCGAAACGCTTACGCGCATGGTTCGCTGGGAAGAGCGCGAAACCTGCGTGCTGTTCGGCGATGGTGCCGGAGCCGTGGTGCTGGAGGCGTCCAGCGAGCCGGGCATTTATGCGACCTGCCTGCATGCCGATGGCGGTTACAAGGAATTGTTGTGGAATCCAGTCGGCGTGTCTGCCGGTTTCAAGGACGACGAACCCAATCACGGCGTGCGCATCCGCATGGCCGGCCGCGAAGTGTTCAAGGTGGCGGTAAAAACGCTCGATTCGCTGGTGGAGGAAACGCTCAAGGCCGCCAAGATGGACGCGGCGCAACTGGATTGGTTGATTCCGCATCAGGCGAACTTGCGCATCATCGAAGCCACGGCGAAGCGTTTGAACATGCCGATGGACCGAGTGATCGTCACCGTCGACAAGCACGCCAATACCTCCGCCGGCTCCGTGCCGCTTGCATTGGATTTCGCGGTGCGCTCGGGCAAGGTGCAGCGTGGGCAGAACCTGCTGCTGGAAGCCTTCGGTGGCGGCTTTACCTGGGCTTCGGCGTTGTTGCGCTACTGATCCGGGCAAAACAAAAAAACGCGTTGCATGCGATACATGCAGCCGAATACGGCTGCGTACGTCGTGCATTGATGGCACCATTTCGTTTTTCCTGATGGATTGCGCCTGTTCATGACCCAACCGTCCGCATCGCTCGCTTTCGTTTTTCCCGGCCAGGGTTCGCAATCGGTCGGGATGCTTGCCGAACTGGCCGCTGTCCATGCCGAGGTGAAAGCCACCTTCGACGAAGCCTCGCAAGGCGCCGGCATCGATCTGTGGGCGCTCAGCCAGCAGGGGCCGGAGGATCAGCTCAATCGCACCGAGAACACGCAGCCGGCCTTGCTCGCGGCCAGCGTAGCGGTATGGCGCGTATGGCAAAAGCTCGGTGGTGCGCGTCCGGCGCAGCTGTCCGGGCATAGCCTTGGCGAATACAGCGCACTCGTTTGCGCAGGTGCCCTGTCGTTGCATGATGCGGCAGCGCTGGTGGCCGAACGTGGCCGCCTGATGCAGGCGGCGGTACCTGCCGGCGTGGGCGCCATGGCAGCCATCCTCGGTGGCGATGAGGCGCAAATCACTGCAGTGTGCGATGAGGTTGCGCAAGGGCAGGTGGTGGCGCCGGCCAACTACAATTCGCCCGGCCAACTGGTGATTGCCGGCCACGCCGAAGCGGTGGATCGCGCGCTGGCCAAGCTCGCCGAGCAAGGCGTCAAGAAGGCGGTGAAGCTGGCGGTATCCGTGCCTTCGCATACCGCGCTGATGCGTGACGCGGCCGACAAGCTGGGTGAACGCATGTCTTCCATCGCTTGGCAGGTGCCGGTCATTTCGGTGGTGCAGAACGCAGAAGCACGCAGCTATGCCTCAGTGGAAGAGATTCGCGGCGCCTTGCAGCGCCAACTTTATCTGCCAGTACGCTGGACCGGGTGCGTGCAAACCCTGGTTGCAGGTGGCGCCACGCGCTTGGCCGAATGCGGTCCGGGCAAGGTGCTTGCCGGGCTGATCAAGCGTATCGACAAGAGCGTCGAAGCCCGCGCCATCGGCACGCCTGCCGAGCTCGACGCCGTGCGCAACGAGTGGGCCTGAAATCTCCTTTTCTTCAAAACACGCCGCACCGAAGGACACAAGCATGAGCACACTGCAAGGTGAAATTGCACTGGTTACGGGCGCCAGCCGTGGTATCGGTGCAGCGATTGCCGACGAACTGGCCACCATGGGTGCCACCGTCATCGGTACCGCCACGACGGAGGCGGGCGCAGCGGCGATTGAAGAGCGGCTCGCTCCGCATGGCGGGCATGGGCGCGTATTGAACGTCACGGATGCAGCTGCGGTGGATGCGCTGATCGACGATATTGCCAAGCAGCACGGGGCGGTATCGATCCTGGTCAACAACGCCGGCATCACGCGCGATCAGTTGCTGATGCGCATGCGCGATGAAGACTGGCAGGCGATCCTCGACACCAATCTCACTTCGGTCTATCGACTGTCCAAGGCAGTGATGCGCGGCATGATGAAGGCACGCAAGGGCCGTATCATTTCGATCGCTTCGGTGATCGGCCTGACCGGCAACCCGGGCCAGTCCAATTACGCTGCTGCCAAGGCGGGCATCATTGCGTTCTCCAAATCGCTGGCGCGCGAGATCGGTTCGCGCAGCATCACTGTCAACGTGGTGGCGCCGGGCTTCATCGATACCGACATGACCCGCGGCCTGCCGGAAGAATCCAAGCAAGCCCTGCTGGGCCAGATCGCGCTCGGCCGGTTTGGCGAAGCCAGCGATATCGCCAAGGCGGTGGGCTTTCTGGCGTCGCCCGCTGCCGCTTACATCACCGGCGAGACCTTGCATGTCAACGGCGGCATGTACATGCCGTAACCAATTGGGCCCAAAGGCCTGGTTCGACAAGGACGTGGCAGGCACAGGCTCCAGGCGGCCGGCGGATCATCCGTTTGAAACTTGTTAGCCGATCGACATCACCCGCAACAAAAAGTCGTCACGGCGGCCGTTTTGCGCGACAATCGCCGCTTCGCGCCATGTGGAACCCGCGATGGCTTGTATTCCTGGCATAATTGGCGGCTTCGCGGCTTAGCCACTACAATGCCGCAGACTTTGCCGGGGGAAACCCGGCAGACGGACTAATTTCCCCTTGGGAGGCAAAGGCAACATGAGCACCATCGAAGAGCGTGTCAAGAAAATCGTCGTCGAGCAGCTTGGCGTGAAGGAAGACGAGGTCACTCCGAACGCTTCGTTCGTAGACGATCTGGGCGCGGATTCGCTGGACACGGTCGAGCTGGTGATGGCGCTCGAAGAGGAATTCGAAACCGAGATTCCCGACGAGGACGCCGAAAAGATCACCACCGTGCAGCAAGCTGTGGATTACATCAAGTCCCACACCAAGGAGTGATCTGCGTGGCGGGGCGGATACGCTTACGTCCCATGCATCCACGTAGTGAATATCGGAAGCTGCGCCATCTCGGCGCAGTTTTCGTTTCTGCATTTTGCAACGTCCGATCCCGTATGGTGTACGGCATCGGCACGATCGCGATGTATGGAAAGGGATGCTTGAAGGCTGACCTTTCCCGAACCAGTTAGGAATTCGATCCATGAGCAAACGACGTGTGGTAGTGACCGGCATGGGCATCATCTCGCCGGTCGGCAACGACATCGCCACCGCCTGGAACAACATCCTCAAGGGCGTCAGCGGCATCGGCGAAGTCACGCATTTCGACGCGACGACGTATGCCACCCGCATCGCCGGGCAGGTGCGTGATTTCGATCCAGCGCAATGGATCGCGCCGAAAGAAATCAAGAAGATGGACCCGTTCATCCACTATGGCATCGCCGCGGGTACGCAAGCGCTGCGCGACTCCGGGCTGGAAGTGACGGAAGCCAACGCGCCGCGCATCGGGGTGGCCGTGGCGGCGGGCATCGGCGGCTTGCACACCATCGAACGCACATCGATCGAACTGCATGAGAAGGGGCCGCGGCGCGTGTCGCCATTCTTCGTGCCCAGCTCGATCATCAACATGGTATCGGGCCACCTGTCGATCATGTTTGGCCTGAAAGGCCCGAACATCGCCTGCGTCACCGCCTGCACCACGGGTGCGCACAACATCGGCCTGGCCGCGCGCATGATCCAGTACGGCGACGCGGACGTGATGGTGGCCGGCGGCGCCGAATTCGCCACCACGGGTACCGCCATGGCGGGTTTCTGCTCGGCCAAGGCCATGTCCACCCGCAATGACGAGCCCGGCAAGGCCAGCCGTCCATGGGACAAGGACCGCGACGGTTTCGTGCTGTCCGATGGTGCCGGTGTGCTGGTGCTGGAGGAATACGAACAGGCGAAGGCGCGCGGTGCGAACATCTACTGCGAACTGGTCGGTTTCGGCATGAGCGGCGATGCGTACCACATCACTGCGCCTAGCGAAGGCGGCGAGGGGGCTGCGCGTTGCATGGTCGCGGCGCTGCGTGATGGCGGCATCAACCCGACCGACGTGCAGTACGTCAACGCGCACGGCACCTCCACGCCGCTGGGCGACCTGGGCGAAGTGCTGGCGGCCAAGAGCGTGTTTGGTGATCACGCCTACAAGCTAGCGATGAGCTCCACCAAATCCACCACCGGCCACCTGCTGGGTGCCGCGGGTGGTGTGGAAGCGATCTTCACCATCCTCGCCATGCGCGATCAGGTGCTGCCGCCGACCATCAACCTGGACGAACCGGGCGAGGGCTGCGATCTGGATTTCGTGCCGCATACCGCGCGTGAAGCGAAGATCGAGATTGCCATCTCCAACTCGTTCGGCTTTGGCGGCACCAACGGTACGCTCGCTTTCCGTCGACTCTGACGTATCGAGTGGGCTGCGTCGTTCGCACCTTTGCCGGCCGGCGCGACCTACTCGCGCCGGCCGCTGCATTTCCGGGGCGCTATCCGGCATTGCTGGAGAGCGTGACGCGTGCGAACGCGCATGCGCGCTACGACATTCTGTTCGCGTTCCCGCAATCCACGTTGGCGTTGACGTCTGACGGTCTTGTACACGAACCGGGCGGGCGCGTGCATGCCGGCCGCTTTCTCGATGCCCTCGACGCAGCATGGCGCGCAGAGCGCGAGCCGCAAGGCGCCGATGATGGGCTGCCGTTCCATGGCGGCTGGGTGATGTTGCTCGCGTACGAACTGGCGGCAGAAATCGAACCGACATTGCGCTTGAGCTACTCGCAGCATCTGCCCGTGGCACTGGCGCTGCGCTGCCCGGCGGCGATGATCGTCGACCATCTGCGTGAGCGCACCATCCTGGTCGCGGAAGCCGGACAGGAAGCGTTGCTCGAAGCCATGGAAGCCGATCTTTCCGTCATGCCCGAGATAGCCCCGCTGGTGCTTCCGGACGTGGTTGAGGAAGACGCACCGGTACGTTTTCTCGAAGGCGTGGCCCGCGTGCACGAGCACCTGCATGCCGGCGATCTGTTCCAGGCCAATCTTTCGCGCGGATGGCGTGCGCGTTTTACGGGCGCGCCATCCGCCACTAGTCTTTATGCCGCCTTGCGCCGCGCTAATCCGGCGCCCTTTGCGGGGTTGTTGCAGCAGCAGGATTGGGCCGTGGTCAGCTCGTCGCCGGAACGTCTGGTCGAAGCACGCCGCGGCATCGCGCAAACGCGCCCCATTGCCGGCACGCGGCCGCGCGTGGCGGGTGATGATGATCTGGCGCGTATCCGCGAACTCACCGCGCATCCCAAGGAGCGTGCCGAGCACGTGATGCTGATCGATCTGGAACGCAACGATCTTGGCCGCGTGTGCAAGCCAGGCACGGTGGAAGTGAACGAATTGATGGTGGTAGAAAGCTACGCGCACGTACACCACATCGTCTCCAATGTGCGTGGACGATTGCGCGATGGCGTCACGCCGGGGCAGGTGATCGCGGCGACGTTTCCGGGCGGCACCATCACGGGCTGTCCCAAGGTACGTTGCATGGAGATCATCGCCGCGCTGGAGGATGCGCCCCGCGGCGCCTACACCGGCGCGCTCGGCTATCTCGACCGCAATGGCGATCTTGATCTGAACATCCTGATCCGCACGCTGACCCTGCATGGCAATGAGGTCAGTCTGCGCGCAGGCGCCGGCATCGTGGCCGATTCCGATGCTGCGCGGGAGCTGGACGAAACGCGCGCCAAGGCGCGCGGCATGCTGCGTGCGCTGGGTGTGGCGGGCTGATGATGCTGGTCAACGGCCAACCACGCGATGATATTTCGGTGTTGGATCGTGGCTTGAGCTACGGCGATGGCTTGTTCGAAACGATTCGCTTCGAGCAGGGCGTGGCGCCGTTGTGGGACCGGCACATGCAACGCCTGGCGCTCGGGTGCGAGCGTTTACGCATGCCGAGGCCGGACGCAGCATTGCTATGGCAGGAAGCGCAGCACGTCAGCAGCACGCTTGCGCAGTGCGTCGTGCGCATCACCGTGACGCGCGGTCTCGGCGAACGGGGTTACGCGCCACCGACTGTTGCTTCGCCCACGCGGATCGTTGCTGCGTTCCCCCTGCCTACGGTGCCCAGCACACTGTATGTCGAAGGCATCCGTCTGTATCGCTGCCGCACCACGCTTGCCGATCAGCCGTTGCTGGCCGGCATCAAGCATCTCAATCGCCTGGAGCAGGTGCTGGCGCGCGCCGAATGGAACGATCCGGCCATCGGCGAAGGACTGGTTTGCGATAGCCACGGGAACGTGATCTCTGCGACGGCCGCCAATCTTTTCGCCGTCATCGACGGCGTGCCGGTGACGCCGTCGGTGGCTCGTTGCGGCGTGGCCGGCGTGGCTCGCGCGGCCATGCTGGAGGCCTTTCCGGACTGCCAGGGGCGGGACCTGCCACTGGACCAAGCCATGCGTGGTTCCGAACTCTTCCTCACCTCCAGCGTTCGCGGCATTCTGCCTGTTCAGGCGGTGGGCGATACCGTGTACGCTCCCGGTCCGGTCGCCCGCGCCATGCAGCAGCATTGGCGCGAGCTGGGTTTCGCGGTGGAGTGCGCATGAGTCGAGGCGGTACACAAAAGGGGCGCGTGTCGTGGCGCCTGCTGCGGGTAGTCCTGTTGCTGGCGTTCGCAGGCGCCGCCGGATGGTTCTGGCACGATTTCTCGCGCTTTGCCGCAACGCCTTTGCCCGTCAGTGCGGCCGGCGAGAGCGTGGACATCGGACGCGGCACCAGCTTCAAGGACATCGTGCACCAGCTGCGCTCGCAGCATCTCACCACCTCCACGCCGCTGTACTGGCGCCTGCTGGCGGAGAAGATGCACGTGGCCGGTCGTCTGCATGCGGGCGAATATGCAGTCACGCCAGGTATCACGCCGCAGCAATTGCTCAACGCCATGGCGCAAGGCAAGGTGATGCAGCGCGATGTCACCATCGTCGACGGCTGGACGTTCCATGAAGTGCTGCAGGCACTCGCCAAGGCCGACAAGCTCAAGCACGAAACCGCGGGCCTGGACGATGCCACCATCATGCAGAAGATCGGCGCGCCGGGCGAAAACCCGGAGGGACGTTTCCTGCCGGAAACCTATGCCTACGTGAAAGGCGACAGCGACCTGGACATTCTGCGCCGCGCACACGAAGCGATGAGCAAGACGCTGGCTGCGCTGTGGGCGCAACGCGCTCCCAATCTGCCGCTGGCGAAGCCGTACGACGCGTTGATTCTCGCCTCCATTATCGAAAAGGAAACGGGGCGTGCCGACGAGCGTCCGCGCGTGGCCGGCGTCTTCATCCGTCGCCTGCAAAAGAACATGCTGTTGCAGACCGACCCCACGGTGATCTACGGCATGGGCAGCAGCTACACCGGCAACATCCACAAAAGCGATCTGACCACCGACACGCCTTACAACACCTATACGCGACCTGGCCTGCCGCCCACGCCGATCGCCATGCCCGGCAAGCCGGCGATCGAGGCGGCATTGCACCCGGCTCCCGGCGATGCCTTGTACTTCGTGGCGCGTGGCGATGGCACGCATGTGTTTGCCAGTACGCTCGAAGAGCAAAACCGCAATGTCGCCTGTTATGAATTGAAGCGTTGCCAATGAGCCGGCACGGACGGTTCATTTCGCTGGAAGGCGGCGAAGGCGCGGGCAAGAGCACCTTGCTTGGCGGCTTGCGCGACTATCTCCATCAGCGTGGCGTGCAGTTGTTGCAGGTGCGCGAGCCCGGCGGTACGCCGCTAGGTGAAGCGATTCGTTCGCTGGTACTCGATCCAGCCCATGCAGCGCTCAGCGCGGAGAGCGAATTGCTGCTGATGTTCGCCTCGCGCGCGCAATTGGTGCGCGAACGCATCCAGCCTGCGTTGGACGCCGGGCAGTGGGTGCTGTGCGATCGCTATGTGGACGCCAGTTATGCATACCAGGGCGGCGGGCGCGGTCAGCCGATCGAGCGCATTGCCGAACTGGAACGTTGGGCATGTGATGGCGTGCGGCCGGATCTCACCTTGCTGCTTGATTTGCCGGTGTCGACGGGGCGTGCACGTGCCGCGGGCCGCGGTGCCGCCGATCGTATCGAGACGGAAGCCGATGCGTTCTTCGAGCGTGTACGTCAGGCCTATCGCGATCGTGCGCAGGCAGAGCCGCAACGTTTCCGCGTGATCGATGCCAGCTTGTCGCCGGACCAGGTGCTGGCAGCGGCGATCGCGGCGACGGCACACTTGTTCGAGGCAAGCTGATGAACACTCCTTCCTGGCATGGCGAGCACTGGGCGCGGCTGCAGGCGCGCCGGCAGCGTGGCGCCCTGCCGCACGCGCTACTACTGTGCGGGCCGCAGGGTTTGGGCAAGCGCGATTTTCTCCGCCGCTTCGTGCGTGGCTTGCTGTGCCAACATCCGCAGGAAGGCGATGCCTGCGGTATCTGCCGTAGTTGTTTGTTGTTCGATGCCGGCACCCATCCGGATTACGCCGCGCTGAGCTACGGCTTGCGCAAGGACGGGGTGCAGCGCCAGGACATCGTGGTGGATCAGATTCGCGATCTGTCAGCGCGGCTGG
>DATJMR010000111.1:0-38839 GCA_035508595.1 Dyella sp.
GCGGTCCGCACCGCCTGCGCTGGAGATCGATGCGGCCGATGGCGTGGCCTACGATGTCGTCGCCAGAGTGCTTGCTCAGGCCAAGGCACAGGGATTGACTCGCATCGATATGCTCGGCACTCGCTGAGCACGCAAGGGCGCCTTCTACGGCGCCCTTCCTTTTCCCCGTGTTGCCATGTTTGCTCCGTCCATGGACCGGGCAGCCGGCTTGTATAATGACGCCATGCAAAACCGTACCGATTCGACCGCTGCCGCATTGCTCGACGCTGTGAGGCACGATGGGTTCTCGTTTGTCACGGCGGACAGGATGCAACCGCTGCTGCAATCCACAGGCGACTTGTCCGACTGGGATGCCTTTACCGAAAGCTGGAATCAGCTCGGACCCGATCCTTATCTGGCAGCCAAAGGCCGCTTGCGCCGCCGGCGTCACGCGACGTATGTAGCGACCACGGCAGGCGCGATCGAACCGGCACCGCACCAGCCGCATTATCAATCGTTGCAATACAACGTGCTGCAAGGCGATATCGAGCGCTGGTTCGATCCCATCTTGCCTGCCGTGGCCCATGGGGCAAGCCTGCGAACCATTCTGTCGTTTTGCAATGGCTTCTTCAGCGCATTGGCGACCGACGTCGCGCAATGGCATGTGGAGGCGCATCAGTTTCGTATCGAAGCAAGCGTGGGTGCCGCGGGCGAGCCCACGCCCGAAGGCAGCCACCGCGACGGCGTGGACTTCGTGTTGGTGTTGTTAATCGATCGACACAACATCGCCAGCGGCACAACCACCATTCACGCGCCGGATGGAACGTCGCTGGGCAATTTCACGCTTGCACATCCGTTCGACGCTGCGTTGATCCACGACCCGCGCGTGTTTCATGGTGTCACGCCAGTGACGCCATTGGCGCCTTTCGAGCCAGCGCACCGCGACGTACTGGTCGTGACGTTTCGCGCAAAACCGTAGCTCCCGCACCAGCTTTGTCGTCATTCCGACGAAGACCCGGAATGACGGCAACGCTAGTGCCCAGGTTGAATGCTCCGCTATGTCGCTGCCTCGCGGCTTGCCTTCCATGCCGTCAAACGCTCCTTGATGTACCGGTCGTAGTCGTAATCCGTCTCAAGCGCCGGCGCGGGACGATGCGTCCCTTTCGCGGCATCGGGCACCGGCAGGCGGGAAACCAGATCCGCGTATACCTCTTGCAAATGCGACGGCTTATTTGCGGATGGGTTCGTACCTTTCGATTGCGGCACAGCCACGCCAGCCAGCGGATCGTCCGTGCGCGGTGTGGCAAGACTCAGCGCCGCACTCACGTCGGGCGCGGCCGCGTCGCGTGCTGTCAGCGCCGGAACTCCCCAACGCAATTCCACCGTTTTCAAGATCGAGGTGTGATCGAAAGGTGTGTCACCCGATGCGCGCACCACCGATCCGGCAGGAATGAGCGGCGAAATCAGCAGCGTGGGCACGCGCGGTCCGAAGCGCGTGAAGTCGAATCCGTATTCACCGGCCGAACTGTCCGGCGGCACAGCGTTGGTCGGTGGCGGCACGTGGTCGTAGCAGCCGCCGTGCTCGTCATAAGTGACGATCAATAACGTCTGATTCCATTGCGGGCCATTGCGCAGCGCGTAATAAACGTCGTGAATGAATTGCTCGCCGAGCGACACGTCGTAGTTCGGATGCTGGCTGTTGCCCTTCGAACCCCAGCTCGGCTCGAGAAATGCATACGACGGCAGCGAGCCGCTCGCGGCATCGGCCTGAAAATCTTTGAATTGACCGAAATAGGTATCCGCCAGATTGGTGATATCGGTGAATGTTTGACGTGTCAGCGGGTCGGCGTCGTAGCCATAGATTTTCCAGCCGACGTTCTGTTTGCTGAGCGCACCGTAGATGCTGGGTGCAGTGAACGTCTTGGTCTTATCGTCCATGTGGCCCTGCGATGTCGCCGCATGGACGAATGCACGATTGGGCAAGGTTTCGGTAGGTGCCGATCCGTACCAGTGATCGCACACTGCAAAGCCGCGTGCCAGCGCGGACAGCACAGGCAAGGTTTCCGGTGTGTGCATGCCCATGATGTCGTTGGCAACGGTACCCGGAAGTATCGAATAGCTCTTGTCTTTCGACTCCCAACTCAAGGTGTAAGCGAAATTGCCAACGAAGCCTTGATTTTTGGCCACCGGCGGCGTCGGCGCGGTATTGCTGCCGAACAACTGCGAGTTGGTCGCCGTGTAACCTTCGCCGGGATCGGCGCCAGGCATGAAATACGTGCTGCTGGTGCCGCTTTGAATTTTGAAAACCGTCACGGGCGTGTTGTTGGTGCCCAGGTTCGATTCTTTGCCGGTCAAACCTTCGAACGGTTGCCCCGCGGGCGAAACATTGCCCGCGTCAGTGTAGAGAAAGCCCAGCATGTGATCGAACGAGCGATTCTCCAGCATCAGCACAACGATGTGGTTGATCGCAGAAAGCGAATGGCTGGAAGTGGGCATAACGAACGGCCTCGAGTGTGGAGAAATGCGCCATTGCGCCACATCGAACATTCAGCTGGCGTGTTCGTCCCAACGCGAACGGCTGCGCGTAACCTTATGGAATCCTCATGACAGTTTTCCGCAAACGCCATCCGCTATTCAGGGACCATCCAAATACGGGGCAAGGTGGCTGGCCAACCACGTCATGAATACCTGCACGCGCGCCGACAGGTTGCGCCGTCGCGCATACAGCAATGAGGCGGGCATGGGCTCCGCACGATATTGAGGCAGCACTTCCACCAGGCGCCCTGCTTGAATCAAATGCAGCACGCCCGACCGCGGCACCTGGATGATCCCTAAACCGGCCACGCATCCTGCTTCATACGCTTCGATGCTGTTGACGGTGAGCACGCCTTGCATGGGCGCATAACGGCACTCGGAGCCTTCCATGTACTCAAAGCCCAACGGACGCTGCCCCAGCGTGGAGACATAGTGGATCAATTGGTGATGGGCCAGATCCTCAAGCGTCTGCGGCATACCGCGCTGCTGCAGATACGCCGGGCTGGCGCAGTTGACGATGCGCAAATGCCCTAGCGGCCGCACGATCAGGCTGGAATCGGTCAAGGCGCCGACCCGCACCACGCAGTCGAACCCTTCGGCCACCACGTCCACGCGACGGTCCGAGCTGCTCAGCTCTATCTGAATCCGCGGGTGCTCGCGCAGAAACTGCGGCAGATGCGCAACGACATGCTTGATCATGCCGCTGTTCATGTCCACGCGCAGACGCCCGCTCAACGCTTGCGGCGCCTGCTGGAACATGCTGTTCAATTCATCCAGATCCGCCAGCACATCCTTGCAGCGTTCGTAGAAGCGCTGGCCGTCATGGGTCATCTGCACGCTGCGCGTGGTTCGATGCAGCAGTTGCGTACCGAGCTGGGCCTCCAGCTGCTGGACGGCAGTGGACGCGCTGGCCTTGGGTAACCCTAGGCTGTCGGCGGCCTTGGTAAAACTGGCCAATTCCGCGACCCGCACAAAGGTATGCATGGCTTCAATCTGGTTCATCGCCCGCCCCAATTGTTCATATTTTATGAACACATAACTCATGATCGGACGATTTATGCGGTAAATACAGATCAATATGCTGGGCGCCGTTGGTTCCCATCCTCTGCATAAAGGAGACACCCATGAGCACGACGACCCCCATCGCCCTGATCACCGGCGGCAGCCGCGGCCTGGGCAAGAGCATGACCTTGAAGCTCGCCGAGCACGGCACCGACGTCGTGTTGACCTACCGCACCAACAAAGCCGAAGCAGAAGCCGTGGTCGATGCCATCACGAAGCTCGGCCGCCGCGCGACGGCGCTGCCGCTGGATGTCGGCAAGGCCTCCACGTTTGCAGCGTTCGCCACGCAGTTGCGCACGGTGCTCAAGGAGCAGTGGCAACGCGATCATTTCGATTATCTGGTCAACAACGCCGGTGTCGGCGTACATGCCAACTTTGCGCAGACCACCGAAGCGCAATTCGACGAGCTGGTGAACATCCACCTCAAAGGCGCGTTCTTTCTGACCCAAACCCTGCTGCCGTTGATTGCCGACGGCGGACGCATCGTGAATATCTCCAGCGGCCTGGCGCGTTTCGCCCTGCCCGGCTACGCGGCATATGCCGCGATGAAAGGCGCGATTGAAGTGCTCACGCGTTATCTCGCCAAAGAACTTGGCCCGCGTCGCATTGCCGTGAACACGCTTGCGCCCGGCGCAATCGAAACCGATTTCGGCGGCGGCGTGGTGCGCGACAACGCCGATGTGAATGCATTCGTCGCTTCGCAAACCGCGCTGGGACGTGTCGGTTTGCCGGACGATATCGGCGGCGCCATTGCCATGTTGCTGTCCAAAGACAGCGGATGGATCAACGGGCAACGCATCGAAGCATCCGGCGGCATGTTCATCTAAACGTAACAAACCGCAGTGTCTTCTTCCCCTTTCTTTCGGGAGAGGAAGACACTTGCAGATGGGTGTACCTTTTCTACTTCGACAAGAGGGAGACAGTCGTGGTCAGGTACAGCCCCAACCATCCCGTCCCCAGTCGCGAGCAAGCGCTGCATGCGCTTTACGAGGCTGCGGAACTCGAACACTGCTTGATGTGCACTTATCTCTACGCGGCGTTTTCGTTGAAATCGTCGGTGGAAGAAGGGGTGACCACAGAACAGCTCCAGGCGATCACACGCTGGAAACGCAGCATTCTGCAAGTGGCGATCGAAGAGATGGGCCACCTGATGTCGGTGTGGAACATCACCGTGGCGTTAGGCGGCGCACCGCGCGTGGGACGCTCCAACTTTCCGCTCGATCCGGGCTATTTGCCGGCCGGTGTCGTGGTGAAGCTGGCGCCGTTCAACATGGCGACGCTGCAGCATTTCATATACCTGGAACGCCCCGCCGATTCCGCCGAGCCCGATGGCGCAGGTTTCGAGCCCGAACGACAGTTCGTGCGCGGCGCAAGCTCGCCGCGCCTTACGCCGATGGGTTTGAACTACGACACGGTCGGCGAGTTCTATCAAACGCTGGGCAATGGTTTGCGTTTGCTGGTGGAAGCGCACGGCGAAGATGGCGCCATGTGTGGCAACGCGACGTTGCAGTTGTCCAGCGCGGAAGTGTCGCTGCCCGGCGCGAACAAAGTGATTTGCCTCAAGACCGCGCTCGCCGCGTTCGAATCCATCATTACGCAAGGCGAAGGGGCGCAGGAGAATACCGAGAATTCGCATTACCAGCGTTTCTCGGCGATACGTTCGGAATATCAAGCGCTGCTCGCCGCCGATCCGTCCTTCAAGCCGGCGTTTCCCGCTGCGACCAATCCGGTGTTGCGTCGGCCGCCGCGCCCCGAAGGCCGCGTGTGGCTGGAAGATCCCGACGCCATTGCCACGGTGGATCTGGCCAACAGTGCTTACGGATTGATGCAGCGCTTGCTCGCTTACACGTATGCGGTGCCGACGTCGGATCCGGACAAAATGCTCTCGCTCGATCTGGCGATTGGCTTGATGCACGCGCTGTCGCCACTGGCCGAGCGCGCGGCGCGATTGCCTGCCGGCCCGTCGAATCCGGAGTGCCACGCGGGTGTTTCGTTCATTACCCTGCGCGATACGGCAGCGCTTCCGCCTGGACCCGGAGCACGACGCTTTTTCCGCGAACGCCTCCAGCAATTGGCCGAAGCGGCGACACGCATGAGCGAATCGGGAGACGCGCGTGCGAAGGCGGCGGCATCGATACTTTCAAGTCTTCAGCAGCGTGCGGAGCAAAGCTTCGATCTCTCGCGGCCCGCGCCGTCCGCTGCCGCGCCAGCCGTGCCTGCCGCCGCGACAGCTGCGACGACAACGGCGGCACCACCCTCTTCCACACAGGACGGCGTCGAAGTAGTCGAAGGCGAAAAACTCACGTTGATGTTCGAAACCAAGCGCTGCATTCATGCGCGCTTTTGCGTGACCGGTGCGCCGAAGGTGTTTCTGGCCAACGTTCAAGGCCCATGGATCTTCCCCGATGCGATGGATGTGGAGCGGCTGGCTGAGATCGCGCACGCCTGCCCGTCCGGCGCGATTCGCTACCGGCGTCGCGATGGACGGCCGGACGAATCGGCACCGCCCGTCAACCTCGCTTCGACGCGCGAAGCCGGGCCCTACGGTTTCCGAGGCGACTTGCGCATCCACGGCACGCCGATCGGATTCCGCGCCACGCTGTGTCGCTGCGGCGCGTCGAAAAACAAACCATTCTGCGACGGCTCCCATCACGACATCGGATTCGACGCCAGCGGCGAGCCGGCCACAGGCACCTCGACCGACGCCCTGGACGTGCGCGACGGCCCGCTGCAGGTTGACCCTCAGCTCAACGGCCCGCTGCGCGTGCGCGGCAATCTGGAGATCATCAGCGGCACCGGGCGCATGGTGGCACGGGTAACCAGCACCTACTTGTGCCGCTGCGGGCACAGCCAAAACAAGCCTTTTTGCGATGGCAGCCATGCCAAAGTCGGCTTTACCGCCGATGGGACCTAGGCCGCCCGTTCGCCCCCTGCGCAAGCGCATGGTCCCCCCAGCCGTTTAGAATGGCGTCTTTGTTTCGGCGTGAGGGTTCTGCGTGATCATCCATCCCAAGGTTCGCGGTTTTATCTGCATCACGGCGCATCCGGTCGGCTGCGAGAAAAACGTGGTCGATCAGATCGGCATCACCCAGGCCAAGGGCACGTCCACGACGGGGCCCAAACGTGTGCTGGTGATCGGCGCTTCCACGGGATACGGGCTGGCATCGCGTGTCACGGCCGCCTTCGGCTACGGCGCGGCCACGCTTGGCGTGTTTTTCGAAAAGCCCTCCAGCGAAGCCAAGCCCGGCACGGCCGGCTGGTACAACTCCGCCGCGTTCGACAAGCTGGCCAAGCAGGCTGGCCTGTATTCGCGCTCCATCAACGGCGATGCGTTCTCCAACGAAACCCGCGCGCGCGCCATCGACATCATCAAGAACGAGATGGGCGGCCCGATTGACCTGGTGATCTATTCGCTCGCCTCCCCCGTTCGCAAAATGCCCGATACCGGCGAGGTGGTGCGTTCCACCTTGAAGACGATCGGCCAACCGTTCACCGCATCGTCCGTGGATACCAACAAGGACACCGTCGTGCAGGTGACCGTTGAACCCGCCAACGAGCAGGAAATCAAAGACACCGTCGCCGTGATGGGCGGCGAAGACTGGGCCTTGTGGATCGATGCCCTGAGCAAGGCCGGCGTGCTCGCCAAAGATGCCGCCACGGTCGCGTACAGCTACGTAGGCACGGAAATCACCTGGCCCATTTATTGGCACGGCACCATCGGCCAGGCCAAGCAGCATCTGGACAACACCGCACACGAACTCAACCAGCACTACGCCGCGCAAGGTTTGCATGCGTACGTCGGCGTGATGAAGTCGGTGGTGACGCAAGCCAGCTCGGCCATCCCCGTAATTCCGCTGTACGTCTCGATGGCGTTCCGCATCATGAAGGAAAAAGGTCTGCACGAAGGCACCATCGAGCAGACTAACCGTCTGTTTCACGACTTTCTCTATCGCAACGACGGCACGCTGCCGTCCACGGACGACGAAGGCCGCCTGCGCTTGGACGATTGGGAGTTGCGCGACGACGTGCAGCAAGCATGCAAGGCGCTATGGCCGCAGGTGACCACGGAAAATCTGTGGGAACTCACCGACTACGCCGGATACAAGAAGGAGTTTCTGGGTCTGTTCGGGTTCGACCGCAAAGACGTCGACTACAACGCCGATGTGAATCCGGATGTGAGCTTTGATGTAGTTCAGCTCTGATCGATCGACGCCGCGCAAACTTCGCACGTACCTCACCGCATCCATCTACCTCACCGTCATCCCGGCCTGCGCCGGAATGACGACAAAAAAAAACGGCGCCTCGCGGCGCCGTTTTTTCGTATCACCGCATGATGCCGGTGTGACCCAGCGAGAACCGCCCAGGCTGCGGCCAGACGGCCAAACCGTGCGGCTCCATGCCGACCTTGATGATCGTGACCTTGCCGGTCGCCGTGTCGAACGCATACACCACGTCATCGAAACGTCCCGACAGCCACAACCACTTGCCGTCCGCGGTGACATTGCCCATGTCCGGGCTGCCACCACCAGGAATCGGCCAGTTGGCGACGACCTTGCGCGTGGCGAAATCGATCACCGACACGCTGCCCGGACCGTTGCGCGCACCGTGCACTTTGTTCGAACCGCGATTGGCGACGTACAACTTGGTAGCGTCGCGGCTCGGATACAAACCGTGCGTGCCGATACCCGTCTTGATGAAGCCAATCTGCTTGAAGCTGTCACCGTCGATCAGGTACACGCCATCGGCCATCATGTCGGCGACGTAAAACACTTTGCCATCGGGCGAAACACGAATGTCCTGCGGCATGCCGCGCTTGCTGAGCGACAAATAACCCATCACCTTGCGATTGACCATGTCGATCTTCACCAGCTTGCCGGTGAACTCGCAGGTGAAGATGGCATACGTGCCGTCGATGGAGAAATCCGCGTGATTGATGCCCTTGCATTCGGGCGCCGACAGTCGGGATTTCAAGGCCATAGTGTGCGGGTCGCGGAAATCCAGGCGTGCAAACGCTTCGGCGACCACGATGGCTTCTTTGCCGTCCGGCGTGAAGTACATGTTGTAAGGATCATCGACCGGATCGGCCTTGCCTGGCTTGCCGGTCATCGGATCGATCGGCGTAAGGCTGCCATCCTTGCGGCCTTCGGCATTATTGGTGACCCACAGGGTTTTCAGGTCCCACGACGGCACCACGTGCTGCGGACTGCGACCGACCGGAAATTTATCCACCACTTTGAACGTGGTCGGATCGATCACATACACATCGTCGGAACGAAGATTGGGTACGTAAATGCGCTGCAACGCGCCAGCCACGGCGGGGCTGAACATGTTGGCGCTCGCGTTGCTGTACATGTCTTTGGGATTGGTCACCGGCGGCATACCGGGTACGGTCCGCACCGTTTGCGCAACGGCGGCAGCGGTGACGCACAACCCAGCCAGCACCACGCCGGCACGCGAGGCAAAACGCCCAAAACGATCACATTTCACGGCAAATTCCCGAACTTATATTTAAAGGTTTAAAGGAAAAGACGATTCACTTCAGCAGCACAATCAACGCCCCACGGTTTCCTTCCGAATGGCATCAACAGTACGCGAAACTATAGCATCCACGCCCAACTGGCCGAGTTCCGCGGAGGAACGTCGCGGATCGCCGCCGTACACGCCATCGGCCTCACCAGGCTTGGCCGCGTTGCGCAATTGATTCAAGCGCACCATCTGCGGGGCAACGGCAAGCTGCAACGAGGTATCGGCCACGCCGGCATGCGTGCCGATTTCATCGTCGCGCATGCCGTGTTGGCGCAAAATCTGCGCATAACCGTCCGATTCCGTGCCGTAATATTCCGGCGGCAGAATCGCTTTGACATTTTTGCCGGCCCATGTCTTGTTGAGGTGCGCCACCACTAATTTCAAATCTTTCTGATAGCCGCCGTGGTCGCCCAGAAACACGATGTTGCGAAACCCGTGCACCGCGAAACTGTTGGCGGCCGACTCCAGCATTTTTTCGAACACGTCATCGGGAATCGTGATGGTGCCGGGAAAACGCATATGCGAGGTGGGCGGTGCGTAACTGCCTTCCGGCACATAGGCCACGACCGGTGCCACCAAGGCATTGCCCAGTTTTTCCGCGATCTTTTCGGCGAGATATTCGGCGCGGACATTGTGCTTGCCCACGGCGATGAAAGGACCGCTTTGCTCGGTACCGCCGATGGGAATGATCACCGTGGTTTTGCCGGCGCGGATCTGATCGCGCAATTCCGTCCACGTATAATTTTGCAGTTGCGCCGTTTGCGGCGTCTGCGCAAGCGAAACCTGCGCGGCGACAACCAAAACGGCAGACGCGATAAAGCGTCGAAAGGAATGGCACATCATCATGGGTTGGCGCAAGTTAGGAAAGACGGCGGCATATGGTTGCACGCCGCTCTCGCCTGCGCATCATCCGACGATCATTTGCCCGCGTTTTGCCTCATTCGCTTTCTTGGGGAATGGCCCTGCGGAATATTTCCTCCCAATAAGCCATACGCTCCGAATAGGCCTCCCGCACGGATTCGGGCTGGTCGTTCTGCAGGCTGCGTACGTGCGTCATCGGTAACGTGGCCGAAGCCATCTGCCGCCACATGTCGGCCGCTGTTCTCAAGTGGGAGTGGGACGACAGGAGCGCGGCAATGACCTGCTGATCGACCATTTGCTGCGCACTCAACGTCATCAAACCTTCCAGCGCGATGTCAGTACGCTCGGAAAGGAATGCAACTGCCTCACCCCAATTGTTGAAGCTGACTTCCATAGACGGCTCCTTGGTTTGCGGGCACGGTTAAAGCCTAACACCAAGGTATGTATTGCTCTGTCTTTGGAATGTTTACGTCCTGCAAACGATTTTTGCGGATTTTGTGAACGTACCGTGCGTCGATCGCAAAAATCTGCCACAACGCGCCGGACTCGCCACGAAAAACCCGGAATCCGGTGCGCCCAAGCGCACGGATTCCGGCTTCGGAAAACATCCATGGCGGCGCTTTAGGCGATTTCGACCTGCTGCACCGGTTCCCACGCGTGATCGGGATAAAAGCGATGCATCATTCGTTCCACATAAGCGACCAGGTTAGGCCTGCCCACAACCGCATCGCGCAACGGCGTATCGAAGAAAGGCGTCAGGATGGCCGCAAGCACGCCGAATGCCGTCGCGTCGACCGCACTCGGTCGATCCCCCATCAGATAGGGCTTGTCGCCCAGAAGCGTACCGACGGCATCGATCGAGCGCACGCCAAGCACCGCGATTTCCGCCGCGGAATGCCGACCGATACCGTGACCGCGCAAGTCATCGTTCTTGCGCGCCTGCATCTGGCGACGCAGCGCCTCGCGCTCGGCTTCGGGGGCGATATCCGCAAAGCGTGCCGGTCCTTTGGCAAAATTTTCGGGCACGATCCAGCGGAACCACACCATGGCAAAGTAGAGGTGATCTTCAAGCAAGCGCTCGATCGTCCATGCTTCGGCGCGTTGCCGCGCATCAAGCCCTTCATCCAAGTCCACGCGATATTTGCGCTCCAGATGCGCGCGAATAAACGTGGAATCGGGAACCACATCGCCCTCGTCCACGATATACGGCACTTTGCCTTTGGGAGCGCGCGGAGGAACGGTGGATTCCCGTTCGTAAGACAGTCCTGTCATCTTCAGCTGCACCTCGGTCTTGATGACGAAGGGGCTGGTATCGGGCAAACCAAAGCCGGGACGGGAGGCGTACAGCGTGAGGGTCGACGTGGGCATGTCCTTAAGATCCGCGCGTGGAAAGTAGGCGTAGCTTGTTCCTTGGCTACTGACAACGTCATGTCAGCAGCCCCTGCGGATTCACATGAAAAGCCGGGTAGCGCTATCGCCCGATATGGCCGTGTGCCAAGCGATCACGGACGATGGCAGCAGCTCGTCTAGATCCATACCCACGGCGCGACACGCATCGAGCGTATCTCTGAGCGTATTGGCATAACGCGGATCACGCGATTCGGGCGGCAGATTGGCCTCCTGCCAGGTCATCATCTCCAGCATTCGCGACGACCATTCGTAAAGCTGATCCGCACGCTCAGCGAAACGGCTATGGAGCCAAACGCTCAATGGAGCATGCAGCGTGTAACCGTAACGCTCCACGATCCGGCGCACGAACCCGTCGATATCGCCCGCGATGCCTCGAAACCATTCGGTCTGCCCACCGGCCGTATCCGCTACCAGCAAAGGCGCCGGCGCGCGATGCTCCGGCCATCGTTCAATCAACAGCCGCTCCAGACGCCGCGCGTCACGCAAGCGTCCGGTCTCCACCAGCATGCCTTGCTCCAAATCGAACAATGCGAAAAAGCGAGGGTTGAAGCTGCGGAATCGTTGGACGGGATCGTGGGTAAAGCCAACCTTGATCAGATCCTCGTCGAGACAAGGCAAGACGTAAACGAACGTTCGACCCCGATGGATCGGGCGGGGGCTTTCCGGGAGCTCTCGTTGGTCAAATGCTCGCAAACCGTTCCCTTGGCGCCAGGTAGGTGGATGGGCCGATTGTGATCGACGTTCCGTCATATTGTCTCCCTTAGACACCGATGCAAGGCGTCAAATCGGAGAGCGGCCTGGGCAGGGGTATGGGGTGGGCGCATTCGCGCGACCTCCTGATAGGCCCTCGGGTGGCCCCTTAACGCCGGCCCGATGCCAACCTCGTAATATCCGTCGGATGCGGTATCCGCGGGGTGGCGTCCAGGCAGCAAGGATCGGCATAAGGCATGCCAAGCTCGATTCCGGACAGGCCAGCAGTCCTATTGCGCAGTATCGCCAGGATATGATGTTGTCGCACTGCTAAACGCTGCGGTGGCATTTGCAGGAACACGAAAAAGGGGAAGCTCGAATGTTGAGCGTGATTGAATTTCTAGAAAAAATCGGGAGCGATGCCCAGTGGCTTAAGGCATCCCAGCAAGACATCGAGCTTGCGCTGGAAGAACTGGATATCGAAGAGCAGGCGCGTTCGGCCATCGTGAATCGGGACGCTGAGGCTTTGTATGCATTGCTGCATGCGTCAACCTTGATCACCACCATGATCCCAGGAGCCCCCGACGAAGAGGAAGAAGAGGAAGAAGAGGAAGAACCCGACGAAAAACCGAGTGGCCTTGGCCGCTCGTTGGCTTCTTCACCATTTGCTTGCACGTAAGCAATCATGTCCGCTCCCGGCCAAAAATGCCGGAATCCGCAATGGCGAGTTCTTTTGCTCTTCCTGTTGTTATGCGCAGGAGGAGCCCTCGCTGCCGCGCCTACGTCTGGCAACCCGGCCGACGTACTCGCGCATGCCGATGCGATAAAGACATCAAACAACGCCGCTTTTGTCGAGATGCTCGCGCAACTCAACAACAATATAGCGACGCTGTCGACGACACAAAAATGGCAGCTTCGCTATCTCGAAGGCTGGCAAGCCGGCTACTCGGGCGAGTACGCGAAGGCTCGGACCATGCTGGAAACGATCATTCGAAATACACCGGATGACGCCGTTCGAATGCATGCCTCCGCCGCATTGGTCAATATCCTCGGTTACGGCCACGATTACGAGGACGCATACACTCGAGTGGATCAGGCACTGGATCAGCTGCCGCGAGTCGCCGATATCCAGGCACGTTTTCATTTGCTGGGCGAGGCATCGCAACTGTTGGCGGGAGCCGGTCAATACGACCTGGCCGCCAACTATGCCGACCAGATCATCCGCGATTACCCCGGGGGTAGAAATCAATGCATTGGCATGTATCTAAAATTGCATGCCAATTTCTTGGGCGGACATCTGCAAGAATGGGATTCGCATGCCCAAGATGCCATCAAGGCATGTCTGCAATTCGATGAATACCTTTTCGCCGATGCGGTTCGTGGCGACATAGCAAGCCTGGCTATCCGACAGAATCGCGCTGCAGACGCCGTCACCCTGCTTGAACGCAGCTACGCCCATGTCGTTAGCTACAAGTACGCCGAATTGACGGCCGAATACGACTCGCTGCTCGCCGAGGCTTATTGGCAAAAAAACGAGAGTCTGCAGGCGGAACAATATGCGGTAAAGACCGTAGAGCTCGCTCTAAAGGACCAATTCGCCGAACCGTTGGCGACCGCCTACCAACTGCTGTATCAAATCGCCCGGCAGCGAGGCGATCTTCGCGAAGCGCTCGCCTACCATGAAAAATTCATGGCCGCCGACAAGGAGCGCCTGGACGAAATCCGTGAAAAAGCGCTGGCCTATCAATTCGTCAAGCAGCAAGTCGAAGCGAAAAAGATCGAGCTCGACGAGATGGGCAAAAAAAACCAGATCCTGCAACTTCAACAGGCACTGGATCACAAGGCCATGGTAACCAGCCGCCTGTACATTGCGCTGCTGCTGACGGTCGTCGCCTCCATTGTGTTCTGGCTGTTCCGCATAAAGCGCTCGCAACTGCGCTTTATGCGGCTGGCTCGCCGCGATGGGCTTACCGGCATTTTCAACCGCCAGCATTTTGTCGACGAAGCGGAGCAATCGCTGCGTTATGCGGCCAAATCCCAGCGTGTGGCCTGCCTTATATTGATCGATCTCGATCACTTCAAAAACATCAACGACACCTACGGCCACATCACGGGCGACCAGGTACTGAAGCGCACCGTGGCGACTTGTCAAAAATACCTGCATTCCTGCGACGTATTCGGTCGTATCGGCGGCGAAGAATTCGGCATTCTGTTGCCCGAGCACTCTCTGATTCAGGCGCTCGAGCGTGCCGAACAGATACGCCAGGCCATCGCAGCAAAGCCCGATGATGGATCGGAGCATGTCCCGGTCTCGGGAAGTTTCGGCATTGCTTCGACCACGCATTATGGCTACGACTTGCGCCGTTTGCTCATCGCGGCGGACCGTGCGCTTTATCGCGCCAAAAACGAGGGTCGCAATCGTGTCGTCGTCAGCATGAACGACCCAACCGCCGCTTCCGTCACCAATCACCATCACTTCGCCGACGGAAAATTCGTCGGCACATCCACTTACGCCGACACGATCGAATAACGCCCTTTCATCACGCCAGGCATGCTTGCCTGTGAGTCGCGCACGCTCTATCGCAGGTTCCGCCCACTTCTCGACCTTACATGGCTACCACTAGCAACAAGCTGCGAAAATACTTGGCGTATGGCGTGCCTCTCCTTGGCGTGGCTTTGAACGTGGCAGCCGCCCGCTCGCCTGCGGCAAATGAGACCGCGCAGCTTTTTGCCCGTGCCGACGATATCGAGGTGGTCGACAACGCGGCCTTCGCGACATTGCTGACCCAGCTCGAAAGCCGGGAGGCAAACCTTTCCGATGCGCAACGATGGCACCTGCGCTATCTGGAAGCCTGGCAAACCGGTTATATCGGCCAGATCGACAAAGCCAAACCGCAACTCGAAGCGGTGGTCGCACAGGCACCCGATATCGATTTGAAGGAACAGGCCAGGGGCACGCTGATCAATGTCCTCGGCATCAGCCACAACTACGAAGAAGCTTTCAGGTATCTCGATCAGGCGCTGGACGCGCTTCCGCGAATCACGGTTGCACGCACCCGGCTTCGGGTACTGTTCGACGCGTCGCAGCTGTTGAACGAGGCCGGTCAATACGATCTGGCCAGCAGCTATGCCGATCAGATTCTGGCCACCAAAGGTGCCGAAAACTACCGCTGTCTGGGCATTGCCACAAAACTTGACGCCGAATTCGGTAGCGGGCAGCAAGCCAGCACGCTTCTACCCCAATTAAACGACGGCATTGCCGAATGCAGGGCGCAGCACGATCTGCTGACCGCCGATACCATACAGCGCGACATGGCAACGCTCGATCTTCAACAAGGCAACGCCGACCAAGCCATTGCCTTGCTGCAAGATCACTACGCGGAAGTACAGCGCATCGGATACGTAGACCTCGTATCGAAATACGAGACATCGCTCGCCGACGCTTACTGGAAACAGGGCGACGAACGGCAAGCGGAAAAATATGCTCTGCTCACTGTGGACACCGCGGCCAAGAGCGGCTTCTCCGAGCCGCTGATCAAAGCCTATCAACTGCTTTATCAAATCGCCCGACAGAAAGGCGACATGCGCGAGGCGCTCGCTTACCACGAAAAGTACATTGTTACCGACAACGGCCATCTGGACGATCTTCGTGAGAAGGCGTACGCCTATCAAATCGTCAAGCAGCAAGTCGAGGCCAAGAAGGCCGAACTCGATGCGCTGGATAAGCAAAACCAGATCCTGCAGCTGCAGCAGACACTGGACCGCAAAGCGGTCGTAACGAGCCGCCTGTACATTGCACTGCTGCTGTTCGTACTGGCCTCGATCGCTTTGTGGCTCTATCGTCTCAAGCGTTCTCAGCTGCGTTTTATGCAGCTGGCGCGACGGGATGGCCTTACCGGAATTTTCAATCGCCAGCATTTTGTCCACGAAGCGGAGCAATCGCTTCGCCACGCGCGCAAGTCCAAGCGCGCAGCTTGCCTGATTTTGCTCGATCTGGATCACTTCAAAAGCATCAACGACACCTACGGCCATACCACGGGCGACAACGTACTGAAGCGCGCGGTCGAGATCTGCCAAAAGCATCTGCATTCGTATGACGTCTTCGGCCGTCTTGGTGGCGAGGAATTCGGCGTGCTTCTTTCGGAATCGTCCTTAATTCAGGCGCTGGAGTGCGCCGAACAGATACGCCAGGCCATCCAGGCGAGCTCGGACAATGAGCCACAACGTGTACCCATCTCCTCCAGTTTCGGCATCGCATGCACCGTCGACCACGGGTATGACTTGCGCGGCTTGCTTGCCGCGGCGGATAGCGCGCTTTATCGGGCCAAACGCGAGGGGAGAAATCGCGTCGTCGTCAGCGTAAACGAACACCATCATCACTCGTCCGAGCGCGATGATCGCGACAGCGATAGCGCCACGGGCGTATCGTTTTGCGAAAACCCGGCCAAGTAGCGTCTTTTCAAAGACGCGGAGCGCACTCACCCAACGCGAGCACGCTCCATCACGCGGATTATTTACCCGCGTCCTGTCCTTTGCTCAGGTCGATCATCGGTATGGAGCCCGCGCCCACCACTTGGGGAAGGATGCCGTTCCAATGCTGCAATCCGTAAAAATGACTGTATTCGGGATTGCTCTTGAGCGCCTGGCCAACGGTCTCGATGGCTTTTGCCTGCGCTTGCGCCTGCAGCACCGTCGCCTGAGCCTCGCCGTTGGCGCGCTCCACGGCGGCGGTCGCTTCGGCATTGGCGGTTACCGTCTTCTGCTCGCCTTCGTAGCGCTTTTGCGCCACTGTATTTTCCGCTTGCACGGCCAGGTTCTTGGCGCGAACGGCTTCTTCGATGGATTGATCGAACACCGGCGAATAATGAATGCCGACCAGCTGCACATCAATAACGTTGACACCGAACAACCGTTGCAGCGCTTCGCTGATGTCCTTGCGCATTTGCGCGGTGATTTGCGCACGCTGATCGGAAATCGTGAGCGTGTTGTATTGCGCGAATGCCGCTAACGCGCGGTCGCGCACCACCGGCAAAATCGTTGCCTCGATATCCACGGCTCCAGCGCGGCCCACGTGATAAAGAAGATTCATCACGGCAGAACTCGGTATCTGGTAAATCAGGCTGACATCGATGGTGACTTTTTGATTGTCGTTGGTGTAAACGTCCAAACCGTTCAACGTATAGACCGACCGGCTCGTCTGCAGCCGATCGACCGTTTCGAAAAACGGCACTCTGAAATGGACGCCGGTCGACAACGGAGCTTCGGTCATGGGCGTACCGCCCAACCATCGGGTTCCTGCTTCTTCACTGGGCGAAACGACAAATACGCTATTGAGCAGTAGCACGACAACCAGAACGACGACTGCCAATCCTCCAATGCGAAAACGACCGAAACGATCGCGTGGATCCTTGGGCGGCAAGTTGAGCATGGAAAACCCCTTTCCCTGACATGGACGACATGGTGGCGTAAGGTGGTTCCGTTTTCGAGTGGCTTCAACGGAGGCGCCATTTTGTTTGCGAAGATTTTACGCAGGCCTTGTACCGGTATGGCTCGTTTTTAAACAGGGGCATCGACCCGAAACGGCCAAGGGCCTGATCGCGCGTCGAACAAAAGCATGCCAGACTGCATGCATGCTGCTTAGAGCCGCCACTCCGGATGATGCGCTGGGTGTCGCGCGCGTGCACGTACGCGCATGGCAGATGGCTTATCGCGAATTGCTTCCCCACGACTATCTCGCAAGTCTTCGCCCGGAAGAACGCGCCCAACGATACGATTTCGCCAACGGCGATCTTCGCCGTCCCAAAACCATCGTTGCCGTAGACGACGGCACCGTTCGCGGTTTCGCCACGATCGCACCGGCGCGTGATAGCGATATCACCGACGAAGGGGAATTGTGCGCACTTTATGTCGATCCCGATTGGTGGAGACATGGTATCGGTGCCGCACTGATATCCGTCGCGCGTCATCGACTGGCCGAACTGAACTATCGCCATGCGCGCTTGTGGTTGTTGGCCGGTAATGCACGCGCCGACAGGTTCTATCGCACGGACGGGTGGGTACCCGACGGCGTCGGGCGGACCGATCACATCTGGGGTATCCGCGTCGACGAACTCCGCTATCGGCGATCGCTGCAACCGTAAGCGGCATTGCGCAATGCGTCAGGTGACGTAGCGAGTCACGTCGATACCGTTTCGAACACCGGCAGGCCTCCGCACGCGAGTGCGGACACGAGTATCGATGCTTCATGCAAAACAAGCACTTCCGCTTGTTATCGCCATGCGCTCTAGGTTACGGCGCCATCGCGCAACGACGAACCCGACACCCTGCCGTTGGCGCGCTTCCTGCTTACCTTTTTCAAGGCCACGCGCGCGATGGCGTTGCGCGCGCTCATCAGGTCGTACGAATAAAAACAAACGCTCAGGAGGGGGCGGTGGGAAGGCGCAAAGACACCGGCATCGAAATGGTTTCCAAGTTCCCATGGCAGGCAGGCATAGCCCTCGGCGCAGCAGGCTACGTCGCCATGCGCTACGGCCTTGGCTGGTGCATGGAAACCTTTGGCGGCCCTATCGGCCAGGCGCTGGGAACCACCGTTTCCAACGGCACCTATGCGCCCATCGCCTGGCTGTTGCTGACGGCGTGCTGGCTCGCCGCGCTCATTTCCTTCCTTGATAGTCGCCGTCGCCGTCGCTTGCTCGCCTCGCAAACCGGACTGGGCAGTTTGAGCGCGATGGACTGGCGCCAATTCGAAACGCTGGTCGGCGAGGCATTTCGGCGGCAAGGCTACCGGGTGCGGGAGATCGGCCTTGGCGGCGCCGACGGCGGTGTCGACCTGATCCTCCAGAAAGACGGCGCGACCACGCTCGTGCAATGCAAGCAGTGGCGTACCAAGTTGGTGGATGTGCGTGTAGTGCGCGAAATGTACGGATTGCTGATGCATCACCGCGCCGACGCGGTCAAAATCGTCGCCATCGGCCATTACACGGATGATGCGCAGCGCTTCGTGTCCGGCAAGCCGATCGAACTGATTTCCGGCCACGCCCTGCTGGCGATGGTGCGCGAATCCCAAGCGAGCGCGTCACGCGCCGAGCATCCTCGCAAACGCGCGTAAGCGTCACCTCGCACCAAGCATGCTTGCCGACCGCTCGTTTCGGCAGCTTTTTCATCGCATGAAGGCAAACCGAACATCACGCGGTAACAGCTCATACAATCGCATGCGGCACAAACCGAGAGGTATCCCGCGTGATCAGCGTGACATCTTCGCGAATACCCATGCCTGCGGGCGTATCGCCAACAACCCAGCTTCCGATCAGCGGATAGCCGCCCTCGAAAGATGGCAGCGGTTGAAAGGCCTGCCGAATAACAGGACATTGCGTGTATCGCCCCGGCGAACTGATCGACTCGCCGTTTGGCAACGTGATGTGCACGTTGGCGCCTTCGCGCGAAAGCAACGGCTTTCTCACCCACCCAGGCGGTACCGGCTGGTGCGGCTCGGCATCGAAAAACGCGGGCAAAAGATGGGGGTGATGGGGGTAGCGCTGCCATAGCAACGGCAAAATACCCTTGTTGCTCAAGATCGCCTTCCAGGGCGGCTCGATCAACTGCAAATCGGAACGCGGCAGATAAGGGCCATACGTGTCGGAAAACAAATGCTCAAGGGGATAAAGTTTGAATAGCGAACCGATCACCTTGTTTTGGAGATCGGTGAACGCACCCTTGGTCGACAAACCAATGTCTTCGATGGCGATCATGTCGCCTCGCACACCCGCTTGCACGGCGCAATCGCGCAGATACTCGATCGTGCCCTGATCTTCCAGGCTGTTGCGCACGGCGGTGAAATAAAAGGGCTTGCGCAGCGACTTTCCGATCGTGGCAAAGGCCAGAATCAGCAACTCCTGCAACTGATTGTATTGATCGGCATGTTTTGCAAGCACACCGCGCTGCTGCTGTTCTTCCAGCCATATCCACTGAAAAAAAGCCGCTTCATAGACAGATGTCGGGGTGTCGTAGTTGAGTTCGTAAAGCTTGGCAGGGCCGCGGCCGTCGTAAACCAAGTCCATGCGACCATACAAATGCGGTTGCCGCCTTCGCCACGAATCGGCAATCCAATCCCAATAGCGCACAGGAATGGCCAGCGTCGTCATCAACGCCTCGCTCGCAACGATCTCCTCGACCAACGACATGGCAAGCTGATGGAGTTCGCCCGTCGGCGTTTCGATATCGCGCTCGATCTGCTCGAGCGTAAAGGTGTAATAGGCCGATTCGTCCCAATACGGCTCGCCGTTGATGGAATGAAATTGAAAGCCGTACCGCGCGGCGGTCGCTTGCCAGTCAGGGCGCGGCTCAACAGCAATACGTTTCACGCCTAGCGCGCCCTACTCGCCATGCCCGCCTTCGCCGCCTTCACCCTCGCCGCCGAAGCCGCCGCGACTGACGGTGTCGCCTTCACCGGCCGATGCGTCCGTGGGCATGGAGCGCCACCCGCCAGAACCGCCCGCGTAGACCGAACCGTAATGCGGGGAATAGTCGGTGTCGTCGCGTCGGCGGAATATCGGGCCCGCCGGATAGAAGGCGGCGGCACCGTTGCGGATCACGCGACCGATCAGAAACCCGTTCATGGCTGGATACCAGCTCGCGCTTCCCGGCGTGCTGTCGTCTTCCTGACATGCGTCGTCACCGTAACTTTGAGCGCACTGCTCGCGCGTGGAATAGCGCGGCGCATTTTTGGGTGCCTCCGCCACCGCCTGGTTGTAGGCGGCTTCGCAACTCGGTTTTGGCACACCTGCCTCGGCGCAGTTGTCGAGCGTGGTGAAGGCTTGCTGGCTCTTTTGCGTCTCATCGCACGCGCTGATAAGCAGCGGTGTCATACCCATCACGAAAAGCGACGCCGTCCTGGATCGTTTCATGCCGCCCCCTGAGGCATTGGTAGCCCCAGATAATAATGCAAAAAACGAATGGCATTGGGCGGCGTCATTCGCGTGCGGGATAATAAGCCGCACCCTGTCAGGAGGCAGCCCCATGTTCCAGCCCCAAAACCTGTTGCAATCGTTCGATCGCGTCACCGACTACTGGTCGCCCAAAGTCATCGGGCGCGTCAACGATCAACTGCTCAAGGTAGCCAAGCTTAAAGGTCATCTCGTATGGCACGCCCATGACGACGAGGACGAATTGTTCTACGTAGTGAAAGGCCACATGCGCATCGAATTGGAAAATCACGTCGTGCCACTGCACGAAGGCGATTTTTTCACCGTCCCGCGCGGCGTTCGACACAACCCGGTCGCCGACGAAGAATGCTGGATCGTTCTGATCGAACCGGCATCGACCAAGCACACCGGTGAGGAGATAACACCGCAAACTCGCAGTTTGGACGAACAACTCGCATAAGTTGGATTCGAACCGGCCGGCGAGCGCCCTAAACGATCAAGTCGCGCTAAGCCGATTTCACGCTGCCGCCGCCACTGCGCTTGGCCGCGTACATTCGCTCATCGGCCAGAATGGATAAGCCGTCGGGTGTCTGCGCGTCGTCAGGGAACATCGCCAAACCGATGCTTGCGCCAATCTGGATGGTGCTTCCTGCCACGGGGACAGGCGCTTCCAGCAACTGCTTCAATGTGCGCGCAACTTCCGTAGCCTCGCGGCGCGTAATGGGCCCTTCGAGCACGACGGAAAATTCGTCGCCGCCTGTCCGCGCCAGCGTGTCCACACGACGAAGACGCGCCGTAAACAGGTACGCCACTTGCTTCAACACTTCGTCGCCGGCGTGATGGCCAAGCGTGTCGTTCACCTGCTTGAAGCCGTCCAGATCGATCGCAAGCATCGCCGTGGGCACGCCGTGTTGCCGTGCGCGCTCCATCGCTCCGCTGATACGGTCCTGGAAAAGCCGGCGATTGGGCAACCCGGTCAAGGCATCGTGATGCGCAAGATGCTGGTTGCGCTTGAGCTGCGTTTCCAGCAACAGAAGAATCATCCCAACCGCCACCAGGTACTTGGGCAAATTCCACACTTCGTCGCCCACTTGGACATTGGGAAAAAATATGTCGAACACCATGCCCAACGGGAAAACCAGCGACCACGCCAACAAGCCGAGAACCGTAACGACAAAACCGCCGGTTTTGCGTTGATTCGAAAAAGCAAATTGCAGGCAGCAGATGAAATACGCGACGAACAGCGGCAGAACAACCATCAGGTCGGGGCCGCGCGCGGAGAATTGCCAGCCGAGCAGTGCCATGGAAAGGGCTATATTGAGGCCCACGGTAATCCATCGGCTCGCCGGTCGCTTCTCACGTGGCGTCGCAAGCACGACCACCAACGGCACCCAGGCAAAAAGACTGGCGGCGCCCACCATGACTGGCTTAGGTACGTTGTGCAATAACGCCAGCGCCACGTAAAGCGTGTAGACCGTCGACACGGCGGCGAAAAGCGCCCGACACCCCCATTGCGTAAGCCGAGGGTCCATGGAACAGCAGAAGAGTTCCGCGCACCAGATCAACGCCGTGGTGCCCACGATATCGGCAACGATGCCTGCCGTGCCCGGCAAATCAAGAAACGAATACGCCGCAAAATGCAATTCGATGCAAATCCAGCCGGCCAGCCACAGGCGCGTCATCATGCCCCCAGCCGGCCGCGACACCGTCACAAACGCATAGATCAGCAACCCAACAGCTAGCAGATCAGGGAGCTCTTTGAACGACATTCATTCGGTCCACGTTTGTGAAAAACCCACCGTGACGCTCTTGACGCAATGGGCTGAAAGAAAACGTTGATCAACCTCCCCATCTTTCCATGAACGGCCAAGGTTCCATCGATACCACTGAAGCCCTCTTTCCATCGTCGATCGCTTTGACTTTCTTTACGATGGGCGAGCAGTCGTATCCATGAAACCCAAAAGCACAACGCCTGTCTGACATGATCTCCATATGTCGCCGTATTCCGAGAATAAGACACGGCGATATATTTAGAATCGATCATGAGATCGGCAGCCGTGCGCATTTCTTTAATGCGCACCGGACTGTCGAACCATTACTCATCCATGACCGACGTGGCTATGACCGCGTTAGCGGATAAACCGATCCTGCTCTTGGAAACCATATCCATGCGTCGAGGCCCGCCGTCATGGACTGATGACGACGATCTTACCGTGCCTTTGAAACTACTTTGCACGGTTTGCATGTCCGCGCTGTGATTGCCGATCGGCGATCCGCAGGGGCGATTTCGAATGTTTTCGCTGCGCAAGCGTGTCGACACGTCGCATTATCGAACCGGCCTAAATAGTGACCTTCAAATCCCGCTGAATAATTGGCATAAATTCATACACTTATACATAGTTAGCTCAAATTTAGATCGAGATAATTTTTCCTGTCACTGCTTTTTTGTTTTATTTATCCAGGCAGACTTCGATAAAAAACGAGTTGCCTCAAAGCACATAGAGCGATGCCGTTGTCACCGCCGATAGCAGGCGGTCCTGAAAAAAACGCAACGAGACAAAACGTCGCCCCGTTTCAATTGGACACTGTGGATCTGTGAAAAGCACAAAACAGTGCCATCGTTATCCATGCTGTGGCGTGCAAGATGTGCTTGGACTTCAAAATGCTGCGCTGTACAAACTTAAGTGAGCGAATAAACAAAGCGCCGAGGGAATTTCTCCCCTCGGCGCTCGTTGCACAAAGTTGCGTTTTTGCTATCAGTTCGACTCGGTGAACTGGACGTACGGCGACGAACCGCCGGTAGCGCTGCAGCTACCCAGGTTCAAGTTATTGCTCTCGCCGGTGCTGCCGTCGTTGGCCACGCATGTCGGTGCGGTTGTCGAGCCATAGCTCGCACCGATCTTCACGGTGATCGACGAGCCGCTGTTGAACTCGGCTTCCGAACCGCCGGCATTGCCGACGACGTTGAACTCCGACTGCTTCCATACCGTCGCCAGGTAAACAACGCTGTCTTTGCCGCTGGTGCTGTAAGCCTGCGTGCCGTAGGTGAGCGTCGCGGTGTCGTTGCCGCCATTGGCAGCCGTACCCGTCAGCTTCATGCTGCCCAGAGCTGTTGCCGGAACATCCGGAGCGGTAGCGGCAGAGCTGTTGCGGTAGCAATCGCCCGAACCGTCGCTGCCCCAGCCGCTCGGGCAGCGGTTGCTGCCATAACCGATCAGCCAATACTGCATAAACACGGCGGCTTCGCCCTGCACCTCATAATCAGGCGCATAGACGAATTGCTGCCAAACCGTACAACCGGAATGGCCCTTGCAAGCCGAGGTGGTCGAGGTGAACTGGGAGTTGATCTGCAACGAGTATTCGTTCGCACCGAGAATGCCGCCGCCGCCATAAGAGGCCACGCCCACACCCTTCTCGGAGGTCACGCCCGTTACCGACGGGAAGCTGCCGACCGTCTGCGTAATGAGGCTCGGTGCCGACAACACATAGTCGTCGCCGTTACCCGCGTTTTCAGAGTCGCCTAGCCTGACCTTGCGAGGCACGGAATGCGCACGCGGCGTCAGGTTGGTGCAAGCTATCTGTTCCCAGATGATGCTGGGGTATGTCGCGTGATAGCAACCTTCGGCAGGCGTTGAGATCTGCGCCATGTTTTCGCGCCACGCTTCGCGCGCGAGGGATTCAATCGGACCAACCTGCTCGTCACCGACCTGCGTGCCGAAGGCGGCAGGTTGCGCGGCGAAAGCAGCGGGAACGCAAGTAGCACTGACAAGAGCGGCCAAAAGAGCAAATTTCAATTTTGCTTGCATTGCAAATCTCCCCAGTATGCAAAGAGCCATGAGTAATCGGCTTTGGACCATCCAGAAGCCGAGTCACGCCAACAACCATTGCATCCATGCAGACAACTCCCCCCAAACCGTTGCGGTTCGTTCGCAGGTGTGTCGCCACACATCGTGTCCGCGCCAAAACCGCCGCACTTTTATTCAAGACGTATCGCCGTACCGATTCCCTACCTCTGCAAATTTCGCCTTAAGCACCCTCAAGCAATGTGTTAGACGCAGCGAAACCGCACGGCTTTGCCATTGCAGGCATAGCCGACTAGACCAAGCGATAGCGATGAATTATCCCCTCACCCCTAAAAGCGTCTGTTCATCCGCGTCCCCACAACCAATTTGTCGATGACTCCCCCGACCGCTGTCGTCCGAATTGCTCGGCCAGCTCGCTGGAGAATGGGGATAGGAATGTATAGACGTCGTGAGGAAAACCCCCACGCGGTCATTTCGAAAGACCTAGAACGATTCAAAAAAACCTGAAAAGGTTTTCGCGTTTTGATAGCTATCGATGGCGAACAAAAAAAGACATCGATTTGTGATGGGGTCTGCAGATTGTCCTGATTGCCTCACCGACAAGCATCGCTCCAATCGTGTTCGTCATCTCAAACATTCCAATCATGAGCGATCCGAAGATCAGCGCGAGTGGATAACCTGCACGCTGACGGCTCATGTAACGGGTCACTGTCCGTGCACTGTCCGGACAGCGCAGACAAGCGTCCGCGGACAACGCTCGCTAAGCGTACCTATCGCAACAAATGGCCTAATCATGCGGCTTTTCGGGGATTTCATGGCTTGGCACGAGGTTTGCCCTATTCATCTCGAAAGCTTCAAAACCTCACTCACGGAGAACCGTCATGAAATTCGAAACCCTGATGCTCAGCAGCCTGTTCGCCAGCTGCGTGGTTATCTGCGTAACGACCCTCGGCGCCATGTTGGCTTGAGTTCCCGCAAGGTAGCTCAAACCTTCACACATACCGCTTCGACCGCAAATACATGTCATCACGTCTTCGATCGGTCTTTCATTCGCGTGTCGTCGGCAATCCAATTGATTTCCCACGTCTTGCCATTATCCGCAGAGAAAGCCTGCTCGAAATGGACGGCATCGGCATTGCGCGGCTCGATCACGAACCGTACGACAATCGGTTTACCATCCCAGACTTCTTTGTCGTAGAACACGCCGCGCCCGTCGGCAAACGCGCCGACGGTGGGCACGCCAAGTTCGCCGCTCTTGGCATTGACCACATTGAGACTCCACTGATGTGTGGCCGGGTTATACAAGCGCAGCGATGCGAGCTGCAGATGACTGGACGCATTTTTCATATCCAGTTCGACCAGATTGGCTTGTCCGTCCCAGACTTTGCGCACGACCGTGACGCCGTTGTACTCAGCCCAGGTTTTCGAACCCGTCAACGGATGCGAGAGCAGCGATACGTGGGTTTTCCAGGTGCCGATCTCGAAATCGAATTCGTGCCCGTCATTGGGCGTGCCACTGGCCGGTTGCGCGGCAACCATTCCTACGTAACCCGCCCACATCAGTGTGCCGAGCACACAATCCATCCAACGTCTATCGAGTCTAGCCATGGGGTTTCTCCCGAATGGATATCGAAACATTCGGGCAGAAACTAGGCCTAAAAGTGGCTTGCAAAAATAGCCACCTTATGACGACACAATATGACTGCTTTGACAGCCCTCGAAGCGTTTTCAGCTACGAAAGTCGCTTTTCCGCCAGCCCAATATGCCGTGTTTGGCCCAGCAAACTGTGGACGAGCCGCACTTCGCCCACCGGCCAGACGACAGGCTCCATCTTCTCCAAGGGCATGGTCGCCTTTCCGTAGGCCATGGTCATGTGCGGCGTGAACGAGCCGTGCGTGTGTTGGCCCAACCCGCACGCGCGCAGATGCGTGGCAAGCTGCTTATGCAGGGCGTGCAATGCGTCATTGCCATCGGTCGCGCCAAGCACCAGCGGACTTTTGAACGTGCGCTTGCCAAAGCTTCCAATCTGATCGAAGCGCACGGCGAAAGGCTCGGCGACCAAGCGCGATAGCGCCTCGGCGGCGTTGGCGGCCAGTCCAGGCGGCAAGCCGATGTAATCGCCAAGATGAAACACGGTCACGTGCAAGCGATCGGCTTTTACAGCACCCGCGCCGAGGCGGCGATCGGCGAGATATCTGTCGGCTATCGCAGTGAGCCGGGCGGCGTGTGGCGTATCGGGAAAAATGGCGAGAAAGAGTCGGTCCGTGGGCTCACCCGTTTCGAAACCTGGCAATGATCCCAGGCTGGACATGCTGCGTGCTTCCTGTAGAACAAAATAACCTCCCTATTTTACCGAAACATCGCAAGACGATCGAAAAAGTGCTTCAGCCTTTTTTCCGCCTGTATCGTTGACGATGGTTCTCCCGCTCCCGCAACAACATCGGCATCAGCTCCTCGATGTATTGCTTAGCGTGACCGCGTGTATGCATTTCATGGAAGCGCAGGTGCGCTTTCTCTTGGCCGACCAGGGCCGTATGAGCTTTTCTCAAAATATGCAGAAAGGCCATCAAGCTGGTGCCGTCGCGCAAGGGTTCGTTGTCGCGCGGATCCGGCGCGGGAGACTGGATCATGATCCGACCCTCTGCGGACAATCGGTACGACAGGTGGTTGTGATCAACGAACGCAGATCATTGGCGGCACGATCGCGGTCTGTCAACGCTGACAACCCGAACAAGCGCTCGATGGTCGCAAGCACCGAGCTATGGTCATACTCCGTGTGATCGACCTGACCTCGCGTCACCCACGGCGATACGACAATTGCCGGAACCCGCACACCATACACATCGAATTGAAATCCACATGTGTTCAACGTGGGCGAAGCGCCGTCGTTTGGCGGCATTGCAGCGCCCGGTTTGACACAGTCATAAAAGCCGCCGTGCTCGTCGTAGAGAATCACCAGCATGCTGCTTTCCCACAACGGTGAGTTGCGGATGGCGTTGTAGACGCGGGCGGCGAGCTGATCACCGCCACTTAAACCGTCCAAAGGATGATGCGAGCTGCCGCCCTCGAACGTATCGTGCACGATGTCGCCATAACCCGGCTCGATAAAGGTGTAGCGCGCGGTATAATCCGCTTGAAGATCGTCTTGGAAGTGAGATAGATCGTCGACATCGAAAAAGCTAATGCCTTTGAGCGAGGCCACCTGCGGCACACGCCCTAACAGCGATCCTGTTCCGTCCTGATAAAGGCGATAATTCCCATCGCCCAGCGCATCGAAGATGGAACCTTTAGGGTAAGCAAAACCGTCGAATACCGACCAACCATCCATTTCCATGGACGTTGGCGAGTGGTCCAAGCCTGCCGACGAGGCGCCATGCAGAAAATAGCGGTTAGGCCAGGTTGGCCCCGGCAGTGACGCGTGCCAACCATCGCAAAGCACAAACTCTGTCGCCAATAGATACAGCGAAGGCGCCTGCTTGCGCGCATCGATGCCAAGCATGATCTTGCCGATATCGGCCGACGACGGCGGCGCGCCTTCGCTCGTGGCGGTGGCGTAGTTTGCAGCGAAACCGGAATTATCGATGGGCGGATACGCCTGCCCCGCCTGAAAGCGAACACCCGCACCGCAGAGCTGTTCCAGCACGTCGGTGAATTCATGACCCGGGTCGCTAGGCATTTGATCGGGCGCGCCGCCACCGAATGCATAAACGGCGGCGCCAACCTTATTCGTATTCGCGGAAGTGGCCGCGACAATACCGGGAATACCCGACAGCGCGAACAAGTGATCGAACGACCGGTTTTCCAGCATCAACACGAACACATGCTGGATAGGTCCGGATACAGCCGCTGGACTAGCGCTCATGGAGCCTCCTTCGAACGGCGAAACGAAGACGGCGGACTTGATGCCCTTCTCGCCCTTTATTACCAGAGAAACCCCTCTGCGGACTACCGGTTTTTAGGTCATGCCGAGCCGTGCTGCCAAACCACCTTCAAAAACCATACCGGCAACGGCTTGATATTGGCCGTATTTACCGTGTCGGATGTTCATACCTTTGAACATGTGCGAATGGCCAGCCTGTAATATGAGCGCTGGTGTCAGCGCAAACATAACGCCGGCTTTTCCTTAAGGAGATTTCCCATCGTGCCGCATTATTCCGGCCCCCTGCTCACGCGCCCTGTCGCTGAGATATTGCTAGCCGCGCGCGACGCCGCCAGCGAATGGAACGGGTCGCTGGATCTGGGCCGATCAAACGCCATCGCGACACTGCACGCCGATACGTGGCAATGGCAAGGCCAGCACTATCCTTATCCGCACACGTTGAAAGACCGTACGATTTACTATTGGGATGACGACGAGTTTTCGCCGATCTCCCGTTTTTCAGGCTCGCTCATCAAACTGGTTCCCACGGAATGGGGCGCGCCCACGTTCGAGATCGACGGCATCAAGATGCTGCCCACCTCAAAGGAATCGCCGCTGGATGACGCGCGCCGCAAGGTGGCTCTCGTGGAACCGCGCGGCAAGGTGGTGCTGGATACCTGCGGCGGCCTGGGTTACTTCGCGGCGTGTTGTCTGGAAGCAGGCGTGGCGCGCATTCAATCGTTCGAAAAGAATCCCGATGTGTTGTGGCTGCGCACGCTCAACCCGTGGTCGCCGGATCCGGATGCGACTGCCAGCGGCGGCCGTCTGCAGCTTATTCACGCTGATGTGTCGCAATCGATCACGCATATTCCCGATGCCAGCGTCGATGCGCTGCTGCACGATCCGCCGCGCTTTGGCATCGCCGGCGAACTCTATTCGCAGGCGCTCTACGATCAATTGGCACGCGTATTGCGCCGTACCGGCCTCTTGTTTCACTACACCGGCAACCCGAACAAACTCACCAGCGATCGGGATGTGCCACGCGAAGTGGCGAAGCGATTGGAAAAAGCGGGGTTTAAAGCGCAGCTTGCCTTGGACGGTATATTGGCGACGCGGCGCTGATCCATCCGGCGCATCGACGCTCCTCTTACCGTCTGACGAGACTGCCGATTCGCGATGCAAAAAGCCGCACCCTCGCCCGAGAGATAACCGTCCTGCGATTCACACGAGGCGACTAAGCAACTCCATGCCTGGCGCGCAAGCAAGCTCCAAACGCGCACGCTCGTCTGCAGGCAGGTCAATCCACTTCAATGGATTCCTTCGCACGCGTGCGGCGGCTTGAGCGAGCCACGCAGCATCGTCCAGGGCCGGGTCCATAAAGCGAACAATGCGCTGAAGTTCGGCTTGCGGTGCGGCGAGCATCGATTCGTACCGCACGTGAAGTACGCGCTCGGCGGGCTGTTTCTCCAGCAGATTGAGGCCTACTGCAATCATCTCCGACCATGCCAAACCGATGCGATCGATAGGAAGTTCGAAGCGCTGAAAAACATCGACATCGAAACTCTCGGGCACAAGCCCACGCCATGCCGACGGCAGGTCCGAAGGCGCTTGATACGTCGCAGAGAGATACGGCGCCTCACCGAAACGTTGCTTGAAAAGGGCGCCGATCATGCCCATCCGCATCGGCGCAAATCGGTTTGCCGAAACGGCGAATTCGCGACCGTCGCGAAAGACGTGAATGAATTTCGCATCAGGAAAAAAGTGCGACAAAGGATGGACGAGACCGAGCGAAGCACCCGACCGCTCGCACCAAAACCGGCGGCCGAGCCTTCCGCATAGCCATTGAAAAACCCGCAGATATTGCCGGTGAAGCCGGTCTTCCGGCAGCGATCGCACAAAAACACCCAGCGCATCGTGCAATCCGTCCGGGTCTTCCGCCAGCGGCGGAAGCGTCATCGCCAACAGCGGTGGAATGCCCGTCTCGCGGAAACGCAACGTGGAAGTCGCCGGATAACGAAACTCGTCGATAACAAGGCCACGTTCCATAAGGCGAAGCCACGCCGTATGGCGAGGGCGCGGCTCGCTCAACACTTTCCAAAAAGCCGGGCCATCGATGGGATCTTGTCGGAACGCCAGCGGATGCAGCGCGTTGAACAGCTCCGAGAGACTCAAAACATCCGGATGCAGCGCGAGCAGGTCGGACAGCATCGTCGAGCCGGAGCGACCCGTGCTGACAATAAAAAGCGGTGCTTGGGGCGATGCTGTCATACTGAGGCGCTCGTTTATCGATCCTGAGTCACGCAACATGAAACCGGAAGATCTGCAGCGCCTGGTCACCGTCACCATGCCGTACGGCAAGTATCAGGGCCGCTTGATCGCCGATTTACCCGGCGCCTATCTGGCCTGGTTTGTCCGCAACGGTTTTCCGCCGGGCGATCTGGGCAACCTGCTGGCGTTGATGCTTGAGCTCGATCACAACGGATTGAAGTCGCTGCTCGATCCACTGCGCAAACGCCAATAACACGCCATCACACCACCGTGTCGACGAACACGCCGCGAAGGCCGCTGATGCCGCTTTCGCTGAAGTGACGTGCAAGCGTATCCAGAAACGATGGCAGGCTTGGCATGGTGCCGTCCGAGGTAGTGTTGGCGGTCACACCGCGCGACGAACCCAGCGACGTCCAGAGATTTTGAAACACCGTGGTCAATTGACCGGACCCATTGGCCGTTGGCGACATACCGTTCGCACTGACGCTCAACGCCTGCGCCAGACTAGACGATGCCAACGCCATGTTTCTGTACTGCTGTATCGGCGGTGACGCATTCTGCCGCAGCGAAGCCAGCGTGGATAACGCATCGCTTTCAGTGGCAGTGTTATCCGAGCCCGTCGTGCCGGCATAGGGGATCAGCCCTAGTTGCGTCAATGCCGCCGCAACAGCCGACGCCAGCGGCTCCGCCGCCGAAGAGTCCGACGATACGGCGGGTATCGAGGGCCGCGGCAGGCTCGGGTCTTTTTTGTAATGGCCGTAGCGGCTTACAAAAAGACCGCTCACCGATGGCGACTGGGTGCTGCTGATAATGGGCAGACTCATAACCGGCAGGCTCTTAAAGAACGGTCAGCATCTCGCATATTACCCGCCCAGGCTTGCGCGTGGGAGATAGGCCCTCCTTGGCCCGAAAACGGTCATCGCTCATCCGCGCAAAATTTTTCGCCGGCGCGGCTTACGGCCCCCCAGCGCTCAAACCGTACCTGGCGGCACGGGCCTCGATATCCGGATCGAGTGCGTGGGCCGCGACCAGATCGGCTTTGCCTGCGTCGGTTTGTCCGCTGCGGATTTTCGCCAAACCGAGCCCGTAGCGCGACCATGCGGAACGCGGATTTCCCGCAACGGCTTGCTCGTAAGCCTTGATCGACTCGGGATAGTGTCCAAGCCGCAGCTCCACGAGGCCGAGACTGTCGAGGTAGGCGGCGACGTTGCCGTCGCGTCTGATCGCTTTATTGCAATCGTGCAACGCGTCGTCGAGCAGCTGGTTGCTCAGGCCGCGTGCCCAACAGCGCTCGTTGAGCACGAGGCCGAGTTGAGCGTCGCGGCTATGCAGGCGAATCCAATCGTCGAGCAGCGGCAACGCCGAAGCGGCTTGGCCGAGCTGAATGTACAGGGCGGCGACCGAACGCGCCTGCGCCGATCCGGCAGGCGCCAACGCGCTTGCCGCCGTCACGTCGGCGAGTGCACCCGCATTATCCTTGTGCGAGAAGCGAAGCGTGGCTCGCAGCAACAAGCCTTCAAAGTTTTTTGGATCGAGGCTCAGGGCCTTGTTCAAATCGGTGAGCGCCGCGTCGAATTGCTTAGCCGTCCCAAAGGCTCTTGCGCGGGCGACGTAATAGTCAGCTTGGTCGGGCGCCAGGCGAATCGCTTCGTTCAAATCGGCAATGGCAGTCTGCGGTTCGCCACGCGACAGATCGGCTTCGCCACGCAATGCGTAATCGGGCGCGGTCTTGGGCGCCGCATCGTTGTTGCCCGAAGCGCCGCCGCCGGATTTATCGCCGTCGCCCGGCGCAGCCGCATAGGCAAATACGCGTCCACCGTTATAGGTGAAATACGCTTTTCTTTTGCTATTGGCGATGAACATGTGATGGGCGAGGAGATAATCCAAGCCAAGCAGCATGTCGGTGCCGCCATAACCAATGTTTCCGTCGATGACTTCCATCTCGCTGTGCTGGATGGTTTCCGTGCCGACCGAGAAGGAATCGACCGGCACGATCCACGTTTTGACCAGCTTTGCGCCGATGCCGGACGCACTGCCCTTCCTCACACCGGGCGCATTGAGATCGAGGCCGGCCCGCTCGGCGGCGCGACGGGTCAGCAACGTAGCGGGAGCCCCCGAATCGAGCACTGCCTGTACTTTCTTGCCGTTGATCGTCACATTGATAAACGTGCGCTGGTCGAATCGTTCGTCTGACCGTTCGAGATCGGCCATGAAGAAATCATGCCCGGTAGACCAATACGTCAACGACTCGTTATCGCAGCCATCCACCTTGAACAAACTCAATTTGCCGTGGGCAAAATCGATTTCCACATCGGCGAAATCGAGCAGGTTCGCACCGAGCAACCCCGAACCCGCATCGCTACCGCCGACGATGAAATCGATATTCTTGAGCGTCGTATCGAGGATGCCGAATTCCTTTACGCGTGTGAACTGCGCATCCGCCGCGCCGCCGATACCGGTGATGCGAAAATCATTCGGTAAAGGCCGCAGCTTTAGCCCAAGCGAGGATGCGTTGGCGTAGGACATAGTGTTAAAGAAAGCGCCCGTGTCGATAATGAAGCGTGTGTCGCTTCCATTGATCTTCACCACGGTCGTCGCGCGGCCGCCTTCTATTTCCACCGGCAAGGTGCCGTAACGTGCCAATTGGCATTTGTCGGCCCACGCCTGGCTTGCCAACAAGCTGCCAACAATAAGGCAGCCTAAACGCAACATCTTTATGGATGTCCTGCCCGCGACGATTCGTCTCTCACCGTTCATAGCTGTCCCTGAAAATATGATGCCCATGGCCACACGCTCTTACGCACAAACACAGGGCAGCCAGATTCGCCGAAGACAGGCATAACGCCTCCAGCAGCGAATCTGCACAGATTGAACGCGAAGGCGCCTAGCGCCTGGAACATCCCTTTCGCGACCGCCCCTGATTCGGTCCGTACCGTCGTCGCATGGTGGGGCGTGAAGCGGTCGCGGTCAACAATTTGTTCCGCGGCAGCAGCCTGCGAAATCGCGCGCATCGCCCTCTTCGCGGCCAGGCCTACTTGCCGCGTTAAGTAGGCGCCGGTTTGATTAAAGCGCCCTATTTCCCTCTTCGAATTCAGGTATCGGTGGCCTGCAACAATTGCTGGCGCCCATGCTTCAATATCTCCTCGGCGAGAACCGGGTCGGCTTCGGCAACCGCGCGCGAAAGCAACAATGCGCCGACCATTTGACTGAAAAGCGCGATGGCCTTTTTTCTTTTTTCGCGCGAATTTTTGCCGTCGACCACGGCGGCCATCTGATCGAAATTCAACGACAGCCCGTGCGCATAGGATTGCTGCGCTTCCTTGCCGAGTCGACGCACGTCGCCCGCGAACGCGGTCAACGGGCAGCCCGTCTCGATATCCGCGCAATGATCCGGCGACAAATACCAATCGATATGCCGCTTCATGGGGTTGGCCGGCGCACGCTTGGACGCTTCGAGACTGGCGATGAGTTGGACCGCGCCACCTTCCATGGCCCTCTCCATCACGGCGGCGACCAAGTCGTCCTTCGATTTGAAGTGATTGTAGAACCCGCCTTGGGTAAAGCCCGCCGCCTTGGTCAACTCCGCCAAACCCACCGCGGCCACCCCGCGCTCGCGGAAAAGCTTTTCCGCTGCGGCGACGATAGCCTTTTTATTTTCAATAGCTTGCTGCTTCGAAACGCCCATATGCCTACTCCTGCGTTGCGGCCTGCTTAAGCCCCTTAAATCACAATGGCGATCACCATTGACAATGATTCGAGACGCTGCCATTCTATCTCATGTCAATGGTGATCACCATTGTTATGGTCGAGCAGTCAAACCCAGCACCGAAACGCATTGCGAGACGAAGCCACGCAACCCGTATTCAAAAGTGAATTGCCCGTATTCGGCAGCCGCTTTCCCACTTGAATCCCTCCACGGAGAACCTTCATGAAACTCAACGGCAACACTATCTTTATTACCGGCGGCGGCTCGGGTATTGGCCGCGCACTTGCCGAAGCACTGCACAAGCGCGGCAACAAAGTCATTATTGCCGGCCGTCGACGCAGCCACCTCGATGCCGTGGTTGCCGCCAATCCCGGCATGGAAGCGATCGAATTGGATATCACCGATCCGGCCAGCATCGACCATGCGGCGAAAACCCTCATCAACAATCACCCCGAGCTAAACGTTCTGATCAACAACGCCGGCGTGATGCAAATCGACACGGTCGGCACAAAGATCGACGACGCCCTATTGACCTCGACCGTCACCACGAATCTGCTTGGCCCGATTCGCATGACCTCTGCGCTGATCGAGCATCTCAAGACCAAGAACGATGCCGTGATCGCCTACACGAGTTCCGTGCTGGCTTTCGTACCGCTGGCCGTCAGCGGCATTTATTCGTCGACCAAAGCGGCGCTTCATTCGTACGTGCTTTCGCAACGTTTCATGCTGCGCGGTACCGGTGTCCGCGTGCTTGAAATCGCGCCGCCATGGGTGCGCACCGAGCTCTTGAACAGCCAGGAGGCCGAACAAGCCATGCCGCTGGATCAATTTACGGCCGAGACGATCGAAGTGCTCGGTACCGATGCGGACGAAATACTGGTCGAAGCCGCTAAACCGTTCCGTTCCAATGTCGGTCCGGAAGAACACGGTTTCGTCAACGGCTTCAATGAGCAAGCGATTGCGCTTTTTGGCGGCGCTTGAATGTCCTCGCGGGTCGCCCGGCGTACACCCGGGCGACCCGCAATACCCTGGAAACGCGTCGGCCACTTGTCAGCTATGGAACTCAGTAAGACAACGACAGCGACGTCGTCCACGTTAAAGAAGCAAGCTGCTTCGGTGTCGGAATGGGATTGACGGTATAGCTGAGCTGGTTGGAAAAATAGACACCCCGGCCTAAGCGATAGACATACGACAGCGCGTAGTTGCGGCTGAAATCCACCGCGCTGAAACCGCCCGCCTGCCGCATGTGCTGAAAGGATTTGCTCAATCGATTGAAGGTATAGCTCAAGGCAAACGCGTCGTACGGCCGCTCGAAAGGCCCCAATACATAGAACGTTGCGCCAATATCCCCCGCATAGACGTTTCGGTCGGGCGGCGCATAGTCCGCTTTCGTATTGATATAAAACCCGCGGAACGGCTGCGCGCTATCGGTCTGGACCAGTTGATAGTCGCCGACCAGGTAATAGGCGTAGTTGCCATCCGCGTATCCGCCGTGAAAGTCAGGGAATCGACTTTGGTTGTAGATCACCCCTTGGCGTACCCACATCATGCGCTGCTGGGGCTGGGCATCGGTTTGGTAACCCAGCTCATTGATATAGAGCGCCTGGGCGTTGGGTATGTGCCATTTCAATCCCCAGAAATTGTTGGCATCCCAATCCGCCTGCGGGCCTTGCGGATCCACACTGCGAGTGATGCCGAAACGCTCGTAAAAATGTTTGCTTGGCGACGCCAGGCGCAGATTGATTTCCGGCGCGGTCTTATTGAAGATGAATCCGACTTCGTAAGGAATGGAGCTGCCGACACCTGCCGGCGACGCGGTCGAACTCGTACCCAGGGAAAATCCGTAAAACTGATTGCCCAGTTCGTCAAAACCGTATTGCACCTGCTGCCGCCCATCATCGAAACGCTGGTTGACGTAAAGGCTGTTGATGGCGAAACCAGTGGGATTTTCTCCCTTATACGAGAACGCCTGCACATTCGCGTTGAATACCAACTGCGCCGCTCCCGCAAAGCCAACCCGGGACAAGTCGTAGGTGACATAGATAAACGTGTTGGCCCGATACGTGGGATCCTGCCCGATATAAAGCTGAGGGCGAGCTCCGTGGTTCAACACGTCGAACGTACCGCCCACGAAAACTCCGCCCTGGATCAGCCAGCCGTTTTCAGCCAGTTCCGAACGAAATTTACCCAACTCCGGCGCCACGGTTTCGCACGTGCTGATGGTGGGATTGGTGGTGCCTTGCGGCTGCAGTCCGTCATACCGATGGCAAGCGGGCACATCGGTATTGAGATTGGCGTCGAGCGAATCGGCCGGGAATATCAATTTGGCGCGCGCGTCATCGCAAATGATCGATAAAACCAGGAACAGACCTGCAACAAACACGAGCGTGGTACGACAAGTATTTTTTTGAGGCATAACCGTCTCTGGCACCGGCGTATTTAACGGATGCAAAAAAGCACATGGCGTTGTCGTTGGGGAAACACGGAGCCTCGTTCACTACGGTATCTGCGCAGCTGGCTTATATACAGTGCCAGATGGCATACCCGGTTCAGTAAATCGCAGACTGCGTTACCCGCTGCATGAAAAGCTGCAAGCCGATGGGATTAACTGTCGCGTTAGCAAAACGCGTTTGTGCTCACATTCTCTTGCAGAGATTGGGCGGCCATTTGTCAGCGTGACGAATCATTTCGCTCAGAAACTCAGAAACGCCTTGCCGCGTTTGGGCGGCCGATCACCGGCGCCGGATAAGGAAAAGGAACCAGCGCTTGGTCATCGCGACCTACGCTGATTCCTTCTCCGATCGCGTCTCAATTTTCTCGCCGTACCTGAAACGTCGGCGGCAACTACCGCTGCTGCCACGCACCCTCGTCGGCGGTGCCATTGTCCGTTACCGTGGAAATCGCCTGTGTTCCGATATCAAGGAGATTCACCGATTGATATTCGCCTTCCTGCGGGCCCTGGATAATGTAGCGAATACGGTTGAGCAAAATATGCGTCTCATCTTCGGACCAAGCCACGGGATAGTTATATTCGAAGGCAACAGGATGCGTAGTGATCTGGCGGAGCGTGCTGCCGCCAGCCGTCATCACAAACACGGCACCGAATGTGCCGTAGCTGGAGCCTGGAACGTCGACGTTATTGGCGAATGCAATGTACCGGCTATCGTGCGACCACGCCGGCGAAACGCCGTAAAGACTGCCGTATTCCGAACCCTGCGTTTTGCCGTTGGTGAAATTCACGATTTCCATGGCAGAGGTGGCATCCCACGCGTAAACGCCATGCGTGCCGTCCGGCGAAATCGCCAGATGCGCGACATCGCCGATATTCAGATGAGAGATCCGCGTGGCCTTGCCGCTGGCGACGTCGACGCGGTAAACGTCCGAATAGGCGGGCGGATTCACGCCTACGACACCGTAATAGTGAACCTCGACAAATAGCTTGCGACCGTCGAGCGACCACTGCGGCACCTGAAACACGGCGTCCATCGGTCCAGGACAGAACAACACATGCTGATCGTCGCCATTGGGCCTGACCATCGCCAGACACTGATTGGTATCCACACCTCCGTCGATAAAGGCAATCCATCCGCTTGGGCCCCATACCGGAAGCTGGTGGCGACTCTTGCCGACGGTCATTTGCTGGACCATCCCGCCATGGCGATTCATGCGGTAGATTTCCGATTCGGTAAACCAATCCGCCGTTGCAACACGCTCGAAGACAATGTCGCCGCCATTCGGGGACCAACGTGCGCCAAGGTCCAGCGTACCGAGGGTTAACGGCAGCAGCGTGGTGACGGTGCCTCCTGCTGCCGGTGCTCGATAGAGTGCCGTGCCATTGGGGCTATCGTTAGTGTCAACGTGAGTCTGCGAATACAAAATCGAACCACTTGGCGCCTGTTCGGCTGCTTGGATACTGGTTGCGTAGGCCGCCACGCCTAAACCGGCAACGGCCAAGGAGAACGTCGCGCTCACGCGACGCACTAACTGCACTACGTTCATACGAAATAACCTCTGTGATCCCCTGACTACAAAATCCCCTGTATTTGGGATGCTAGGGCAGCAGCCGTGAAGCTTCGGGAAAAAAACCGGCCATGACACACGAAACAACGCGTGTTCATCAAGCAGGATTTTCCAGACTCTCGCTGGTTGAAATCGCCTGATGACGCTCCACGATTTTCCCGTTTGCGGGAATCACATTTTCAGAGGGTTCCAGCGCGGT
>DATJMR010000112.1:0-4113 GCA_035508595.1 Dyella sp.
TATTGGATATGTACAGTAGGCCGCCATACCAGAACGGCTGATTGTTCAGCCCCACGTGCGTGCCTTCATCCAGATAAACAGGGATGCCCATCCGACGCAGCGCAGTGTTGGTTTGCGGCGCCCACGAGTTGCCGGGCTGGCCGTAGCAGCTTGGCAAAACACCGAAGATGCGAGCCAGATCGAGCATGCCCGGACGTTCGCGGCGCTCGAATTCGGCCGCGCCTTCCACATAGCCGAGGTCCCGCAGGTAGAGGGCCGGCGTGGGCTGCTGACTATGGAAGTTGGAATGGTAGCCGATATCGTGCAGCGCTATCGCATCAAGCACGTCGCGCCGTCCGCGCCGATCGAGGGTGCGGGCCTTCTCGGCAACGACTTTGAAAGTGGCGCCGACACCCAGGCCGGTCAGGTCACGGGCAATGCGCAAAGCGGCATCGTCCGCCGCCTGCTCCACGTAGTCTTCGGTATCGAACCACAGGACCACATAGACCGGCCCGGCCGCGCGCAGGCTGGCGCAGGCCAAAAGCAGAGCGAGCAGGATAAGACGCATGCCGTATTATCGGAAATTTCAGGTGGCCCCGGGTGGCCCGGTGGCATTGAAAGCGGCATTACACGCGAGGAAGGTCAATTCCAGGATAGCAGGCCGCCCGGCGAGAAGTCTAACAAATTGATAATAAGATCGATATAGTCCAACTTGGGAGGGCGCCAAGGCTCGATTTCGCAACCCGGTTCGATTAGTCTAAATAAAAGAAGAGCAGCACGGGATTTCGCGGGCCCGGTTCGTCCGCGAAGAATCGATATCGCCTTACAACGCTTTTGAAAGGGGACTCTCACACGTATGGCCACCACAGGGACACCTCTATCTTTTAGCGACGTCTTACGGCTTCGACCGGTGCGGCGGCTGTGGATCGCGCAGATTGTCAGCGTGTTCGGGGACTTCCTGGCCGTGTTCGCGATCATCGCGGTGGTGACGTTTCAGCTGCACGGTACGGCGACGCAGGTAGCCCTGGTGCTGGTATCGTTCATGGCACCGCTCGCGATCGTCAGCCCGTTGGCCGGCGTATTTGTGGACCGCTGGCACTTGAAGCGGACCTTGATCGCCAGCGACCTGATCCGCGGCGTGCTGGTGCTGGGGTTGGTGTTCGTGCATGACCTGTACGCGATCTACGCCATCCTGTTCACGATGAGCGTGGTCTCCGCCTTCTTCGTACCGGCGCAATCGGTAGCGGTGCGTGCGCTGGCCCCGCTGGCGGGACTGATGGCAGTGAATGGATTGATGTCGCAGGCGCAGCAGGGATCCATGATCGTGGCCCCGAGCGTCGCCGGAGAGCTGGTGCAGCTTGCGGGCGCGAACTCCTGTTTCCTGTACGACAGCTTCAGTTTCTTCTTTTCGGCGGCCCTGGTAGCGACGCTGACGATCGAGCGGCAAGCGACACGCACGGAATCGAGCGCTGTGCTCGACTCGATGCGACTGGGTTTCGGCTTCATCTTCAAGCACGCGACGATTTCGTTTGTTATTGTCTCAATGACGGCGGGAATGTTCGCGATGCGATGTTTCGGCGCGCTGCTCTCGATCTACGTGCGCGACGTGCTGCACTCAACGTCGGCGGCCTTCGGGGTGCTGAATACCTTGATCGGTATCGGCATGATCATCGGGACGCAGTTGCTCACGAGATTCGCGCGGCACATCCCGCAGCAGGACCTGGTGGTGTATGGTTTGGGCGGAATGGGGATCGCGGTATTGATCACGGCGGCGTTCGGCACGATGGGATCGACCGCGGCGGGAATGTTCACCTTGGGCCTGTGCGCTTCGGCGATTTTCATCACGGCGACGACCCTGATCCAGCACGAAACGCCGCACGAACTATTGGGGCGAGTGATGAGCTGCCTGATGTCGATGGTGGCGGGGTCGCAGGTGATTTCGATGTTCGTGGCCGGTCCGGTGGCAGAAAAAATTGGGATTCCGAACCTCTATTATGGAAGTGCCGCGATGCTGGCCGTCACCGGCGTGGTCGGGTACTTCAAGCTGCCGAAGGCCAAGCCGGCTGAGGCTGAGAAGGCCGCATCGGTGGAGGCGGGTTAGCCGGCGCCGACCCAGCCATACCTGCTCGATTCCCCTGGATGCGGAACGGGCGTACACTGCTTGCAATGGGATCGTCCAGGATAAACTGCTGGCCAAACGCAAAGATCCAGCCAGGCAGGCCAACATAACGAAGCCGGGCAGTAATGCCAAGCGTGCGGATCCGCTGGCTGCCGCGAAACGCGCCGCGGGGAAGAAAAGGAATGGTGCCAAAACTGCCACACGGCAGTCGCCGCACCAGGAGCGTTCGACCTGCTGTGCAACCAGGTGCTGCCGGAGCTGCCCAAAACCAAGCCCGATCAGTACACGGTGCGCGCCTGGGTGCCAAGATGCGCCAGCGGCGAAGAGGTCTATACCCTCGCCATGCGTTTGGCGTATCGCCCGTGCGTTGACGCGTGCCTTATCTTCCGGTTGGACGCGCCCCGGGCCGGACCCAGGCGGCGCGATATCTGCTACAACGCGACTCTCACACAGGACTTTGCTGAACGATGCGATCTGCCAATAGTCGAGGATATCGCGTGTGTACGTAGAGGATCAGTTCGCCGAACAAGGTGTTGGCCCATGCAAACCAGGCCCGCGTGTATTTTCGCGCGTCATCTTTCTGGAAAGACTCGTGCATGAAACCGGTGTCGGCATGGGTCGCTTTCAGGGTCGCCAGACAGGAGCCGATTTCCATTTCATCCTGACTCGTCAACGCCCGTGTGATGATCCCCAGGGGCCAGATCATGTTCAGCCCCGAGTGCGGACTGCCGAGTCCGGCCGCTGCTTTGCCGCGATAGAAATACGGGTTGTCGCCGCTCAACACGAACCTGCGGGTACGCTGGTAGAGCGGGTCGTCGAACTTGCAGCAGCCCAAGTATGGTAACGCGATCAGGCTGGGGACGTTCGCGTCGTCCTGGAAGAGTTGATTGCCGTAGCCATCAACCTCGTATGCATAGATTTCACCGTACTCCGCCTTGCTCGCGGTAGCATGCTTGACGAGTGCTTCACGGACCTGGCGGGCGAGGTCGGCACAGTCGCTGGCGGCGGCCGCATCGTGCAGTTCCGTCGTGTGAATCTCGTGCAGCTGGTCGAGCGCCGTGATCGCGAACAGGTTCGAGGGGATCAGGAACGGAAAAGTGCAGGCGTCATCCGAGGGACGGAACCCGCTGTGGATCAAACCACACGGTCTGGTCGGATTGCCGTAGCCCTCTTGCGGAAGGGAGTCGCCGGGGACTGCGGTGATGCGCTGGAAGTGATAAGGTCCCCGATTTTGCAGGCGTTGCTGTTCGCGAAATGTTCGGACGACGAGACGTGCCGCTTCTCGCCAACGCACATCGAAGCATGACGCATCGCCGGTCTGCTTCCAGTACCCATGTGCCAGCCGGACCGGGTAGCACAGAGAATCGATCTCCCATTTGCGTTCGTGTAATTCCGGCTTCATTTGAGTGAGGTCCTTGGCCCACTCGCTACCGCTAGGGCCGAAGTTGAAGGCGTTGGCGTACGGATCGATCAGGATCGAACGCGTCTGGCGTCGCACGACTCCCTCGATGAGCGCCTTCAGCTTTCGATCATCTCTGGCTAAAGGCAAATAAGGCCACACCTGCGCGGTGGAGTCGCGCAACCACATGGCGTTGATGTCGCCGGTGACGACAAAGGTATCCGGCTTTCCGTCGAGTACACCGGTGCGTACGGTAGTATCGAGCGTGTTGGGGAAGCAGTTTTGAAACAGCCAGGCGAGTACCGGGTCGGCGATGGACTTGCTCACGTCGCTAATCTTGGCCTCGACGGCCTCGCTGACGAATTTCCGCTTCGCCAACGGTGGCCTCCGGCTGGGGAACGGCGCGGGAGCAGCGAGTCCGATGGAGGAAACGGCAATCGACTGGAGGAAAGCGCGGCGCGTGGACATCTCGATCCCTATCCTAACCCAGGTAGCCGGTAGGAAGCGTTGCAACGCGAATCGACGAACAGACGAGTTATAGCCAGGGATTTACTCGCGCCAGCGTGCTGTTCAACACACGCGCGCAGTTATTCCTCCATTAATGCGAGCCGCTCCT
>DATJMR010000113.1:0-8839 GCA_035508595.1 Dyella sp.
ATTCGGACGGCAGCCCGTTGTCGTCGATGGTAGGGCTGGACCAACCGGCCATCTGCGTGCGCAACGCGTCCTGCTGTGCGGACCAGAACGCCGTGAAACCCTGCACCGCATCGCATTGGCTGATCACTACGTACACCGGCAGCGCAAAGCCGAACGCCGCTTGCAGATCGTTGATGCGCGCAAACGCGTAACGGCCCAGCGCCGCGCGTTCGGCTTGGTCGGCACGAAGCAGACGTGCCGCCGAGACCACCCATACCACCCCATCGAGCGCGCGATCCGGTCGAAGGCTGTCGAAATCGGCAAGCATGTCGCGCCAAAGCAAATCGCCGGGCTGACCGTTCTTTTTCTGATCAGGTTCGCCAAACACGCCGACAGGATCGACAAGCATTCCCTTTTCAAGGAACAGCCAGTCGGAATGGGAAACTGCCGCGCGCAGAAAATCTTCATGCGATCGATCGCCCTGTCGCGGCAAACGGCGCAGATCCACGGGAACCGATGCCGCGAGGCTGCTTTTGCCGTCACCAGGAAAACCCATCAGCAACAGCCATGTGCTGCGGTAGCGCCAATCCTTGCGCGCTGCCACGTAGCGCAAGGCGCGATCGACGCTCTGATAGGCGCGTCGCAGGCGGTCGCGCAGATTGATCCAGCGCCACTTGCCGGCATTCGCCGCGGGCTTGCTAGCCGCGGCGGGCGCCTTGGTGGTGCGCGCGCGCCATAGCAGCCAAACGATCAGCACGAAGGCGATCGCGGCCAGCACCAGGCATGCGGCGAACGCGCTCATGATCTTCGCCTCGGCTCCCGCGACACGACAGCAGCATGCGCACCGGATCCCGACACGTCGGCACCGTCTCGCAGGTCGATACGCGTCGATGCCACCGCGCTCACATGGCCTCCTTGATGACCCGCAGCAGCGACCAAGTCAACACCAGCCACACGATCGAGGACACCAGCAGATAAACAAGCGATCCGTACGCCACCGCGCGCAACCACGGCGCCAGCGCGACTCGCGTATTGTCGTGGTTGGAAACCACCGTGTATTCGTAAGCCTGCGGGAACATATGCGTGTTGCCGGCGCGCTGCGTCTGGTTGGCGATCGGATAGAGCTTGCCGCGCAACGCTCGCAGCGCATCGCGCCCGTCCTTGCCCCCGCGGTACATGCCTTGAAACCCGAGCTGCATGGAAAGCAGCAGCACGGCGGCGAAATCGGCATCCAGTTGGGAGCGGTCGCGGCTGTCGATCAGGTTCTGCACATACGTAAAGAATTGCCGACCCGCGATACGCGTGCGGTAGAACGTGTACTCCAGCAAGTGCTCGGGCCAATGGTTCGCCGCCGGCCATTGCAAGTTGAGAATGAAGATCTCGTCCGCCAACGCCACCATGACGTAGCGCGTATCCCGGTATGCTTTTTGTTCCGCCGGCGTGGCCGCCGCGACCATGCGCTGCTGACCTTCCAGCACGTCGATCAGACGCTTGGCCACGCGCTCGGCAAGGTCATGCGGCTCGATCTGCTCATGCGGAGCATCAGGCTGCAACAAGCGCACGAGCCCGCCGCTATGAGCGGCGAGCTTGATCCTGGCCACTTCTTCGTAGAAGCCGGCAAAGCAGCCGAGCAGGAAGCTGCGCGAAGGATCGGCCATATGCGCGCCTAACCCGTACCGGCGGAACCGGATCGCGGCGCACGACGCGGCAAGTACAAGCTGATCGCGGCCGGCACATGATCGTCCGGCTCACCCAGAATCATGAGCGTGCGCCCTTCGGTGATCAGCGGTCGTTGCGTGTTGTCGTCGGCATGAATGTGGCCGTTGGCGATTTCGTACACAAAGGCACCCTTGCGCAGATTCATCGCCGCTACCGTGGCGTCGCTGGCCGGATGCACCGTGGCGCCGGGATAGCGGCGCTGCACAAGCAGATAAATCAGCTCTTTCGAGGCCACGTGCGCGTTGTCGATCCAACGCCCCAGCGTCTGGGCACCCTCGCCCGCACGCGGTCGCAGTTCGATCAACAGACTGCTGGTGTCAATACCGCCAGGCAACTGGCAGAGGAAACCGGACGCGCCTACTTTTTCGAATTCGATGATCCGGTAGTCCGCGTTCATGCGCGCCAGCTGCGTACGCACATAATTGATCGCTTCCTGGAACTGCGGCATGCAATCGCCGTGTTCGAAGGCCTTCATCGACGGCGGCTGCGGCGCACCCGGCGTCGCGGCAACAAAACCCACCAGTTCGGACAACGCCACATACAAGTCGTAAGGATGCGACGCATCGTTTTGCAGCATGACATCGAAGCGCGGCAGGCCCATCACCAGATAGCGTGCGGCCACGATCTGCATATTCGATTCGCCGTCGTAGCGCGGTTCGCCGCGATCGTCCACGCGCACGCCGAGCAATTCGCGATATTTGCGCCAAAGTTCGCCCGACAACAGCTTGAGCGTCTGCCTGAGCGAAGCCTCGCCCTGGAATGCGCTGGCGCTCAACCGCAACATGGGCGGATGGTAAGGCGTAATCCGCAGGCCGCCCGATCCGCCGCTGACTTCCAACAAGGGCAAGGCGCAATAGCAAGCCGCCACCGACTTGCCTTTGATCAAACTGATCTTCGGGCGCATGCGCTCGACTTCGATTTCGTCCTTGCCGGTGTTCTCATCGGTTTCGAGGTTGCCGGTCACGGTCACGTAGCGTTGCATGTCGCCGATGCCGCTGGCCGCGCCTTTGCCGCGAATGGGCACGCTCAATTGCACGACTACCTTGTCTTGACCGTCGAAATCTTCGTCGTTGATCTGCACTTTTAGTTCCTGCGAACCGAAGTGGCCGGGATATTCGATGATCAGGCCGTCATGCATAACGCAACGCAAGCTTTCCACTTCCACGCATTTGCGTCCCAGCGCTTCGGCTTTAATGCTCAGCGACAGCACGCCCCAATAATAGGGTTGAAGCATCGACATCTGATGGCGCACCAAAGCATTCCAATAGATATCGTTCTGCTGGAAATGTTGCGGCGAAAGCAGCATGCCCTCCGACCATGAAACCGCTTCGGGCACCGTAGGCAAGTTGTCGGCGACTGCGCTCATGACGGCCTCATTGTTCGGTAACGGAAATTTGCGTGGAACCCAGCCAGATCACCGCGTGGCGGAATCGCGTGAGATCCAGGCGTGCCTGTCCATCCGGACTCTGGTAGTTGGCGAAGCCGTACACGACCAGCGCTTTGCTGGCCCGTTTGGGCAAGCTCACCGGATCGATCACCATGGCCGGGGGCACCTGCAGCGACACCACGTCGATCGTGCCCGCCAAACCGTTTTGCAGCGCTGCTTTCTGCGCAAACCATTCGGGCCCGGTTTTCGGCAACATGCCGGTGCTGGCGGTGTCGTAGACGAACACCAGATCCAGCATGGTCGCGGAGTTGAGATTGGCGCCGGGCGGTGCAGCCACGCGCACCCGGGACACGCTGGCGGTCTTGGTATGCCAGGGCAACAGATTGGACATGGCGCTGCATCCGGCCAGCATCAGCACCAGTGCGGCCAGCACGATGATCTTCAAGGTGGCAGTACGCGGGCGCATCAACTGAACACCATCACGGTCACCTGCGCGGGCGACAGCGAAATGCCCACCGTGTTGGGCAACAAACCGTTCTGACCCACGATACCGAGCATGTGCGTGCAAGGAATGCAGCCCATGAAAACTTTGAAGCTACCAAGCAGCGAGCGGAATTGCCCCATGATCAGATGCGAGACCACACCACCCTCCGCACCGGCCTGATCGCCATTGCTGATCGCACCGATCGTCACCAGGTTCTCGGCCAGCCCGCCGCCGACGATGACCTGGAACTGTGCGGGAATATCCGTGAACGACAACGCGATGTTTGGAAACGGCACGGGCACCGGCACGCCCAGCACCGGCACGAAACATACGTCCGGAAAAGCAAGATCGAGCACGCCCAGGTTGGTGTTGACAAACATCGTGCTCAACCCAGGCTGATGCGTTCGGCATCGATCTTGGCATCCTGCCGTGCCGTGACCAGTGTTTGCTCGCCGTGCAGGCGTAAAAGTTGGCGCGCATGCAACAGAAACTGCTCGACCTGTCCCACGTAATGACATGCCGTGTGCACGAGCGAATCGGCCGCACTGGCGAAAATATTGCGTGCATTGAGCGATAACGGCCCCTGCACGGCCGTCAGCTCCATCTCGCCGGCCGCGCGCAAGGCGATCGTCTGCGACGCCGACATGTCGATGTTTTCCTGACGGATCGACAAACGCTCCGCGCCCGGCACGTTCAAGGTCGCGCCGCGGCGTTCCTGACGGGACAACACATGCAACACGTAGCGGCTGTCGTCGGCCATGCACACCAACAACACGCGATCGCCCGGTTCGGGCGTCACCACGCACGATGTAGCTTGGCGCGCGGCCCGGCCGTCTTCCAGTCGCCAGACATGACCGTCCAGCGCTTCGTGAATGACCGCCTCGGACAATTGCGGCGTGTTGCGATTAAAGCTGCGTCGGCTGGTGGCGAACATCATCGTGTCTCCAAAGAAAGGGATCGCGCCTCGGCATTCAGGCGCGCAAGTGAAGTACCACGCATACGGGTACGCTTGGCCCTATGCATGTCCAGGGCGGAAAACCGGCTGTTGTGCCAGCTGCTGTGCGCCAGGTTGGCTCGATGCAGATTGACGGCGCCGCCGCCGGCGTGATCGAAGCGCGCATAGCTGAGATCGGCGCGATGGAAGCCCACGTCAATCAATTGAGCGTGATCCCACACGCTGCCCGTCGCGCGTACGCGGTCGAAAACGGCCCGACGCAGCGTAGCGCCTTGCAGGATCGTGCCTTCGCAAACGGCTTCGGTGGCATCGACGTCCTCAAAGATGGCCTCGAGCATCAACGCACCGGAAATATCGGCGTTGCGCAGATCGGCACGCAACCAATTCGATTGCCGGCAATTGGCCTGACGCAGGTCTACGCCCTGCAAGTTGGCCTGGATAAAACTTGCTTCCTCAAGCATGCATCGCGACAGTTTGACCGTGCGCAGGTCCATTCCGTCGAAACACGCCTTGCGCAACACCGAAGCCGACGCCTGCAGGTGATCGATAGCCACGCCGCGAAAATCGATATCGGTAAAAACGCATTGGTCCAAGACGGCATGGGCAAGCACCGCCCCCGCAAGCTGCGATTGCGCAACCACCGTGCGCTGCCACGCCGACGTGGCAAGATTGATGTGTTTCAGGTCGCACTGATTGAATGCGCTCAACGCCAACGCGCTGCCCTGCCAATCGCTACGCGATACATCGCAACCGGTCAGGGCTATCTGCGAACCCTTCATGCCCGCCCCGCGGGATTGACTCAGATTGCAGCGAGTAAAACTGCATAGTTGCAGCGCCATCCCGCGCATATCGGCGCCGCGAAAATCGCAATCGACGAAGGTGACGCCGCTCAGATTGCTGCCGCGCAATGCCGCATCGCGCCACGTCACACCGCTGAAAACCAGATTCTCGATGTGCCTTGCGCAACCATCCAGCGACCCAAGGTCCACGTTGTGCACGGGGCGGCCCAGTTGCTGCAGATGCAGGATGTCGCTCCACTGCATCATCCGCGCAGTCTCCGTCCGGGTTCGATGCGTACGCCTTCCAGCCGCGCGTTTTCGAAGCGGGCCTCGGTACATTCGGCTTGCACGAAATTCGCGCCCTGCAAGTCGGCGGCGCGAAAATCGGCGCGACGGCACATGGCTTGAAAGAAATCGGCCGATTCTGCGTGGCAGGCCGTCAACACGCCGCCCATGAACAGCGACCGGTAAAACAGACCATGTTCGAGCACGGCACCGTGAAGGCGGGTACCGCTGAAATCACATTCGCGGAACTCGCCTTCGGTCAAGTTCGCATCGGCGAGCGTTCCGTCGCGCCAACTACTGTGGTCGGCCGCCACGCGCTGCAAATCGGCACGGCTCCAGTCGGCGCCACCGCCCGCTTGCACGCGCGTCAGCGACGCGCCGGTCCAGCGGCTGTCGGTAAGGCGGCACTCCATCAATACACAGCGATTCAGGTTGGCGTCCTTCCACTCGCTGTCGCTTAAGCTGGAACCCAACGCCACCGTGCGTTGCCAGGATGTATGCGACCAGCGGCTCGCATCGGCCTTGGCATGCAGTAGCACGCAATCGTTCAGCGTGGTGTGCTCCAGGTTGGCGCCTGTGAGCGCGATATTGGGCGCCATCCATTGATCGAACTGCGCGCTTGCCAAATCGGCGCGTTGCCAATCTGCATCCGTGGCCTGCACGCCATGGAAGCTCGCACTGTGGAATATCGCATCGTGCGCGTGCGTGTTGGCCAGGTTGGCGCCATCGAAACGCGCCATGGCGCAATAGGCCTTGTCCATCGTGGCACCGGTCAGGGCCACTTCGCTGAGGTCCGCGCCGTCGAGCTGGGCGCCGCTGAGATCGGACGCCTCCAGCAACGCGCCGCGTAAATCCGCACCCGACAACACCGCGCCGCGCAGGTTGGCGCCGGCCAGATCGCAGCCGTGCAGCGATGCGCCTTCGCGCACGCGCAGCAATACCCAATGGCCGATGGCCGCCGCCGCTTCCGCTGTCAACGGCAGATTGGGTGCGGTGACGGTCGGTGCCGCCAACCGTGCGCGGCGCTGCAGATCCTGCAGCGAGGCGATCGATACAGGCGGCAACGACAACAATGCGCTGAATTCGGCCAACGTATTGAGCAGGCTATTTGAGCCATCTGCCGGCGCCGCGCGCGGCTCGACGATGTCGGTGGGCGCAGCCGGCGGCTTGGGCAATTGGGCGCATTGCGCAGCGGCTTGCTCGCGCAGTGCTTGCGCGTGCTCGCTCGCCTGCTTGGCCAATTGCTCGGCGCTGTCAAGCAAAGGACCCAGGTCGAAATCGCCGCGCAAAATGGCTGCTTTGGAAGGAACCGACAATGCTGGCAAGACAGGCTCGGGCGACGGTGGCGGCGACATGCCGCTAGCCGCTTCGAATTCGGCGGCCAACGTAGCGTTGCGCAGATCGCGGGCCGCTTTGCGTTGATCTTGTTCCTGCTCGTCCTCCAGACGACGCGCGGCGCGCGCCGCCGCATCCGCCTCGGGCGTGAGCTGAGCCTCGTTGAACACATGCCGTGCGGCGGTATCGCGGTTCAAGCGCAACGCGAGCACTTCGCCGTAATGCGACAAAGAGCGCGGCACATCGGCAGCATGCTCGTAGCCGACCATCACCGCTTCGATATCCAAGGCCAGACTGTCATCCACATCCACCTCGCCACGATGAATGGCGACGCCCAGCTCGACGTCGGGGAAAAACCACACGGTGTCGAAGGACAGTTTCAGTTCGTCCAGCGCATCCGCGGGCGTGCCTTTGCGATGGACGAACGCGCGCGGGCGAAACTCCGGCAGCCAGCCTTCGATCATCGGCAAGTGCGGATGCAGGCCTTCCAATCGATACGCCTCACCGCCCTGGAAATAGCCGGCGATGCGCTGGTCCAGCGGCGCGGTGTTGAAGAATTCCGCATGCGTGTCGTCGGCAAGCCCGGGAAAGGCTTCCGCCTGCCAACGCCGACCGTAAGTGCCGATCCAGCGTCGTCGCGGCAACCAGCCCACGTCGATCGAGCCCAAACCTATCGGCGCATAACGGCGATGCGGATATCGCACCGGTTGTTGCGGATCTTCCACGTTCGGCATGCGCCCCTCGTTGCGTCCGACAAACGCAGCGAAGGGATTGCTCAGATAACCGCAGCCGTCGGGGTTGGCTGCATGACGTGCGCCGCCGAAAGCGCGACTCCACGTGAGCGGCATGCTCGTGAAGGGAACCGGCGGCGTGATCTGCAGCAGCGGCAACAGGCCATACTTCCATTCGCGATCGCCCACCACGCGAAGACGCTTGTCGACCGCGCCCAATTGCAGACGCACCATCTGCTCCGTGGTCGCCAGGCCGCGCGCCGCATAAGCGCTGCCGGCCAACAACACTTCGCCGCGCGCTTTGGGCATGAGTTCGTCCAGCGGCCGACCGGACGGTAGTGCGGCCATCACTTTGCGCCATTGCAGATTGTCGCGTAGCAATGCGTCGACGCGTCCGCCCAAGGCGAAAAATTGCAACGTCGCCACCAGCAGCCGATGACGCCCCTGCCAAAGGTAAGGGCGATGCATCAGCCCAAGCGTCATGGGTTTGATGATCTTCATGCACGCCTCATACGTAAATGTAGATGGTTGGAATCGAGAGGTTCACGCCCACGATTTCCAGCGACGCCCGCGCGCCGGCGATGGTGACCGACGCACCGGCGCCGGTGATGTCCACCGTGGTGGATTGACCATGCACGCCCACGCGGGTTTCCGTTCCGGTAACACTTACTTCGGTCGATTCGCCGGTAACGCTGATACCGGTACTGCTGCCGGTGACGTTGAGCCGCGTGCTGCTGCCGACGATGCCGGTGTCCACGCTGACGCCGGTGATGCTGGTTTGGATCGAACTGCCGGTGAGCGACGTGCTGAGGTTGGAACCCGTGAGATTGGTCTGTTCGTTACTGCCCGTGAGCGATGTGACCTCGCTGCTGCCGGTGACGGATGTGGCCTGCGAGATACCGGTGACCGACGTACCGGTTGAGGCTCCCGTCACCGAAACGTCGGCGCGCACACCGGTCATACCGATTTGCGAAGCCAGCCCGGTTACCGACGTGCCGCTGCTCTGTCCGATGAAAGACGTCGTATCGGTCATGCCGATGGTGTCGGTGGAGGTACTCGATGTGATGGTGCTGGTGCTTCGGACAATGTTCTGCGTGGATTTACGCGTGCTGATGCCGGTGACGGTGTCTTCGCTGTACGTATTGCCATTGACGGTGGAGTAGCTCGTGCTGCTTCCCAACGTGC
>DATJMR010000114.1:0-3913 GCA_035508595.1 Dyella sp.
AAGGTGGTTTTGCCGCTGCCGGTGGCGCCGGATACCACGATGTTTTTCTTGCTCAGTACCGCCTTTCGAAAGAAGTCGGCATAGCGGCGCTCTGTGCGCAGCTCGAGCAGCTCGCTGTCCTGCTGGGTGAGACCGTGCGAACCTTCGAGAATTTGCTCGAAAAAGCCGTCTTCCTGATATTGCGAAAGCGTCTTGGTGTGCTTGGAAGGAAGGCGAATGGTGATCGACACCTTGCCCGCGTCGCAGGCGGGCGGAATCACGAATTGCGCGCGCTGGCCGGTGGGGAAGGTAAGCGACACCACAGGATCGGCATCCGTAATGCGCTGACCGGTGTTGCTCTCGTTCACTACCGCCGTGCAGAATTGGCGAGCTCGTTCGAAAGTGAGCGATGGAACATCCACGCGCTGCCAACCGCCGCGGCTTTCCAGATACAGCTCGCCGGGGCGGTTGATGCAGATTTCGGTGACATCAGGGGATGCCATGAAGTCCCGAATGCCCAGCACGTCGTACTGGTAATCCAGAAAGTCGTTGGACACCTCGTCGATGCGGTTATCGTCCATGACTGATCTCCATTCAGAAGCGCGCAACGACGCCGCTGAAATCCACGTCCTTGGCGACGTAGATGTTGAGCACTGTGCCTTGGTTGATCGTGACTGTCGGCGGCATGTTGGCGGAACGCCGCACGGCCTGGTTGGCCAGCTCCTGCACGGTTTGCGCGGTGTTGCGTTCGAACGGTGTCTGGGTGACGACGCCATTGCTGATGGTGGTTTGAGAAGGCCCGTGCACCGCGGCTTCGTACTTGAAGGCATCGCTCAGCAGGCTGATAAGCAAAGCCGAGCTGATGCGCGTACCCCAATGCGCGTTGTAGTAGCCGGGATGCCCCGCACCACCGAGGTTGTCGACACCGGGGCTGGCCATGTTCACGTCGATGCCGGTCGGCGTAACGATGCGATCCCAGATCACGGCCACGCGCGGTCCATTGGGCACGGTGTCGTATTTGCCCAGCACTTTGGAGCCTTTCGGCAAAAGCAGTTTGTGTCCGGTGAACGAGTACACAGGCTCGGTGACCACACAGGAGGTGAACCCGGGGATGTCCGTGACGATGCGTGTTTCGAGCACGCAGCGGATGTAGGTGCCGCGCAACATCAGCGTGTCCGGATTGATTAGTTGCTGCGCGCTGGTGGCGTCGGAGTTTTGTGACGGTGTGGTGGCCTGTGCCTGGTTGCCGATCGTCGTGTCGCCGGTTTCGTTACCCGCAATGCGCCGCTCGACCAGCGTGGGCTTGCGTGGCGCGTCGTCGGGCATCGGCGGCGGCGTGGCCCGCGGATCGGGCAAGGGCGGTGTGGATGCCAACGGAATCGGCGCCCGTGTTTGCTTAAGAGGCTCGGGCATCGCCGGCATGCTGGGCGGCGGGGGCGTGACCATGAGCCGTTCTTCGCGCGCTTTGGGTTTGGGTGCATTGCGCTGGGATGCCAGGTTCATCACCCAAAATGCGGCGCACAGCACCAGCATCGCGATCGCGGCAAGAAAGAGCAACGCCCTGCGATTCATGCGCCGAAGATCACCCGCGCGCAGTTGCGGCGTGCTGGCGTCCAGATCGGGCATTGCCGCTTGGCGATAACGATCCGCATAGGGATTGTTGCCATCGTCATGGTCATGATTCGGCGGCTGGCCAGGCGAATGGGGGGGCATATTTGCGCTCACGACTTGATGTTCCTGCGCAGACCCACGACGTACTTGCCGTGACGAATCACCAGAAAGGGGTAAGTGCCATGGACGACGATGGTGTTGCCTTCCACGGTGGTGTTGACGACCGAGTCTTCGCTGTTTGCGCGCTCACGCATGTACATCGTGGGAAAATTCCCGGTAGGAAACTGCTTCATGTCGCCCATCTTGATGTACGTGAACCGTCCATCGTCGTAGACGCTTACGGGGATAAGCCATGGGGCATCCTTGCCGTTGCGCGTGGCGAAGTCGTAGTTGAAGTTGTAACTTCGACCGGGCACTAGCGAGGTATTGAGTTCCTGCGCATCGGTAGCTTTCTTCGCCTCATTGGTGAAACGCGTGTCGGTCGGGTAGAGGAAGCTGATTTTGTACTGCACGCCGTCGCGCTTGGCCTGATCGAGCGATTTCCAGTCGGTGGCGACCACTTTCAATTCGAAGATGTAGGCGTGCGTCGCCGTGCGGATCATCATGTTGGTGTCCACATCGACGTTCTTCGGTTTGAGATAGAAGACGTTGTCGCGACGAATCAGCTCCCAGCCGTTGCTGAAACCCGTGCTGTAGTCGAGGATTTTCTCGTTGGGACTGAGTTCGATCTGGGTAGTGATACCCAGACCCGCGCGTACTGGATAGATGTGATCGGGCTGGTAGATATACTGTTGTATGACTTGTGCACGCGCAGGCGGTGCGGCCAAGGCCACGATCGCGCACAACGCGGCGAATCCATGTGTTCTGGCTACGTATTTCATCGACGCTGCGCTCCTTGCGCGCCGGTTTGTGGCACGCGCGAATCGCGCTCGGGCATGGCCGGAGGTTCAGCGGTTACGGCTGCTTGCGTGTCACTTGTGACTTGCGCAGCGCCATTGTCCGTTGAGGGCGTTTGCGAGTCGTCCTGTGCCTGAGTTGGTGTGTCCGTCACTTCGGCGGGTGTGGCCGTGGTGTAATCGTTATCCACGCGGTAATCGGTGGCCTGGAAACCCAGGGGGTTGTCGATTCGCACCTGCTCGTCCATTTTCAGATCGGGTTTGTAGGTGAATGCGAGCGTGGCGATCTTGCTGTCCAGTGGCTGGCTCAGGCCGTTCTTTTTGTCGTAGAGGTTACGTTGTAAGCGAACCGTTGCCCCTTTGGGCGCCACTCCCGGGCCGCCGCCCAGCAGCACGATGCTGAGGATCTTGATGCGGATGGCCTTTTCGGGTCCGTAGACTCTGTACGGACTTTCCGGATTGTTGCCGGCGTAAAGCGCACGATACGACTGCTGCAACGCCGGCGAGGACATTGCCATGACGGTGTTCCAGTCGTGCAGCTTCATCATGGTCACGTCATAGGTTTCGCGCGCCATAACGTAATGCGCGACATGGCTTCGATTGATCGCTTCGCTGGTGCTGAGCTTTTGATCCGTAAAGCCGTCGGTGAGGCGGGCCACCGTACTGGTGCCGGTATACGCGTCGGCCATGATCAGGTACGGCACTTTTTCTTTGAGCGGTAGCAAAAAGAAATAACCTCCCGCGAGAATCAACGTCATGCCGATCGCGCAGAACGCTACCCACCAGGCGCGGCGCTCGCTGCGCCGTGCGATGTCCGCAATGGTCACTTCGAAATTGAGCGACTTTGCGACGGTTTCGTCGATCTTTGGGCTGTGGGAATTTTTGCCAAACATCAATGAGCGCCCTTGTCGCGCATAGCAACGTCTCTCTTCATCGTTGACTCCTTGCACCCGTGCTACCCGCCGGATTTGTGGCTGCTGAAACCTCTTTGGGCGATGGGGCGTCGGCCCCCCTTACCGATATCTGCCAACTGCTCGCGGCCAGGGTGATGCCCTGCGGCGCATAGATGGCGGCGAGCTGCGAGACAGCGAGAGAAATATCCGAAGTATTTATCTGCGCCACCGCTGCGGGCAGGGTGTAATCGGCGCCGACGTCATAAGAAAGCTTGATGCCGGTGTCTTTGCACCAGCGCGAAAGCATGGTCTTCAACGTGTCGTCCATCGGCGTGGCGAAAAAGTTGTAAGCCCTGGCAAGGGGAATGGCGGTGGTCGAGGCCGCATAGCGATTAACCGGTTTCCACGCTCCGTGGAAATTGGGCGCCGACGGTGTTGCACAGCCTGCGAGCAGTACCGTGGCGGCGATAAAGCTGGCGATGGCGAGACGAAAGAACAACTGCGATTCCATTCCTGATTCCTTGCTCGCGGCAG